>NVWW01000126.1 GCA_002746335.1 Flavobacteriales bacterium | reverse complement strand
TGTCATACGATTGTTGCATACTTTGCAGCATATCATTTGACGGGTTCCTTTTCCATTAACAAGCAGGTCGTAAGCAATTTTTACTCTTTCCCATCGCTTGTCTCTGTCCATGGCATAGTAACGGCCAACGACTGAAGCCAACTCAGCCCTTTTTAATCCCCCGTCTTTTCGGGATATCTCCTTTTCAAGATGGAGCTTGAGGTGATTTTCCAGCTTTTCGATATAACCCTTTCCGCTTTTGGGGTCGGTATCGCGGCCATCGGTGAAAGCGTGGATGAACACTTTTTCAATGCCGTTTTCTTTAGCCAAATCGCACAGCGTATGTAGATGATCTTGTGAAGAATGAACCCCGCCATCAGAAACCAAGCCTATTAAATGCAGGGGTTTGTTGTTTTCTTTTGCATAGCGAAAGGCGTTGAGTAATGTCGGGTTTTGTGCCAGTTCATTGCTTTCGATAGCGCGGTTGATTTTCACCAAATCCTGATACACAATTCTTCCAGCTCCTATGTTCAAGTGCCCTACTTCTGAGTTGCCCATTTGCCCGCTGGGCAGTCCTACGTTTTCGCCATCGGTGAGCAATTGTGAGTGTGGGTGTTTTTCGTAAAGCGAGTCCACAAAAGGGGTGTTGGCATGGTGGATAGCGTCTGACTTGGATTTATCGCCATAACCCCAGCCGTCTAAAATCATTAGAACAACTTTTTTGTTGCTACTCATCGTTTTTGTTCTTACGCGAATCGCTAATTTGTCACGAATTAAGCTAATCTTTTGTCAGTTATTCGCTTTATTAGTGTTTTATTCGCGATTCGTCTAAACCTAAAATCGTAATTCAAATAAGCTTCCCTTCGGTGAATTGTTTTTCACAGTTATCGTTCCATTTAGTTTTTCTGCCAGTACTTTTACAATGTACAACCCAAGCCCTGTCCCTTTTGTGCTGCGGGTTTCCTCGCTGCCAATACGGTAGAATTTCTGGAAAATAGTTGATTTTTCTTCTTCTGGAATACCGATGCCTTCATCCATAACAGTCAATGCAATTGCCCGGTTGTTTTTCTCCAGTTTTATCGTAATGGTTGACTGTTTTGGAGAATACTTGCCGGCATTTTCAAGCAGGTTGAGCAAGATGGATGAGAACGCCAATAAATCAATATCACACTCCATATTTGGTTCGATTTCAGTTTTGATTTTGTGGCTTCCCCGCAAAGCAGGCATTGATTTTGAAATAATTTCTTCTGTGTATTCAGAAAGATTGACCGTTGTTTTGCTCAGTAAATATGTATCGCTCTCAATTTTTGCAGCCAGCAAAATATTGTCAACCAATGCCGCCAGCCGCTCACTTTCACTGATGGCATTGAAAAGAATTTCCCTTTCCTTTTCCTTTTCAACTTCCCGTTTTAAAAGCGTTTCGAGGTAAAGCTTAACGGATGCAATAGGCGATTTCAGTTCGTGCGTAACAGACAGCAGGAAATTTTTTTGCCTTGCGGCTAATTTTGCTTCCTTTTTAAATGAGCTTCTGATTTTGAGTACACCCAAAGCAAGCAGAATGAAAAACACGCTTCCCTCACCAATCACCATCCAGATTTTGTTCCTTTCTGGTGTTGATCCATGGGCTAACCGGAGCATCGTTATTTCTTCATTTTGCTCAATGATGTGATACCCCCACCAGCCAAGTTGAATAACGATGTAGGCAACCAGTATGTAAAAGATGATAAGCGGACCTGATTTTGAAACACTTGGCATGATGAGGCAAAGTTAGAAAAGTTCATCCTTTAGGTGTTTAATTAAAGCGAATTGATGAAATTAGCCGAAAATTATTTTATTGAAAAAACTGTTTCTTTCAGTTGTTTTTTTATTGTCGCACCAATTTCTGTTGCATGGGCTGGCTCAAATGCCTACTGGACATTTGCCCTTCCAATCGGGCGAAGCGGTCACTTACATTGTTTATTACCATTGGGGGTTTATTTGGGTGAGTGCAGGCGAAGTGACTTTTTCGGCAGATGAAAAGGAATACAAAGAAAAGCCTGTTTACCACTTTAAAGGCGTAGGGGCTACCTACTCAAAATACGATTGGTTTTATCGTGTGCGTGATATTTATGAATCGTATTCAGATACTACTACTTTGCAGCCCTATTACTTTATGCGAGATGTGCATGAAGGCAGTTACTTTTTGCACAACGAATATCAATTCAATTACGATGAAAAAAAGATTTATTCTTCAACGAAAATCAAGGAGAAACCGCTTAAACGCGATACACTCGAATTGCCCGATTGTACCTTCGATGCGCTTTCGATGATTTACTACTCGCGTTGCATTGATTTCTCGAAACATACGGTGGGTGATAAAATTCCGTTGACGATTATTCTCGATAACGAAATTCATAACATTTATATTCGATATTTAGGAAAAGAAGTGCTCGATTTGGACGAGCATGGAAAATACAATTCGCTGAAATTCAGTCCGCTATTGGTGGAAGGCAGCATATTTAAAGGCGGTGAAGGGATGACTGTTTGGGTGTCGGATGATAAAAACAAAGTACCGCTTCAAATTGAAACCGAGATATTGGTTGGCTCAATAAATGTAATTGTAAAGAACCACAAAGGGTTGAAACATCCTTTTACTTCGAAAATAGAAGAATGAATGCAATCAACGAATAGCGAATTGTTACGGATTTACGAGTGACTGCCGTGCCTGATTCGTAATTAGTGTACATTCGTAATTCGTAGTATATATTTGAACCAATTATGTCCGAAAAACCCACATCAGAACTTAAACGTACCCTTGGCCCGGTAATGCTCTGGGGATTAGGCGTGGGTTATGTGATTAGCGGCATGTACTTCGGCTGGAACCTCGGCTTGTCTGAAGGCGGCACACTGGGGCTGGCTATTGCCACTTTTTTTGTCATCATTATGTATGTTACGTTCACTTTTGGTTACACCGAATTGGCTTGTGCCATACCAAAGGCGGGGGGTGCTTTCGATTATTCAGACAGGGCATTGGGCAAGCGATGGGGATTTATTGGTGGAATGGCGCAAAACATCGAGTTTATCTTTGCACCTCCTGCCATTGCTTTTGCTATCGGGGCTTACGTGCATGAACTTTTCCCTTCTCTGCCGATTCTCTCTATTGCCGTTGTCTCTTATTTTATTTTCACTGGAATTAACATCTACGGAGTGCAAGCGGCTGCTACTTTTGAGTTGTTGGTAACTGTCATCGCTGTGGTTGGGCTGCTGATTTTCGCAGGAGTTGCATTACCTGAATTTGAAGTTAAAAACCTGCAAGCAAATGCCCTGCCCAACGGCTGGAAAGGCATTTTTGCCGCGCTGCCTTTTGCAATATGGTTCTTTTTGGCGATTGAAGGAGTGGCTAATGTTGCCGAAGAAACCATTAATCCGCAGCGCAATGTATTGATTGGTTTCGGTTCAGCTATTCTCACATTGGTGATGCTTTGTTTGCTTACTTTCAGTACATCAGTGGGTGTGGCAGGTTGGGAAACAGTAGTTTATCCTGAAGGCAGTATAGTGCAATCCGATTCGCCTTTGCCGCTTGCTATGGAAAAGATTGTCGGAAAAGGACATTTTCTGTTCAAACTCTTCACAGGAATCGGCTTGTTTGGATTAATTGCCTCTTTTCACGGAATCATTTTGGTGTCTGGAAGAGCTGTGTTCGAATTTGGGAGAGTGGGTTATTTCCCGAAAAAATTAGGAGCTGTTCACAAGAAATTCAAAACGCCTGCCAATGCGCTATTACTGAATATGGGAATTGGAATTGCAGCATTGTTGACAGGTAAAACGGGCGATATTATCACCATTGCGTGCTTTGGTGCGTTGACGCTTTATATTATCTCGATGATTTCATTATTCAGACTGCGCAAAACAGAACCTGAACTGGAAAGGCCATTCAAAGTGCCGATGTATCCGCTATTTCCTGCTGCCGCACTGATTATTGCATTGGTCTCGCTCGTGGCGATAACGGTTTACAATCCGGTTTTAGCGGTGATTTATTTTGCAGTTTTGGGTGTGAGTTATTTGTGTTTTGAAGTATYCGTGAAAAACAAATAAGATGAGCCAAAAAGAAATTTTAGAATACGTTAAAACCCACCCAGCTGAAAAGGTAAAACTCGCTATTGCTGATATTGATGGCGTTCTTCGCGGAAAGGTGATGGCCAAAGACAAATTCCTTTCAGTTGTGGAAGACGGTTTCGGCTTTTGTGATGTGGTTTTTGGATGGGACATGGCTGATGTCTGCTACGAAAATTCAAAAGTTACAGGTTGGCACACCGGCTACCCAGATGCCGATGCAGAAATAGATCTTGGTACTTTTAGAAAAGTGCCATGGGAAAATGATTTGCCTTTCTTTCTGGCCGATTTTCCAAGTCTTGACATCTGTCCACGAAACCTGCTCAAAAAAGTGAAAAAACAAGCAGAAAATGCGGGGTTCAAACCATTCTTTTCTCAGGAATTCGAGTGGTTTAATTTTAAAGAAACTCCTTGGTCACTTTGGAAAAAAGATTTTGAGAACATCAGACCATTAACGCCCGGCATGTTTGGCTATTCAATTCTTCGCTCATCTTTGCCCTTTTTTCAAAAAGACAACGAAGAGGATTCCTCAAAAACATTTTTCAATAGCCTGTTCGATTCATTGAAATCATTTGATGTACCGCTCGAAGGGCTGCACACTGAAACCGGCCCCGGGGTATATGAAGCTGCTATCCTGTATTCAGATATTCTGGAAGCGGCAGACCGTGCTGTTTTGTTTAAAACGGGCGTAAAGGAAATCGCTTATCGCTATAAAATAGTTGCCAGTTTCATGGCCAAATGGAATGCAGATTTGCCTGGCTGTAGTGGACATGTGCATCAAAGTTTGTGGAACAAAAACAACAACTTGTTTTTCGATGCATCCGATGAGCACAACATGTCTGATGTAATGAAGCATTATGTTGCCGGTCAACTTCATTGTTTGCCACATATTTTACCAATATACGCACCAACCATCAATAGCTACAAGCGTCTGGTAGTGGGGTTATGGGCACCAACAACTTTAACGTGGGGCACAGATAATCGCACGGTGGCATTGAGGGTGCTTAACAGCAGCAGCAAAGCAGCCCGTTTGGAAACGCGCGTATGCGGCTCAGATACCAACCCATATCTGGCAATGGCTGCTGCACTTGCAAGCGGTTTATATGGGATTAAAAATAAGTTGGAATTGCAGCTGTCTACAACGGGTAACGGATATGAAGAATTCAAATACGGTGTTCTGCCAAAGGATTTGAATGAAGCTACACAAGTTATGAAAAATTCAGAAATTGCTAATGAATTGCTCGGACAAGAATTCGTTGATCATTTTTGTCGCACACGCGAGTGGGAGGGGCAGCAGTTCGAAAAAGCAGGAAATAAATTCGACACAAAGACAATTACCAAGTGGGAACTGCAGCGGTATTTTGAAATAATTTAAATGATCTACTCTTACTCTTTTCCCACCAATATTCGCTTCGGAGAAGGCGCAATCACAGAGTTGTCTGCCTACCTGAAAGCAAATAACCTTTCTAATCCGCTGGTGGTTACCGACCCCAATGTACGTGAGTTGGGTTTCTTCAAGAAAATTATTTCAGATTTGAAAAATCACGGGCTAAAACCAGAAGTGTTTTCCGAAATGCACAAAAATCCCGTCAAATCTGATGTGTTGAAGGGTGGGGATTTTTACCATCAAACTAAAAGGGATTGCATTGTGGGTATTGGAGGTGGCGTGGCAATGGATGTCGCGCGTGCCATTGTACTTCGCATTAACCACCACCGCGATTTGTTCGATTACGATGATTTGATTGGCGGTGATAAATACGTGACCGAGCCCGTGCCCCATTTTATCGGGGTTCCTACCACTTCGGGTACAGGCAGTGAAGTTGGGCGAAGCGCTATCATTTCAGAAGATGAAACGAAGAAAAAGCGCATCTTATTTCACCCGAAATTAATGGCGAAGCAAGTGTTTGCCGATCCAGAACTGACAGATGAATTACCCCCTTTTATTACGGCAGCCACCGGCATGGATGCTCTTACCCACAATATGGAGGCCTTTCTCGCAAAAGGCTTTCACCCGATGGCTGAAGGCATTGCATTGGAAGGCATTCGGTTGATTTGTGAAAACCTTGAAATTGCTGTGAATGATCCTACTCCTGAATCCCGTTCTAATATGATGATGGCATCGCTGATGGGGGCCGTAGCCTTCCAGAAAGGGTTGGGAGTAGTGCATTCGTTGGCGCACCCGCTTTCGCAACTTTTGGACATACATCACGGGCTGGCGAATGCGATTTGCATTCCTTATGGGATGCGGTTCAATATTGAGGGGTTTGAAGGTAAATTTGAACGAATTGCACAAGCGATGAATGTGGAACACCAAACAGGAGCAGCAGTGGTTAGTGCCTTATTCGAGTTGAACGAAAAAATAGGTATCCCAAAAAAGCTAAACGAGAAGGGTGTGAAAGAAGAACATATTGAACTTCTGGCAGATTTGGCGATCGATGATTTTTGTCATCCAAGTAACCCGAAGCAAGTGAGCAGGGAGGACTTTAAAAAGTTGTACAAGGAGGCTTTATGATAAAAATAGGTATAGCGTCTGCATTCGAATACCCCAATGACAACCGCCAGGTCTTTGGAAAAAAATCCCTTTGTTACATCGAAAAAGACATGGCAGCCTATCTTTCCCGTGATAATGTCTTGCCAATTTTAATACCCGATTTGCATGGTTCAGGAATGGAGAATTTTTTGAGGGAAATGGATGGTTTAGTGTTTCAGGGGGGAACCGATTTTGCGCCCGAAACATACGGTGAAAAGCCCATAGGAAAATGGAAAGGAGACAAATACCGTGATGAATTTGAACTCGAAATATTGGATTGGTGTATTAAAAATGAAAAACCCGTTTTTGGTATTTGCAGGGGAGTTCAGTTGCTCAATGTTTATTTTGGTGGAACGCTTTATCAAGATCTTCTAACGCTAAAAGAAAATGCCATTCAACACCGCGATGCAGGGAGATATGACCAGCTTAACCATCCAATTGAATTTACAGCAGGGAAATTGCTTGACCGATTGCATCAAAATGAAAATTCAAATGACGTAAATTCTGTTCACCATCAGGCAATCAAAGAGTTGGGAAAGGACTTGGAAATTTTAGCTACTTGTCCCGAAGATGGCTTGATTGAAGCGATTCAATGGACGGGTGCGGAAGAAGGGAAAGTGATGGGAGTGCAATGGCATCCCGAGTTCTTCTACAATTCCAAAACACCATTGATTGATGCAGAAATCATTTATGATGAATTTTTAAAGCACTGCTGAATGAACATCATCAATCCTGCGAGTGAAACAATTATTGCAACGATAGAAGAAGATAACTCATCTTCTATTCAACAGAAATATGAATTGGTTCGAAAGGGGCAGCCCGAATGGGCGAAAACATCCTTATCAGAACGTATTGCTTGTATTCAGCGGTTTCATGATTTGTTGAAAAAAAACATCGATGAGTTGGGAAGAATGCTCACTTCTGAAATGGGCAAACCACTAAACCAGGCCACAGGCGAAATTGCTGGGGCGCGAAAACGCATTCAATTCTTTATAGAAAATTCTGAAAAATGGTTAGCTGATGAATCGGTTTATCATGAARAAACATTRGAAGAAAAAATTGTGTGGGAGCCATTGGGTGTTGTTGCCAATATTTCCGCATGGAAYTACCCCTACTTGGTGGGTGTGAATGTATTTGTTCCTGCACTCATTGCCGGRAATGGTGTGCTMTAYAAACCRTCCGAATACACTMCATTAACCGGCTTGGAAATTGAAAAAATGCTTTACAAAKCCGGRATTCCTGAAAATGTTTTTCAAACAATTGTTGGTGCAAAAGATGCCGGGCAAGCCTTRCTCGAGCTTCCGYTTAACGGTTATTTTTTCACRGGYTCGTACAAAACCGGGAAGCAYATTTATGAAAMAGTMGCRCACAAAATGGTGACTTGTCAACTYGAATTAGGRGGCAAAGACCCRCTTTATGTAACGGACGACAATCAAAACATARCAAMWGYGGCAATAGCAGCGGCAGAAGGTGCTTTTTACAACAACGGGCAGAGTTGTTGTGCCGTAGAGCGTATTTATGTGCATGAAAAAGTGTATCAAGAATTTGTTGATGAATTTGTGAAAGAAGTGAAAACCTACAAAGTCGGCAACCCGATGGAAGATGGTGTTTTCATAGGTCCGCTTTCGCGGAAAGAGCAGCCCGATTTTCTACAGCAGCAGGTGGATGACGCTCTTGAAAAAGGCACTAAAGTTCTGCTCGGAGCGAGTAGTTTTCAATTGAAAAACAATGTTGGTGAATTGAAAGGTTACTATTACAAACCCACTGTTTTAGTGAATGTCAATCACCAAATGAAAGTGATGAAAGAGGAGAGTTTCGGCCCGGTTATTGGCATTCAAAAGGTAAGAAATGATGAAGAAGCAATTGCATTGATGAAGGACACAGAATACGGACTGACTTCCGCAGTTTATTCCGATTCAAAAGAAAGAGCCGAAAAAATCATGAGGGAGATGAATTCGGGAGCGGTTTATTGGAATTGCTGCGACCGGGTAAGCGCCAACCTGCCTTGGTCGGGCAGGAAGAATTCGGGCATTGGTGCAACGCTTTCATATATCGGGATCAGGGCATTTGTCAGGCCAAAGGCCTATCATCTGCGTTCTGCTTGACGATTATCTTTTTGTGGCATATCAGCGAATCAACATCAAACTGCCTTTAAACAGTATGTCATTCACATCCAAAACATAAAAATAGGTTCCTGCCGTAGCTTCTTCTCCGTCAAATGTTCGCCCATTCCAACTGTGGTTGTGTCCTTGCGAAGAGAACATCAACTGTCCCCAGCGACTGTATATGTTCAGCGTGGTACAGTCTTGCAATTTGTTGTTGATGTCCATTTCGAACCATTCGTTCAGCCCATCGCCATTGGGTGTAAATACATTGTGCATTTCATTGAGCTGAAAATATTCCTCGAAAGAAGAAATATTGTCTGAAATGCTGCTTGAATCATCACAGCCGTTCAAGTTGGTTGCCACCAATGTAACTGCCATTGGCTGTTCATAAAGAAAAATGTGTTCGGGATTGGTTTCAGCAGTCGTGTCATCATCGCTGAAAATCCACAAATACAAGTCTGCATTTTGGCTCAGGTTTTCAAACTCTGCCAACACACCATCGCATGAGGGGTATAAAACGAAGGTGAAATTAGCTGTTGGATTTTGATTCAATGTAACAAAAACACTTGTGGTATCCGAGCAGTTTTTATTGTCTGTTACAATCACTGAATAAATCATGTCTGATGTAGGTGAAGTCATCGGATTGACCGCAGCCGTATCGCTCAATCCCTCTGAAGGTGACCAATTGTAATTAAACGGGCTTTCCCCCGAAATCAAAAGCACCGAGAGTTGCACGCTGTCAGTCATGCAGACAGATGTACCTGCGCTTTCCGCAGACACATTGAAAACATTCATTACCATGGTATCCGTACCTAAACAAGCATTTGTATCGGTTACCACAACAAAAAAGGTATCGGAAACAGCATTGGTTGCTATCGGATTGGCCGCATTTGGATTGCCAAGCAAAGCAGACGGGTTCCAACTAAAAGTTGCTCCCGCAGGTCCTGTTGGTGAGCCGCCAATGGTTACAGGGAAAAACTTGCAGGTGTCAATGTCTGTACCAGCATCTGCAACAGGCAATAGGTTAACCGTAACAGTAACTGTATCTGTATTCACACACCCTTTAAAATCAATAATCTGKACAACGTAAGTAGTCGTGTCAGTAGGGGTTGCAATTGGATTTGCAATGCTTGTGTCGCTTAATCCAGTTGAGGGCGACCACGAAAACAAGGCGCTTGCTGTGGTGTCTGGTATCATTACATCATCAATCGCCCAGTTGTCGAACCCAATTCCTGAATGGTTCAATTGTCGCCAGCGGAAACGTGTGGACGAAGTTTGTGCAGGTGTAGGGATTAACTCAAATACTTCGGTGAAAGCAGGGAAAGCGGTATTGCTATACATCTGAATCTGAGTAAAATTTAATCCACCATTGGTGGAGTATTCGAGCACGACCTCTTCGCCTGTTTCCACCGCTTCGCAATTCGGTACTGAGTCCTGCGAAACAAACAGCCAGAAATTAATCGTATCTGCATTGGTTACATCCAGGTCAATGGTAACAGCTTCTCGTGTGCCCGAGTTGTTAAAGTGCAGTGCATTGCCAAAAATCGAGCCGCAATCGATGTTGGCCGTGCCTGTGTTGGCGAACCATAACGGATTATTAATATCAGGATCAAAATCATCTATAAAAATTGCTGACTGGCTGGAAGTTTGGGCGAATAACTCGGTGCTGTCACCGATACAAATCTGCACATTGGGACTGATTTGGATGGATGGCGGTGGGTTTACCAACACCATCACCGTGTCGAAATTGCTGCAGCCGTTGGTATCGCTTCCGCCAACAACATAATTGGTAGTAACCGGAGGAAAGGCAATTGGATTTGGAATTGTTCCATTGCTTAAAGTCGAATCTGGCTGCCAGGTATAGGAAATCCCACCTGTCACACTGAGTTGGATGCTGTCGCCTGTGCAGATTTCAACATCAAGTCCGGCATCAATCAC
>NVWW01000125.1 GCA_002746335.1 Flavobacteriales bacterium | reverse complement strand
AATTCTCTTACATTATCCCGATAGTGTTTCAAAAATTTTCTTTGTCTTTAAAAAACGATGAAAATTTTGATGCGAATGAATTATTAGAGGTTCCCTTGAATTATTTTTATAGAATTCCTTTTCCAAGATAAGCCCGTAGCTTAGGTGAAATATTCCGTTGAATAAGTACGCTTTTCAGCTTCCATTTCGCTTTGCTGTCAGTTTTTATCAGAAATCTTATTTCCTTGCCTTCCTTTACGGCAATAGGTATCCCATCGCGATAAAGAATTCGATTGGAATAGATTTGAGAAATTCGTTTTTCAGGAGTGATTATGCCCGTGAGGTTGAGTGGATCTGCTGCGGAAATCGAAACAAGTTGCCCACCTTTCTCTGTTTTTCGTACTTTACGTAAGAGGCTCAGTGCTTCGGGCAGAGCGAACTGTTCCCCCCAAACGCCCGTTACGAAACGTCCACCCCTTATTTCGCCACGAGCCTCCATCAAGCGGAAAACTCGCACTAATTCACGCCAAGGAAGAGCAATATTTTCTCTGTCAACTACTTTTCGGAAAACCACTCCATATCTTTTCAATAGAATCCGTGCAATGGTTTCATTTCTTACCTTGTCGTCCTCTTTTAATCCCCATCCTCGATTTTGTTGAGATGCTTTCTTCTCAGAAGAGGATTTTTGTGTTCCGTTTTCCATTGATCCATTCTTCTGCATGTTGGTATGAACTGCATTTTCCGTCACACTCCATCTTCCCGCCTGTTCCAACGAGAATGGCGCTTTTCCTTTTTTTCTCCCAGCTTTGTATTTGATCGGTACCAGCATTGCCCGCAACCCTGTGTAACTGTCAGAAGTAAGCAGGCCAAGTGAAACCAACTCACTCATCGCCTGCTCAACCTGGATTTCCATTAACCCGGTACGGGTTAATATTTCACCAAAAAAACTTGCCCCATTTTTTTGCAAGAATTCAAGTACTTTTYGCGCGTTTTCTGAAAAGATGCCATTGGGAACTTCACTTATTTTGCTAATTATTAACTTATTCGATCTGCTCATCAAGGTGATCGGTGTGGTTTTRATCGGTGAAGGCTTTTTCCCGTTCAAGCTCCCATTACTTTTGCTGCCATTGTTTTTTCCCCAAACAATTTTTCCAGACAAACACAACATATCCAACCAAATGTGTTCGTAATCTTTGATTCTTGCAGGTAAAATATCGCTTTCCCATGCTGCAGCTTGAGCTTCGAAGCCCTCGAGCTGTTCCACAATTTTTTCGAGTGAGGCCGGACCCTGTGTACGCAATTCCGGTATAGCATGCTGCCAGTCAAACAAAAATCGCATGAAATCAGCAGAAGAAACTGGCTCAATTTCTTTTCTCAATTTTTGAATGGTATAACGGTGGATACGCGCCAACAAACGTCTTTCGCACCATTCGGTAACATCCAAGTCTGGGGTGAAATTTCCTCGAAAAACAAAACCTTCATTTTCCAAAGCCAGCAGTGCTTTATCGATTTCATCTTCGGGAAGCTTGATAGATTCCGCAATTTCTATCGCTTGGACGGGGCCAAGAGTTTCCAACCGACCTCGAACGATTTCCACCAATGGGTTTTGCTCATCAGGAATATCTTCAAAAATTCGTTTGGGAATTTGTATTTCAGGAGAAAGGTGAGATTTAGGATGTATTTTTTTAAAAAATGGAATTCGTTCTGCTGCTACCCAAAGAGGTTTTGGTTTTTTGTCAACTGCTCCCAAGGAGTCCGATGAGCTCCTGCGAGAGTCCTTTCGGACTAATTGCCAATTGTTAACTACTCGAACAGCACGATTTTCAGTGATCAACTCTTCAAACAAAAACTGCCAGTTATTTGCCATCCCTTCTTCTTCTGTAAAAAAACCGGATAGCACCAGAGCATCGTGCAGTTCATCAGCAGTTTCTGCCTGTGGCCAGGCTTCTGCTTTCACTTTCTTTATAGCCTCGATGTCAAGTTTGCCCAAATCTTTTGCCTCTGCAGGATCAAGCCATCTGCGGTTTTGCACGGCATTGGTTCGCCTTTCGGCAAATTCGGTGTTGTCATCGAGAAAGGCGTAAGGCCGGGCGTTTACTATTTCCTGCGCCAGTACCGAAGGTTCCGTCAAATCTTTCGACACACACTTAATTTCTTTTTTGTCAATTTTTTGTAAAATTTCTTTGAGCAAGTCAATATTCATTGCTTCGGTAAGGCAATCATGAATGGTTTGGTTGATCAGTGGGTGGTCAGGGATTTCGCGCTCACCTACAATGTTTTCCAAACAGGCGATTTGGTCAGGAAAAACGAGCGCAATCAAATCTTCCGAATTCATGCGTTGTATTTGTGGAGGTACTTTTTGCCCGGCTCTTCTTCTCAATACCGCAAGTGCCCTTGATGCATTCCACCGCCATCTAATTTCGAACATGGGAGCATCTAATAATGCCTGAATCAATACATCTTCTACAGTTTTCGAATTCAAGTAATGGAATACTTCATCTAAAGGAAAACTATGCGTTGCACCGAGAGAAAGAACAATAGCGTCTTCATTGGCCGCGGCTTGTAGTTCGAAATTAAATTTTCGACAAAAACGTTTACGAAGTGATAGCCCCCAAGCACGATTCATTTGGCTACCAAATGGCGAGTGCAACACCACATGCATGTCACCCACTTCATCAAAAAAACGTTCTAAAACTAATTTGTTTTGTGAAGGTATCACACCCAACGCAGCTTTTGCCGTGGCAAGATAAGCCACGAGTTGATCAGCTGCTTCTTCGGTAATTTTCACTTCATCTGTAAGCCATTTTATGGCATCAAATTTCCAACTTTCGTCAGGAGTTTCATCATCGAGATATTCATTGGGGTGCTTTAAGTTTTCAAGATTACCTAACCGTTCTGAGACTTCTTCGCGTAATCGAGATACAGCTTTTGAAAGTTCGATTGTGCGACCGGGTGCTTCACCAAGCCAAAAGGGGATGGTAGGCGGAAGCCCTTTTGCATCTTCTACCCGAACGCGCCCGTTTTCAATTTTCAGCAGCCGCCACGAGTTGTTGCCTAATTGGAAGATATCACCCGGAATGCTTTCCACAGCAAAATCTTCATTCAGCGTGCCGATAAATACGTTTTCGGGTTCGAGGATGACATCATAATCGAAATTATCCGGAATGGCCCCGCCCGAAACCAAAGCGGTAAGGCGCGCCCCTTTCCGTGCTTTCACTCTACTGTTTACCTTATCATGGTGGAGGTAAGCGCCCCGTCTTCCTCTACGTGAAGTATAGCCTTCGGCAAGCATGTTTACTACATCGTCAAACTCCTTGCGAGAAAGATGTTGGTAGGGATATGCTTGCGAGAAAAGCTGGAAAAGTTCGTCTTCTGAATAATCTCGGCACGCAACTTCTGCCACGATTTGCTGGGCGAGGATATCAAGTGGCTTTTCAGGCATGACTATGCTATCAAGCTCTCCTCTTCTTACCGCGTCCATTATGGCGGTGCATTCTACCAATTCATCTCTGCTTAAAGGAAAGAGCCTCCCTTTCGGGATTCCCTTTATAGTATGACCTGATCTGCCAACCCGTTGTAAAAATGCGGCAATAGACTTGGGGGAGCCGATCTGACAGACTAAATCAATGCTGCCAATGTCAATGCCCAGTTCGAGGGAGGCAGTGGCAACCAAACATTTCAATTTTCCCTCCTTGAGCTTTTGTTCTGCCTCAAAGCGATGTTCTTTCGACATACTGCCGTGGTGGGCTGTAATGGATTCACTGCCAATGCGCTCTGAAAGGTTATGTGTCATTCGCTCCGCCAGCCTGCGCGTGTTGACAAAAATGAGTGTGGTCTGATGTTGCTCAATAAGCTCTTCAAATCGGTCGTACAATTCACCCCACACTTCGTTGGGCATTACGGCAGTGATGGGAGAACGAGGAATCTCAAGCTGAAGATCAAGCTTCCGTTTGTGGCCTGCATCAATGATTTTGCAGTTGCTGGTAATTTGCTGTTTTCCAACCAAAAAATCAGCAACCATTTCTATTGGTTTTTGTGTTGCGGAAAGTCCGATCCGTACYAACTTRTTTTTCGTTAGATTTTCCAACCTTTCCAGTGAAAGAGATAGATGCGAACCCCTTTTGTTACCGACCAAAGCATGGATTTCATCTACAATGGYAGTATGAACGGTTGAAAGCATGATGCGTCCGTTTTTACTTGTCAAAAGCAGGTAGAGAGATTCGGGCGTTGTGACCAAAATATGAGGTGGGCTTTTAGTCATCGCAGTACGTTCGGAAGGGGGTGTGTCTCCTGTGCGCACCATCACCTTGATTTTACTTTCGGGCAAACCACTTTCTTTTAATTGCTTTTTGATGCCTTTCAAAGGTATTTGCAGATTGCGCTCAATGTCGTTGCTGAGTGCCTTGAGCGGGGAGATGTAAACAATTTGTGTTTCGGGTAGCAGTGTGCCTTCAATCCCTTGCTGYACTAAATTGTCAATAGCASCAAAGAAAGCGGCCAGCGTTTTCCCTGATCCTGTAGGAGCGGAAATAAGCACATTTTTCCGCGCTTTAATTTCAGGCCATGCCTTTTGCTGAATTTCGGTAGGAGATTCAAATTCATCCTGAAACCACTGTGCAACAACGGGGTGAAAATTCTTGAAAATCATCGCCTTTAAAATTAGTTAAAAATATGCAATGTGAAATCAGAAATATGAAGATAGATGCAGCGTGCTTATTTTGAATTTGGAAATGAAAATGCAGGTGATTATATCCTGATTCTGCATAGAATAGCATGGCCTGCTACTGCCTTAACCAACAGATGGCGGAAGAGATGTAATTACTGTAAATTCTTCTCTTTGAGATCTTCCAACATGAGCTCCTTGATGTATTTCACAGGTGCGCTTCCGTAGCTCAGGAATTTTTCGTGAAAGTTCTTCAAATTGAATTTTTCACCTGCTTGTTTTTTCAATTCTTCACGGAAGTTGTAAATCTCGTAATATCCGGTAAAGTAGCTGCAAAGCTGCACCGAAGTGAGCGTTACCCGCTTCCATTTTCCCTTGGCTTCTGATTCTTGCTGAAATGCTTGATTGATGAGCAAATCCAGCGCTTTTTCTTCAGTCATGCCCAAAACATGTACGCTGTAATCGAGAATGGTATTGCACACGGTTCGCAGGTTCCATTTGTAATAATTCAGCCACATTTCGGGCGAATTTTTATATCCTTCTTCCAACACCATTCGTTCTCCGTATACCGCCCATCCTTCAATCATTGTTCCATTGCCAAAAATGGATTTGATGATACTTGGCGAATTGTTGCTATACACCAACTGTGTGTAATGCCCGGGAATGGCTTCGTGAATATTGAGTACCTGCAAAACGTAGTCGTTGTATTCGCGCAGGTAACTTTCCGCTTCATCTTCGGTGTAATGGTCGAGTGGTGTTACGTTGTAATAGGTCTCAGCATCTGCATCGTAGGGTCCGGGGGCAGAGATAGAAGCGCCTGCTACACCGCGCATGTATTCAGGCGTTTCGCGAACCACAAGCGGCTTTTTGGGGTCAAGAAAAAGTAGTTGCTTGTCATTGATGAATTGCTCCAATTCAGGGATTTGCTGTCTGATTTCTGTAATAAAAGAATCTCTGTGCGCGTGGTTCAGTGAGAGTATGTCAATCATCTGACGAATGGCTTGCAACGAATCGGAAGGTATTTCGGTTCCTTCCAGGTATTTCGGCCAAAGCTCTTTCGTGATGCTCAGCATTTCGCTGTGAATGTTAGCCCTGTATTCAATGGCTTTTCGGTAAATTTCTTCAGCAGAAAAACCCGATTGGATGTTGTAATCAAACTTTCTTTCGTACAATTCTTTTCCTAAACGGAAACTTCTCCCATTTTCTTCACTCAAGGATGGTTTTAATTCTTCTTCAATCCATTTTACATAATTGTTAATAGCTTTGACTGCTTCATCAATATCTTCTAAAATGTGTTGTTTAGTTTCATCACTAAGAGAAGAAGCGTTTACCGAATCTCTCAATGTCTTCTCAAAAACACTTACTGAACCTTTGTTTTGTTGAATGGCTAAGTTGCTATGTTCTATAGTTGGATTTTTGATGTTGGCTTTGGCTGCGTTGAAGTACTCAGGCACTTTTTCCAGCTTTTTATGGATGTTGTGCAGACGCGTTTCCAAATCATGCCCCTTATATTTGATAACTTCGAAAAAACTTCCACCTAAATTGTAAGAAGCAGGGTTCCATTCATAACTTTTCATCTGACTAATGCCGAAAAGCGATGACAACAATTGGTTTTTAATCAACATCAGATCGGTTGAATTGGCGCTATTGAGTTTTTGTATCTCAAAAGTTTTTAGTGAATCTAAATACTGCTGACAAAAAAGTTCGTTGTTCAAACGGCTTTCTTCATTGGGAATCACCAAAACGTTATCGTATTTGTGGTAACCTGACCAGGTGGCGTAAGTAGGGTGTTGCTTCCAAAACGCTTCCATAAAACGTTCTTTGAAGGCGTTGAATTGAATGTTATTTTGCTCGTTATTTATAGGCAGTTGCTTGTTATTCGGTTGAGTACAGGCAAAAACTGTCAGTAATAGCAAAAAATAAGTTGCGTTTTTCATTTCTTGAATTTTAAGCGGCAAATGTAGAAAACTGAGTGGAGAGGATAAGTGAATAGTGGGGTTAAATCATCTTGTATTTTTTCTTTACGAACTTGTCTTTTTCGTTTTTATACATCCGGTAAAGGATGCTATATTCCAATTTCAGCACGGTGCGGGTGGTTTTGTTGGTTTCGTCTCGCAGCATTACAGCTATTTTGCCGTCTTCGAGTTTTTGATAGGGGGTAGGCATCATCGTTTTTTTGCAGTCGGGGTCAATTTTATCAAAGTGGTTTAGGAAATCAATGAGCAGATCTTTTGGCGATTGGCCGTAATCAATGGTGCCAAAAGTGGCGCAACCGATTTCGGAGGTGGTAAACTGGCGCAATGAGCGTGGGTTGAGGATGTGTATCCAGTGTATGGTATTGTAGTCGTCTTTCACCTTACTGTAGTAATACCCGTTGAGGTCGTACTGAGCAAGGGCAGAAGTGATAGTGAGCAGTGCTACGATTGTTAGGAGAGAAACTTTCATATTGCTTGCAAAAATATCGAAATAATCACCCAAAAACATGCCTTTTTACCGCCCTGCCAATAAACCTCACTTTTTCGTTCAGCGGGAAACGGTTCAGGTTGGTCTTCACCACCCCTTTGGTCATAAAGGTCTTTTTCGAGTAGTCAATGTTTACATCCACTAAAACAGGCTTGCCTTCGGCTGAAATTTTCATGGCTTCTGCAATTCCTGTATCAATGTCATCGTCATTGTTCATGGAAATGAAATGAGCACCCGTTGCAATAGCCACGCCCTCCATATTTACATCACCAATTTTGGTACAGGTCTTTCGGTTTAAAGGAATTTTCTGGAACTGTGAGATTTGCCCCAATTCCCCATCGTGAAAAACGAATACCATCACACCTACGCCATAAGTACTGGCAGTAAGCAGTTCCATTCCAGTCATCAGAAAGGCACCATCCCCAACGATGGCCGCCACCATTTTGTCTGGATTGGCCAGTTTTGAGCCGATGGAAGCCGGTACGCAAAAACCCATGCAGTTGAAATCGGTAGGGGAGATAAAGCCACCCGGAACGTGTACAGGAAAAAGTTCGGCAGAAAGGAATGTGTGCTTGCCGTCATCCACTACCATTTGCACATCATCAGGCAATTGTTCACGTAATGATTTGAAAAAGAAACCTGGAGAAACTTTTTCGGTGTTCTTCTTTTGCGTCCATTCTGCAAGGTAGTTTTGTTTGTCAACTTTGATTTTTAAAGCGAGTTTTTCTGAATTTCGTGGTGAAGTCCAATTTCTGCTGTTCAGTTCCTCCAAAATAGCTGAAAGCACCTGTTTTGCATCACCTTCGATAGCAATTTTTGCCGGGTAATTTTTGCTAAAAACCTCCGAATTGATGTCCACATGAATCAAATTCTCGGGAACTGTTACCCCATAGCTACCTGTGCCCAATTCAGAAAAGCGAACCCCTACGGCTAACATGCAATCGCAATCTTTAAACGCATTTTGTGAAGCTGGTACAGAAGCGGGACCAAATCCCACACCAGTATGCAACGGATGATTGCCCAAAAAAGAACTGAGCCCCTGTAAAGTGGTTGATACAGGAGTAATCAATTTTTCTGCAATTTCTTTTGTTTGTTCAAAGGCCTTTAGCGCACCCCAACCCACGTACAATCCGGGTTTGGAAGCGTTTGTAAGCAAATCAACAGCTTGCTTGATTTGGGCTGGATTGAATTTGATTTCGTGGGTCTGAGGCTGGTACTTTGATAATTCCGAAACTTCCCCTTGAAACATCTGTATTTCCACCGGAATCTCAACAAACACCGGTCCCGGCTCTCCTGAAGTAGCGATGTCATACGCATCATAGATAGTCTGGATAATGTCTTCGTGTTTTTCAATCAGAAAATATTTTTTAGTGATGGACTCGATTACAGGTCGTAAGTCCATTTGGTGCAGTTGATAGTGTCTTCCGCTGTCTCGTCTGGTCCCTCCTGTGATGATGAGCATGGGTGTTCCATCTAGAAAAGCCTCGCCAATGCCGCTCATGGCGTGGGTAGTGCCTGCTGCCGGAACGATGCAGAGCGTCCCAATTGTATCTGAAGTACGCGAAACACCATCTGCCATAAACGAGCCGCACCCTTCGTGGGTCACCAAAACGGGTGTTATTTTTTCTGAGGAGTTGAGCGCATCATACAGTTCAGTGTTGTGCACTCCGGGAATTCCGAAAGTGAATTTTACGCCAATTTGCTCAAGGGCGTAAATTGCGAGTTGAGAGCCGATCTTCTTCATAAGATACCAAATTACGAATATACGAATGTTATAATTGTTTTCCTGATATGGTTTTAGCTGCCACCCTTCCTGTCAACACACAGGCACCTAAAAATGTCCCTTCTAATGAGCGCAGCCCATGCATGCCTCCACCACCAAAACCTGCTGCTTCACCAACGGCAAAAAGCCCTTCGATGGGTTGTTGCTCTTTGCTGAGTACTCTACATTCCAAATCCGTTTGGATGCCGCCAAGTGTTTTGCGTGAAAGAATATGCTCTCGAATGGCAATCAAAGGCAATGTGCTTTTATCAAATATTTTTTGGAATTTGCATGTGCGTACTTTGTCTCCTTTATATTGGCGGGTATGAGCAATTCTTCGCAACTGCTCGTCATTGTGGAATTTCGGGCCGCGTTCAATATTGGCGTCATAATTCAAAATGGAATGTTTTAAAGCATTCACATCAACATCATTTTCTCCCGTTAGCGCGTTCATTTTTCCGGCCAGTTCTTCGATTGAATTGGCAGTAACGAAATCCATACAGTTATTCAGCAAATCATTAACTAATTCTTTGTTGCCAAAAAGGATGTTTTTCATCAAAAGAAAAATATTTTTTTCACGAAATGCCCTGTTGGATTCCGACCCTGAAACGGCCATTTCTTTTAGGGCAATTTTTATGTTGAGGATTTGCCAGGAGTATTTTTTTTTCTGCTTGCAGATTTCTTCTACTAAAAAACGTGTGTCATAAGCGGTAATCAGTGGGATGGGAAATCGCTCACCCGTATATTTTACCCACAGAGCTGATTTTGGCGGAACTAAACTCAGCCCATGCCCTTCGAAATGCGGTCGAGGATGGTTTACGCCTGCTGCATAATGCCACGCTTTGTCCATGTGGGTGAGGTTGCCGTTGTGCTTGTTGATTTCATCGTGCAGCAAGCCGTCTGCTTCAGGATGGGAACCATTGAGAATGGTCTCTGGTGGATCGCCCCAAGGCTGGTGCCAGTTTTGCCGTACTTTTTCGATATTTCCACAGATACCGCCAGAGGCGATGACTACAGCTTCTGCTTCTACTTCAAAAGATTCTCCATTTTCCTCATTTATGCCTGAAATGCCTTTTGCAACACCGTTTTCAATTGAAATATCGGTGACTTTGTGTTTGAAAAGCAGTTGTAGGTTTTGGGCATTTTTGTGTCCGAGAAGGTGTTTTTCGATTTCAGCCACCAAGCCGTGTCCTGTGCCCCAAACCATGTGAAAACGTGGTAAAGAATTGCCGGGTTTGTTCCAGCCGCGCTCCACCCAATGCACTACAGGAAAGAATTTGATGTTGTGCTTCTTTAACCAAAAATAGACTTCATCTGTGCATGAGTTGACGTACAGTTCAGCCCATTTTTTAGGCCAATTGGCATCATCATCAAATTCGGCAAAGGAATGCCAATCGTGCAAAGCCAAATTCACATCGTCTTTTATACCTGCTTTTCGCTGGTGAGGAGTATTGACAAAAAACATACCACCAAAAGATTCTTTTGCCAGCCCGCCAAACCGACTTTCTTCCGCACGGTCGAGCAGGATAACTTTTTTTCCTGCGTTGAGCAGTTCCAATGCGCTAACCATTCCTGCCAGCCCACCCCCAGCAATAACTACATCTGTTTTATATGCTGATTCTTCCATTTTTTGAAAGGGAAGTAAAAGTATAAATAAAGTGATAAACGGGCAATAACGATGTTGCTATTATTTTTGTTGACTTTTTCTTTTTCATAACTCATTTATTTTGAGCAGTTTAAATATTATTTTTTATTTGAATTGTATCGATAATTAGTAATTTAG
>NVWW01000124.1 GCA_002746335.1 Flavobacteriales bacterium | reverse complement strand
TTTGATAAAAATTTTGCGAGGTAGTACGAGTGTTTCTGCATTCCTCCCATGACAATTGGATATATACCATCAGTAATCAATAATATTCGCATAGCTTTAAATAAAATATACCGGATGAATAAACGCGTGTTTTAATGGCGTTTATTTTTTGTTAGCAGTGATTTCGTGTGCCTTGTCGTTGCTCAAGGGTACTAAGATAAGAATAAAAGTTCTTTCAGAATGGGCAATATAACTGTAACTGACATGAAAGAGTATCGAGGATTTTTTTCTTTTTTTTCGTTCATAGCTGTTAATTTGTTCACGCTTTTCAGCTTGGTCAGAGTCAAGTTGATTATATTCTTTAGTTAGCTTTCTTGAACGATGATACATTTCAATCAATTCGGAATCTCTTGAATTGTAAAAACCTCCATTAAGCATCTTTTCTTTTTCTGTTATTCGTTTTTTAAATGCGTGGTGCCGTTTCCGCTAAAAAACGTTGCTAGCCCGCAGGGTGGTTATGATTTTTAGTGATTGTGTAGTGCGTTTTATTTTAATTCGATTTATGTTATTCAGAAAGTCATGCTCCATTTTTAATTATTTGAATTTGGATATAGATTAATAATCCTTCCAATAGAACAAGTCCATAGAAAACATAAGTTATCCAATTTATTCTTCGCTGTATTTTGATGAGTTTTTCATCGTCCCCATCATATTTATATGGAAACCACATCATCAGAACGGAAGCTGCAAAGAGCATATATAATTCAAAAACACCTTGTGGTTGCCGATGTTTAATCCTTTTGAATTTCATTCCCCACAGCACCTTTATAAGAATTGATAGTCCTAATAATGTTGCTGAAACAGTAAGGAATATTGGCATTAATTCTTCCATAGTTCTTTGATTGCACTACAACGTATGTATAAACGGCATGCCGTTTATACACAATATAGAATACCCCGCCTAAATTACTGAAAATCCGCATATTCTCAACAGGGCAAGGCAGCTCCTGAAACTTCTTGCGGCTAATGTGAGTGTAAATTTATCGGTATTCAGTGCGTTGTTCTCGCCCAAAATAAAGCCATGAAAACAGCTTAAATTATGTCAGTTTTCTGAAAATAATGTGTTGTGTATCGGCTGCCATTGTTATCGAAAGTTTAATTTTACTATTCTTTTTGTAACCACTTGGTTGTCCATGATGATCTGCAAAATGTAAATTTCCGATTCGAATTTTTTATCACTAAAATCAAACTGATAATTATATTGGCCGGCATTATGATGAGAACTTAGTAATGTATTTACTTCTCTCCCTTGAATATCATGTAGCAATATTGATACATTTTGATCTGTTTCTATGGAGAAATTAATATTTACCATTGAAGTAAATGGGTTAGGATGTATCGATATATTATCATTATCAATGTTAAGTTCAGGAACACTAACAAGTGCTTGGGAAACATCAAAAACATACAAGCCTGTATTCCGATCACTTAATAGTACGATACCTGAAGGCAAAAAAGGATAGACTCCCCATGCTCCTCTAAAATCATCTTTTTGTGAAGGAGCGAACGTATCGTAATATCCCTTCTTGATAGGAGCAAAAGGATTGGAAATGTCGAATATCTGTAACCCGTCATTGTAATATGCTATATAAATGAAGTTGTCTTTGATAAATGCATTGTGGGCAACAGAACTGTCGCTCACTCCGGAGGTTAGTGTAGATAGAATTTGAATATTCCCAAAATCTGACACGTCACAAACCTTCAGCTCCCGTCCATACGTTTCATCACAAAAAACATAAATGTCTCCGGTGCTGTTTAGCCAACCACTATGATTATATCCCTGATCTGGATATACAGTTAAAGAACCAAAGGTTACTGGAACGGAAGGAGTTTGGAAATCGATTATATAAAGACCACTATCTCCACAATTAAGATAAGCAGTATCGTTTCTGACGTATATGTCGTGAACGTAGGGCACATCATTATAATGCGACAATAGTTGTGGTGATGATGGGTTCAGAATCGAATAAATACTTAATGCATTACTGTTTGTACCACATGTATACAAACGTGCAGAAACAGAATCAATAAATATAGTATGTGCTCTAATGAACAAGGAATCGTCATCATAAACCTTGGATATAGAATCCGGTAAATAACTCAGGTCAAAAATCTGTAAAGTACTGCTGCCTTCATCGCATACAGCATATAAATAACCTATATAATCTTTATAATCTCTATGATTTACATTGAAACCTTGAAATGCCCCCGCAACAGAATCTGCCTGATAAGTATTGCTGGGATTAGTCACATCAAACACATGTGTTCCGAAAGTTGAGCCAATTACTGCATATTCTCTTGCGTTCTGAACAAACCCCCATACATCACTGTATCTGGCATCTCTAAAGTTTATTGTTATCGTAGTGTCATGCCACTGGTAGAGCAAATTCACATTTTGGCTGATTTGTGAAAATGATGGTATAACAATTAACAATAAGGAATAAACGATTAAGAACTTCTTCATTTTTTTAATGTCCGATAACGATTAGCAATTGTTTTTAGTGGAAGCTGGCGCAAGTTACCCGAAAAAACACAAAATTGAGTTTCAATCCGTTACATTCGTAAATTCATACAAATTTGCCATTCATAAATAATGACCGAACAATTCCTCCACTACATCTGGAAGTTCCAGCTTTTTGAGCAAAACAGCCTGCAATGCGAAAGTGGCGAATCGCTGCAAATCATCAAGGCGGGAACACCCAATACCGATGCCGGCCCCGATTTCTTCAATACTAAAATAAAAATTGGCAGCACGCTTTGGGCAGGAAATGTGGAAATCCACATCAATTCTTCTGACTGGGAAAAGCATAGCCATCAAAAAGATGCAGCTTATGACAATGTGATTTTGCATGTGGTTTTCAATCATGACAAAAATGTGGTTCGAAAAAACGGACAAGAACTGCATGTGTTGACTTTACAAGAAAAAATCAATGATTCGCTCTATGCCAAATACTGTCATTTTCTAAGCAATAAACTATGGATTCCTTGCGCCAATCATATCAGCGAAGTAGATGTCTTCACCGTTGATAACTGGCTGGAACGGCTGTTAATAGAGCGGTTGGAGCGAAAATCATCTGCAATTGTTGAAATGCTTGAGCGGCACAAAAACGACTGGGCAGAGGTGTTTTACATTTTTCTTGCACGAAATTTTGGTTTTAAGGTGAATGCCGAGCCAATGGAGCTATTGGCAAAATCGCTTCCTTTTTCAGTTATTGGAAAGCATAGAGACAACCTTTTGCAGGTAGAGGCGCTGCTTCTTGGGCAAGCGGGATTTTTAGAAGAAAATTTTGCAGACGATTACCCCAATCAACTAAAAAAGGAATACGATTTTTTGAAAAATAAATTTAAATTACAGCCACTTGACAAGTCACTTCTCAAATTTTTGCGGCTGCGGCCACCCAATTTTCCGACTATTCGTATCTCGCAACTGGCGAATTTGATTCATAGATCATCTTCGCTGTTTTCCAAAATCATCGAAGCAAAAAATTCCGCAGCAATTATTGAATTATTCCAGGTTGAAACTTCAGAATATTGGAGAACTCACTACGTTTTTGACAAACATTCATCTGAGCGAAAAAAGCAGTTGGGCGAAAGTGCTGTTAATGGCATTTTGATCAATACTGTTGCACCATTTTTGTTTGTTTACGGGCAGCAAAAAGGCGAAGACGTGTTCAAAACAAATGCATTTAAATTGCTCGAAAATCTCCCCGAAGAAAAAAATGCAATTATCAATAGATGGAAGGAATTGAACATTTCTGCGCGAGATGCGTATAGAAGCCAAGCGCTTTTGCAATTGAAAAACGAATACTGCAATGCAAAAAAATGCTTACATTGCGCTATCGGAAATAAGATTCTTCGCTTCTCTCAGAATGACAAATAGTAATGCAAATGATTGAAAAAATCCTCACTTTCTTTGAAAAACAGGCCTTCGGGGTGTGCGGGTGGTGGGGCGAGAAGCTCGGCATCAAGTCATCGCGCATCCGGCTGTATTTTATTTACTTTTCATTTATAACCCTCGGCTCACCGCTCATTATTTACCTTATCATGGCCTTCTTCCTGGAGCACAAAGATCTCGTCAAGCAACTCGTAAGGGGCAGGCGCAAGACGGTTTGGGATCTTTAGATCGTATTCGGGATAACTGTCTGCTTACCCATGAAACACAGGCAATTTGACAATGCCTGCCGAAGCAGGGTTAAATTGTTATATGGTTAAATTGCCGCAGAATAAAACCATTTAACAATATCGTCATATATGTTTAATACTTGTAGATAGTTACTATTCGAGTTTCAGTTCTTAATTGTCAGTTGTTATTTTCTTTTATTTTTGAACTCGAAATCAATAGGTGGTTGACAGTGCAATAATAAATAACCAACAACCCGCAACCGTTGGATCTGCTGAAGAAGATTGACATAATATCCGCACTTATACCCGAAATGCATGTGTTTGCTGCATTTGAAGATTGCGAAGTGTGGCTGAAACATAATTTAAAAAACGAGAACGGTGGGTTTGCCAAAATTGTGGAAGAACTGCATGAAGTAAAACAGGCAAAGGTGGCCTATCGGATGTAAACCTGATAATAACTTAAAAACAATAATAATGAAAACTCAAACAAAAGAAACACAAGAAGCCGTTACTCCAGAAGGAGCAATGGAAATCTTAAAAGAGGGTAACGCCAGGTTTGTACAAAACTTGCAAACAGACCGTAATTTACCGGAACAAGTACAAGAAACTGCAAAAGGACAATACCCTTTCGCAGTAATACTGAGTTGTATTGACTCACGAATACCTGCCGAAATGGTTTTCGACCAGGGAATTGGCGATATTTTCAGCATACGCATAGCCGGGAATTTTATTAACGAAGACATTCTTGGTAGCATGGAATTTGCCTGTAAAGCAGCAGGTTCTAAATTAATTGTGGTAATGGGTCATTCCTCTTGTGGTGCGGTAAAGGGCGCTTGCGATCATGTTGAATTAGGTAACCTAACCGGATTACTCAGCAAAATTCAACCTGCAATTGATTCTGTGGAAGAAGCAGGTGAACGCACTTCAGTTAACAAAGAGTTTGTACAAAAAGTGGCTTATAAAAATGTAGAAATCTCCATGCGGCAGCTTAAAGAAAAAAGCCCTGTGCTAAAAGAAATGCTCGACAACGGAGAAATAGGATTGGTTGGCGCCATGTACTCTGTGGAAACCGGTGAAGTAACGTTCGTGGAGTTATGAAAACAGTGCTTCGGATAGTGCCTTGTTTTTCTTTAATCATGTTGGCCATGCCTGCTTCTCTTTTTGCACAGGAAAATGAGACAGGCAACTGGCTTATGTATTTCGGGATGAACAAGGTGAGTGATAAATTCAGTGTTCACACAGAAGTGCAATACAGGAACCACACCCTTGCCCCTGTAAATATTGAGCAGTTGCTGTTGCGAACAGGTCTGAATTATCATTTTTCGGATAAGGCATTTGCAACGGCAGGCTACGGTTATATTGGAGGGCATCAGTTTGAGAGTGAGCAAACGCATCCCGAATCAGAAGAACACCGGATTTGGCAGCAATTCATTTTAACCAACAACATTGGCAAGGTGAAATTTGAGCATCGTTACAGGGTAGAGCAGCGCTGGGTAAACAGTGATTACCGCAACAGGTTTCGTTATCGGCTGATGCTGTTTGTGCCACTTAATAAACCCAAAATTGAAAAAGGTGCGGTGTTTATAGGGCTTTATGATGAGGTGTTTTTGAACGTAAAGAAAACATTTTTTGATCGGAATCGATTGTATGGGGCATTTGGTTATCAGTTTAACCAAAATGCTGGTTTTCAGGTTGGGCTACTTCATCAACGGGTAAATGATTTTGGAAAATTGTACATGCAGTTTGCTTTGGTGTTCAATCCTGATTTGAGAAAACAGAATTAAGAATAATTTGCGAAAGTCAATTTCTATACAAACAGAAGGATTCAAAGGTTTGTCAGAACACTGGCGTAGCGACTTGGTATCTGCATTTAGTGTGGCATTGGTGGCACTCCCTCTTGCCTTAGGAATAGCTGTGGCATCTGGCGTTTCCCCAATGGCGGGAGTGTTGTCCGCGATCATTGGTGGTGTTGTTACTACTTTCTTTCGGGGAAGTCATATTGCAATCAATGGCCCTGCTGCAGGGTTGATCGTTGTTATACTGGCTGGCCTTACTGCCCTTGACGATGGTTCTGGTCATGCCATTCATTATGTACTGGCTGCGATTGTTGTTTCGGGAGGAATTCAAGTCTTATTGGGGTTGCTTAAAATGGGACGGTTTGCCAATCTCTTTCCTTCCTCAGTAATTCATGGAATTCTAGCTGCAATTGGTGTAATCATTTTTGCTAAACAAATGCTCGTAGCGCTTGGCACTAGTTCAGACGCGCAAACAACAATGGGCATCTTGATAGATATTATCTACCAGTTGCCTAATGCTAATCCCTTTGTGGCAATTATTTCCCTAACAGGCATTCTTCTGTTGGTTTTTCATTCCAAGATCAGCTATAAACTTTTCCATTTTTTGCCAGCACCTATGTGGGTATTGCTGCTATCCATACCTTTTGTATATGTCTTTAATTTCCTTGATGAGCATACTCTTTCCTTTTTCGGAATGGACTATACAGTTGGGCCGGATTTCCTCATCAATATCCCTAATAACCCGCTTGACAGCATTTTATATCCTGACTTTTCCAAGGTGGGTACGGGCGCTTTTTGGTTAACCGTATTTTCTATCACCATGATTGCTACTGTGGAAACTTTAGCGAGCGCAAAGGCGGTGGATAAACTCGACCCCTACAAAAGGACTACAGACCTTAATAAAGACCTGATAGGAGTAGGCGCCAGCACAATTGTATCTGGGTTGCTCGGAGGCTTGCCAATTATCACTGTAATTGTTAGGAGTACTGTAAACATTCATAATGGCGGAAAAACTAAATGGACTAACCTATATCATGGCATCCTGCTGATCTTGTTTATAGTGATCCTAGCACCAGTCTTACAGAAAGTGCCTCTTGCTGCGTTAGCTGCTATACTGGTATTTACTGGCTTTAAGCTCGCCTCGCCAAAAGTCTTTAAGCATGCATATGACCAAGGAGTCGAGCAACTACTCTTCCTCACCAGTACCTTAGTCATTACTCTCTTTACCGACTTACTCTATGGTATCATGGGCGGAATATTAATCACCCTTGTCTTACACATGCTGCTGGCCAAGGTGGGGTTCATGCGGTTCTTTATAATGGTATTCAAGTCTGGATCCAAGGTATATGTGAAGGATAATGGCACATATGATATAAAACTTAAAGGCATATCTAACTTCCTGTTCATGCTCAATCTCAATAAGCTATTGGCCCAGGTTCCTCTTGGTTCAACTGTAAGAGTGGATATGTCGAAAAGCCGTTTGGTGGATCTTACTGTAATGGAAAACGTCATTGAATTCAAGCGGGTTCAAGAAAATGAGGGTGGAAACGTTACTATTATTGGCTTGGAAAACCATGTTTCTTCTACCAGCCACAATCGGGCGTTGAAAATCATTAGCGGACCACCTGCAATCAAGATTACACCTCGACAAATTAGGCTGCAAAAGATTGCCAACGAGAATGGTTGGTTGTTGCAAAAGGAAGTTGATTGGAACACTTCGTACCTAAGAGAATTTCAATTTTTCGAATCGCGCCCTATTGAAAGTAAAACAAATTCCCTCAAAGGAACAGACTCAGTTAGCAATGTCAATTGGGAAATAGCAGACATTATTTTTGATGAAGGGGCGCTGTTGTCATTGGAGGCATATCACACCACAGTTCAAGTGATTCGCCTGCCTGTGAAAATTCCCAAGTTTACTATTGAGAAGGAAGGTCTATTTGATAAGATGTTTGATCGGGTTAGAGCATTTGCTGGATACCGGGATATAGACTTTACACTGCATACCAACTTCTCTCGAAAGTTTTTAGTCATGGGTGAAGATGAGCAAGCCATAAGAGATTTCTTTAATGAAGATATTATCAACTTCCTCCAAAAAAGCAACATTCATCACATTGAAAGTAACGGAGAAGCACTTATGATCTTCAACCACCTCCATACGGCACGTACTGACGAGATAAAAAACATGATAGCTTTCTCCCATGATCTGCTCCGGTATATGAAGCTGGATATTGATAAAGGCCGCAAATTGGATAAAAACTCATAAGCATGGCTATACCCGCCTGCGCAAAGGAGATTTGGTTACTCTGGTTGGTTCAAACGAGAGCTTGGAAAACGTGCGATTGCGTTTTGATGGTTAAATTTACATTGCGATGAAAAAAATTCTTGTAACAGGTTCAAACGGGCTGCTTGGGCAAAAGGTGGTTTACGGTTTGTTAGAAAAAGAAGATGTGAAAATCATCGCCACTGCGAGAGGAGAAAACCGGTTAAAACGCAAAGAGGGCTACATCTATGAACAACTCGACATCACAGATGAAGAAAATGTAAAGGCCATTTTTGAAAAACATACTCCCCACACCATCATCCATACAGCTGCGATGACCAATGTTGACCCCTGCGAAACAGAAAGGGAACTGTGCTGGAAATCGAATGTGGAAGCAGTTCAATACATTGTGAATGAGTGCGAAAAACACAATGTTCATCTCGTCCATATTTCTACCGATTTCATTTTTGATGGAGAAAAAGATGATTTGTACACCGAAGATGATGAGCCGATGCCTGTTAGCTATTACGGATTATCCAAACTGGAGGGAGAAAAAGTTGTTAAAAATTCCAATATCAAATGGGCCATTTTACGCACCATTTTGGTTTATGGCATAGTGGATGACATGAGCCGCTCGAATATTGTGCTGTGGGCAAAAAATTCGCTTGAAAGCAGCAAAAAAATTAATGTAGTGGATGATCAGTGGCGCTCACCTACTTTGGCAGAGGACTTGGCGCAAGGCTGCATTCTCGCTGCTGTGAACAAGGCCTCTGGTATTTATAATATTTCAGGGAAAGATTACATGAACGTGATTGACATCGTTTACAAAGTCGCAGACTTTTATGGATTGGATAAATCGCTTATTACACCTGTCTCTTCTTCCACATTAAGCCAACCGGCTAAGCGCCCGCCAAAAACCGGCTTTATTCTGGACAAAGCACAAAATGATCTCGGCTACAAACCGCATTCGTTTGAAGAAGGATTAAAGATAGTTGACCGTCAATTGAATTATGAACTCAGGTAATAAAACCAATCACCTATGAGTTTCGAATTTCCTGTCTCATATTTCTAAATATATTTGCCTCGCCTAAAAAGTCTCTAAAATGAAAAAGCTGAAAGCCCTTTTGTTTGGAATATTACTGCCTCTTATGACATTCGCGCAAGACACAGACAAATCATTTGTTGACAAACTAAATGAAGCAGTTAATGAATTTATGGGCAATTATACCGATGGTATTGTCGCTTTTGTTTTCACAGAAGTTTCCTTTGGTGATCATGCTGTCCCTTTCGTGCTGATTTGGTTGGTGGCCGGTGCTGTTTTCTTCACTTTTTACATGAGTTTTATCAATTTTCGAGGCTTTAAATTGGCTATTGATATTGTTCGTGGAAAGTACACCAACCCCAATGAGCCAGGGCAAGTGTCACACTTTCAGGCGTTGACAACCGCTTTGTCAGGAACGGTTGGTTTGGGAAATATAGCAGGTGTTGCTGTAGCAATTGGCGTTGGTGGCCCGGGTGCCACCTTCTGGATGATAATAGCCGGATTACTTGGAATGTCCTCCAAATTCGTAGAATGTACGTTGGGGGTAAAATTCCGTGACGAACATCCTGACGGATCAGTATCTGGTGGTCCGATGTATTACTTGAGCAAGGGCTTAGCTATGCTTGATAGAAAGTCAAAAGGGGATGACAATAAGGAAAAAGGGTCAAAAGGTGGTYTTCTCACCATGCTTGGGAAAGTACTTGCGGTTTTCTTTGCAATTATGTGCATTGGAGGTTCGCTGGGAGGAGGCAACATGTTTCAGGCCAATCAAGCACGTGCACAATTCAGCAACCTGCCAATTTTTGAGCAAACTTTCATGTCAACTGATACAGGGTCTTTCGTTTTTGGATTAATAATGGCTATATGTGTTGCAGTGGTCATCATTGGTGGCATCAAAAGCATAGCGAGGGTTACTGATAAAGTCGTGCCCTTTATGTGTGGGTTATATGTTCTTGCAGCTATTATTACTCTGCTATATAACTTCGGTGATATTCCAGCTGCTTTCAGATCGATTATCGAAGGCGCTTTCAGTCCGCAGGCGGCATTTGGTGGAATCATTGGCGTTTTGATTCAGGGGTTCAAAAGAGCTGCTTTTTCAAATGAAGCAGGCATCGGTTCTGCCGCGATTGCACACTCTGCGGTTCGTACCAAAGAGCCGATTACAGAGGGCTTAGTGGCACTGCTTGAGCCGTTCATTGATACTGTTGTCGTCTGCACGATGACTGCACTCGTGCTAGTTATCACAGGAATGTATGCCGATGAATCAGTTGTCGGGGTAGAAATGACTTCTAAAGCATTTGAGAGTGTATTTGGAGGAATTGCTACAGTAATTCTCACCATTGCAGTGGTGTTGTTTGCTTTCTCTACTATGATCTCCTGGTCATATTACGGCTTAAAATCATGGGAGTATTTATTTGGAAAATCTAAAATTACAGAAATAATTTACAAAACGATTTTCTGTGCTTTTGTAGTTCTTGGATCCGTCCTCACTCTTGGCAAAGTGATTGACTTTTCCGATGCCATGATTTTCGCGATGTGTTTCCCCAATATTCTCGGGCTGTATATTCTTTCTCC
>NVWW01000123.1 GCA_002746335.1 Flavobacteriales bacterium | reverse complement strand
GAATTAGATGATATGGAAATAGATGAAGATACTGAAGTAGAAATACAAGAAATAGAAGAGGTAGTGGATGAGCCGCAGATTTTTACCATTGTGGAGCAGTTCCCTTCGCTTCCTGGATGTGAAAATATTCGTGATGAGCAAAAACGTAAAGAATGTACAGAGACGGAAATAATGAAATTTTTAGGTAAAAATATCAAATACCCCGCAATGGCTAAAGATGCAGGAATATCAGGTATAGTGTATGTGAATTTTGAGATTAATCAAAAAGGTGTGGTCAAAGATGTGAAGATACTAAGGGGGATTGGAGGCGGTTGTGACGAAGAGGCAATAAGAGTAGTGAAAAAGTTTCCAAAATTTTTTCCTGGTAAACAAAGAGGTAAACCAGTACGCGTATCATATAATCTTCCGATAAGGTTTACGTTGAGGTGACGAAACGGAACTCGGAACTTTTCCAAAGTTTGCAGTTTACTGCCTCTGCATACTACTTTATCATTCCCGCCCCAACGGTTTCATTGGTTGCTTCGTCAATTAATATTACGCTTCCGGTAGTGCGGTTGCGTGTGTATTTGTCGTGAAAAAGCGGGGCTGTTGTTCTTACTGAAATCCGTGCAATGTCGTTCATGCCGATTCCCTTGTCGTCTTCCATACGATGCAGCGTGTTGACATCCACTTTGTATTTAATTTCTTTCACCAAACAGCGCACTTCTTTCGTGGTATGGCGCAATGTGTATTTCCCTCTTTCAGCCAGTTTTTGCTTGCTGAGCCAGCAAATCATCAAATCAATGTCCTGCCCGGTTTGCGGCATGTTGTTTTCGCGCACAATCATGTCTCCACGCGAAATGTCGATATCGTCTTCCAAAGTTATTGTTACGGACATAGGCGGAAATGCTTCTTCAATACTTCCTCCAAAAACATCAATGGCTTTAATTGAAGAAGTAAAGCCAGAAGGCAATACCATCACCTTATCGCCCGGTTTAAAAATGCCCCCTGCAATTCTGCCGGCATAGCCACGGTAATCGTGGTGTTCTTTGCTTTGCGGACGAATGACATACTGCACAGGAAAGCGGCAATCAACTAGGTTATGATCACTGGCTATGTGGATGTTATCGAGTAAATAAAGTAGTGTTGGCCCATCGTACCAATCCATTTTTTTGGAACGCATCACCACATTGTCGCCATGCAATGCACTGATTGGCATGAAACGTACATCTTTTACATCGAGTTTTGATGAGAAATTTTTTAATCCCTTTTTAATTTCGAGAAAGCGCTCTTCCTTGTAGTCCACCAAATCCATCTTGTTGACGCAATAAACAATGTGTGGAATTTGCAACAGGGTAGCAATAAATGTGTGGCGGCAGGTTTGTTCCATGATCCCGTTTCGCGCGTCAACCAAAATAATGGCGAGATTGGCAGTGGAAGCTCCCGTTACCATATTTCGTGTGTATTGGATGTGTCCGGGCGTGTCAGCAATGATGAATTTGCGTTTTGGCGTAGCGAAATAGCGGTAAGCCACATCAATAGTGATGCCTTGTTCGCGCTCAGCACGTAGCCCATCTGTGAGCAGAGCAAGGTTCACATGTTCTTCTCCTTTCTGAATGCTCGCTCTTTCGATGGCTTCCATTTGGTCCTGGAACACAGCTTTGCTGTCGAATAGCAGCCGGCCTATCAGGGTGCTTTTCCCATCATCTACACTGCCAGCAGTAGTGAAGCGTAATAGCTCCATATCCAAGTAACCGTTTCCAGCAAATTCACTCATATTTAATTCTGAATTCTAAATTCTACATTCTTAATTCTAAAAGTACCCTTCTTTTTTTCGGTCTTCCATACTCGTTTCCGAGCGTTTGTCATCAGCTCTTCCTCCTCGCTCGGTAGTTCTTGTTGCCGCCACTTCTTTGATGATGTCTTCCATCGAATTAGCTACTGACTCCACTGCTCCTGTGCTGGTCATATCGCCAATGGTGCGAAAACGCACGGTCATTTCTTCTGGGATTTCAATTTCTCTTTTTGGCAGATGTTCAAAATCCGCCAAGATCATGCCGCTTCGCTTGATGCACTTTCTTTTATGAGAAAAATACAACGAAGGCATCTCAATATTTTCGCATAGAATATACTGCCATACATCCATTTCTGTCCAGTTGCTTATCGGGAAAGTGCGAAAATGCTCGCCCATTCTTTTCCGCCCATTGAATAAATTCCACAACTCTGGGCGTTGGTTTTTGGGGTCCCATTGGCCGAAGTCATCACGGTGAGAGAAAAACCGTTCTTTCGCCCGTGCCTTCTCTTCATCGCGCCTTGCTCCACCAATGCAGGCATCGAATTGCAACTCCTCAATTGCATCAAGTAAAGTAGTAGTTTGCAGGCGGATGCGGCTGGCATCAAATCCTTTTTCTTCGGCAACCCGTCCTTTGTCAATGGATTCCTGCACAAAACGAACAATGAGTCGCACTTGATAATCTTTCACAATTTCATCCCTGAATTTAATTGTTTCTGGGAAGTTGTGCCCCGTGTCAATGTGCATGATCGGAAATGGTATTTTAGCAGGGAAGAAAGCCTTTTGAGCTAAATGCAAACAGCAAATAGAGTCTTTTCCTCCTGAAAATAATAATACCGGATTTTCAAACTGTGCAGCCACTTCACGGATAATGAAGATGGATTCGGATTCGAGTTCTTTCAGATGGGTTAAATTATACGACTGCATTTTCTAATTTGATTTTTGGCAAAATAAATTCAAGCAGTGAATTCACCGACTCTTCTTCTGCTTCATTTGTGTTTAATTCAAAATCAGGACTTTTGGGCTCTTCAAAAGGAGCTGAAATCCCTGTAAAATCCTTGATTTCACCGTTTCGCGCTTTTGCGTAAAGTCCTTTAGTGTCTCGCTGCTCACAAATTTCCAAAGGGGTGTTTACGAACACTTCCAAAAAATTAAGTTCACCAATAATTTCTTTCGCCATTTTTCTAATTTCAATGGTTGGGCTTACAAAGCAGCAAATTGTTATTATCCCACAATTCAAAAACAATTTCGCTATTTCTGCAATTCGCCTGATGTTCTCGCTTCGGTCTTCTTCCGAAAACCCCAAATTATTGTTGATGCCTGTTCGCACATTATCGCCATCAAGAAGTTGAGTCAGAAACCCTTTTTCGTGCAGTTCTTTTTCCAATCCTTTCGCAACAGTGGTTTTGCCCGAACCGCTCAATCCTGTCATCCAAATTACCTTTGCCCGCTGTTCGAGCAATTTTTCTTTATCCTCTCTTTGCAGAATCTCATCAAAAACCGAGAAAATATTGCCTTTTTCCGCTTTCATAACAAGTTTGCAAAGGTAACAAAATTGCATGGATTGACGTTCAAGGGGCTTCTTGCAAACGGTTTATCTAATATTTGTACTTTTGAAGTTAAATTCGAGATGATGGCAACAGCAACAGCAAAAAGAGCGACAATTCCAGATTTCCACTTAACTCGAACAGTTGATCATGTGGGGATAGAAGAACGTGCATCCCGTTTCCAGAAGCGAAGCATCAAAAAAGAAGCAAAGATGAAAGGGTTGAAATTGGTGCTCAATATGATTGATTTGACCACACTTGAAGGGAAAGACACTCCCGGGAAAGTGCGCCAAATGTGCTACAAAGCCTGCCATCCGCACGATGCTTTTGATGGGCTGCCCACAGTTGCTGCGGTGTGCGTGTATCCTTCAATGGTCCGCATCGCGAAAAAGGAATTGATTGGAACAARTGTGAAGATTGCTTCGGTTGCTACTGCCTTTCCAAGTGGGCAGGCACCCATGGATGTAAAAATTTCTGACACAAAATTTGCCGTTGCAGAAGGAGCTGATGAAGTRGACATGGTGATTTCTAGAGGGAAATTTCATGCAGGTGATTATAACTTTGTTTTCGATGAAATTGCTGCCATCAAAGAAGCATGTGGTAATGCCCGTCTGAAAGTGATTTTAGAAACAGGTGAACTTGGCACGTACGACAAAGTTCGCAGAGCCAGCGACATTGCCATGTATGCAGGCGCTGATTTCATCAAAACATCGACTGGAAAAATAAGCCCAGCAGCAACTATGCCCGTTACGCTTTGCATGCTTGAAGCCATCCGGGATTTTTATTACAAAACGGGAAAAATGATAGGCATGAAACCCGCAGGCGGCATTTCAAAAGCAAAATTGGGGTTACATTACTTAGTGATGTTGCGTGAAGTGCTTGGGCAAGCATGGATGAGCAACGAGTGGTTCCGTTTTGGAGCTAGTTCGCTGGCCAATGATGTGCTCATGCAAATAGTGAAAGGAACTACCGGAAATTATCAGGGTAAAGATTATTTTTCGATTGACTAAAAAGATCCTCCTAATGTCCCCAAAGGATGAGGAATAAAAGAGGTAATGTATAAATAAGATGAGAAAAAAAATAACAAAAACAAAAGAAGTTTCGTCCTTGGGAGAGCCCTCTTTGAATTTTCAAACCGATTGGCAATATGACCCCGCTCCCGAAAGCACAGATCACATCCAGTTGCGTGAGGCATACGGGCTGTTTATTAACGGAAAGTTCGTGAAACCCAGTAGCGACAAGTATTTCGACAGCATCAATCCTGCTAATGAGAAGAAGCTTGCYTATATTGCCGAAGCAGATGAAAATGATGTAAACAAGGCAGTAAAAGCAGCGCGAAACGCTTACGAAAAGACGTGGTCGAAAATGCCTGCTAAAGAACGCGGAAAATACATTTACCGCATCGCACGAATGATACAGGAGCGCGCGCGYGAGTTTGCAGTGATTGAATCGCTTGATGGCGGCAAGCCTATCCGCGAATCACGCGATGTGGATGTGCCACTGGTGGCTGCTCATTTCTTCTACAATGCTGGTTGGGCTGATAAATTGGAATACGCTTTCCCGAACAGAAAAGCATCACCCATTGGTGTGGCAGGGCAAATTATTCCATGGAATTTTCCGTTGTTGATGGCTGCGTGGAAAATTGCTCCTGCTTTGGCTACAGGCAACACCGTGTTGCTTAAGCCTGCAGAAACCACTTCACTAACTGCACTGAAATTAGCTGAAATCATTCAAGAATCCGGACTCCCTGATGGAGTAGTTAATATTGTTACGGGCGCTGGAAAAACAGGCGCTGCCATTGTCAATCACCCTGATATTGATAAAATCGCGTTTACGGGTTCAACGAATGTTGGAAAAATCATTCAAAAAGCCATCGCTGGAACGAACAAGAAAGCCACACTCGAACTAGGGGGAAAAGCTGCTAATATCATTTTTGAAGACGCTGCAATTGATCAGGCAGTAGAGGGTATTATCAACGGAATCTTTTTTAACCAAGGGCATGTATGCTGTGCAGGATCACGACTGTTTGTACAGGAAAGTGTTCACGATGAGGTTCTCCGAAAACTCAAAGACCGTATGGAAACACTTATCGTTGGCGACCCACTTGATAAAAACACGGATATTGGTGCAATTAACTCAAAAGAACAACTTGAGACGATTAATAAATACCTGAAAATCGGTCAGGAAGATGGTGCTGAAATCCATCAAAGTTCTTGCTCTGTGCCAAAGAAGGGATATTGGTGCCGCCCTACCTTATTTTTAAATGTAAGCCAATCACACCGCATCGCACAACAAGAAATTTTCGGACCTGTTTTGGCTGTTCAAACTTTCAGAACTGTGGACGAAGTGATTGAAAAAGCGAACAACACACCTTTCGGTCTTTCGGCAGGTGTTTGGACAGACAAGGGTTCCAAAATCTTCAACATGACTAGCAAAATGCGTGCAGGCGTAGTCTGGGCAAATACCTACAATAAGTTCGACCCATCATCGCCTTTTGGCGGATACAAAGAAAGCGGCTATGGGCGTGAGGGTGGGTTGCACGGGCTGTTACCATATTTAAATTTGAATTGAGAAATGGCAACTACATCAAAATCAAAAAAAGTAAAGGCGATTGAGCACACTAATGGCCACGAGCAAACACAAAAACGGCTCGAAGTGCTCAAAACTTATAAAATTTACATTGGTGGCAAGTTCCCACGCACCGAGTCGGGCCGGTATTATACGCCAAAAAACAAAAACGGTGAACTGCTTGCCAACGTTTGCCGATCAACGCGAAAAGATTTTAGAAATTCAGTGGTGGCTGCAAGAGGAGCCGTGGGTAGTTGGGCAGGGAAATCCGCTTTCAACAGAAGCCAAATTCTCTACCGCATTGCCGAAATGATGGAAGGCCGAAAAGTGCAATTCGTAGAAGAATTAATGCAGCAAGACTCATCAAAAGCTAAAGCGATTGCAGAAGTAGAATGCAGTATTGACCGCCTGATTTACTACGCGGGCTGGGCAGACAAGTACCAACAAATATACAGTTCAGTCAACCCTGTTGCGTCTTCGCATTTTAACTTTTCAGTACCCGAGCCAACAGGTGTCATTGCTGTTATCGCATCTGAAGAAACTTCGCTCATCGGGTTGGTTTCAATGGTAGCGCCAATTATTTCAGGGGGAAATACATGCGTGATTTTGGCTTCCGAAAACAAGCCGTTGTGCGCTGTTACTTTTTCTGAAGTGCTCCATTCATCCGATGTTCCTGGCGGTGTTGTAAACATTCTGACTGGACTGCAAGAAGAGGTTTACGAACATTTTGCAACACATATGGATGTAAATGCTGTGATTTACTGCGGATCGAACGAAAAAATGATAAAAGAGATTAAGGAAAAATCGGCTAATAATATGAAGCGTGCCATCATACACAAAAATGTGGATTGGATGTCGGCTGAAGTACAGAGCCCTTATCACATTATGGACACGCAGGAAATCAAAACCACCTGGCATCCCATTGAGAACATCTCGCCCAAAGGTGGTGGATATTGATTCGCTGTTGAAAAACTCGTCAATATTTCTTTTTGCCCGTTAGCGCAAAGCATTAAAATCAATCTACTTTTGGTGCATTAATCCGAATTATGATGAAAGCAAAGATTTCACAAAAACGGCACATTGCCAAAACCCTTACGTGGCGTGTTATCGCCTCCATAACTACCTTTGTTTTAGGTTGGTTTTTTTTTAGGGATGATGAGCAAGTATTTCAAAAAGCAACTGGTCTTGTAATTGCAGAATTCATTTTGAAAATACTGTTTTATTACCTGCATGAACGGGCATGGTATAGCTTTGACTTTGGCGTGCAGCACAAAAGAAAAGAATTTGGCGATGATGAATAGTGAAGAGTTAAAACAGTACTTACAAACCGCGATTTCAGCTTCAATTGATGCTGGAAATGAGATTCTTGATGTGTACGATTCAGACTTTGCGGTTGAGCACAAAGAAGACAAATCGCCACTTACTTTAGCAGATAAACAAGCCCACGAAAAAATCTCGGAATATCTTTTAAAAACAAGCATTCCTATTTTAAGCGAAGAAGGCAAAGAAATTCCTTACGAAGAACGAAAAAACTGGCACTCTTTCTGGATGGTTGACCCATTAGACGGCACCAAAGAATTTGTAAAAAGAAACGGTGAATTCACCGTGAACATTGCCTTGATTCAAAATGGGAACCCCATTTTGGGCGTAATTTACGTGCCTGTGAAAAGAGTGCTGTATTTTGCTGCTGAAGGTATTGGGGCATATAAGAATTCAGAATTCAGAATTCAGAATTCAGAATTTGATGATCTGATTGTTCAGTCTCACAAACTTCCCAATCACAACCATCGTACGCAATATACTGTAGTTGCCAGTCGGTCGCATCCTTCTCAGGAAACAGAAGACTTCATTAATGACTTGAAAAATGAACACGGAGAAGTGGGCATCACTTCGATGGGCAGCTCATTGAAAATTTGTTTAGTGGCCGAAGGCAGTGCCGATATTTACCCCCGTTTCGGGCCTACTATGGAATGGGACACGGCAGCAGGACAAGCTATCGTGCAGTGTGCAGGCAAACAGTTTTTGCATTATCAATCGGGAAAACCGATGATTTACAACAAAGAAAACCTGCTGAACGATTGGTTCATTGTGAAATAGTACCGAAATAATCTTCGTATTTTTGTGAAAACCAACAATAAATGGCAAAAACAGCATTAATCACGGGTATTACAGGGCAGGATGGGGCTTACCTGGCAGAGCTTCTATTGAGAAAAGGGTATGTTGTTCATGGAATTAAACGGAGAAGCTCGTTGTTCAATACTGAACGCATTGACCATCTTTATCAGGATCCACACGAGAAAGATGTGAAATTCTTTTTGCATTATGGCGATTTGACAGATGCCACCAACTTGTTGAAAATAGTGCAAGACACCCAGCCCGATGAAATTTACAATTTGGCTGCACAGTCGCACGTCAAGGTTTCATTTGAAACGCCCGAATACACTGCCAATTCAGATGCGCTTGGAACATTGCGCCTACTCGAATCCATCCGTATTTTGGGATTAGAGAAAAAGACCAAATTCTATCAAGCGTCAACATCGGAACTTTACGGAAAGGTGCAGGAAGTACCGCAAAATGAAAACACGCCTTTTTACCCGAGAAGTCCTTACGGAGTGGCGAAACTCTATTCCTTTTGGATAGTGAAAAACTACCGCGAAGCATACGATTTATTTGCCTGCAACGGCATTTTGTTCAATCACGAAAGCCCCATTCGCGGGGAAACATTTGTAACACGAAAAATTACGCGTGCAGCTGCCAAAATCAAAATAGGGTTGCAGAAAAAGCTTTTTGTTGGGAATTTGGACGCCAAGCGCGACTGGGGCCATGCAAAAGACTATGTAGAAGGTATGTGGCTGATGCTGCAAAGGGAGGAACCGGAAGATTACGTGCTTGCTACCGGAAAAGCTACGTCTGTGCGTGAATTGATTGAGATGGCCTTTGTCGAAGTGGGAATTTCCATGCAGTGGGAAGAAAGCGGAACAGAAGAAAAGGGGATTAACATAGAAACCCGAGAAGTGATTGTAGAAGTTGACCCCAATTATTTCCGTCCGACTGAAGTGGACATACTGGTAGGTGATGCCTCAAAAGCAAAAGCCGAACTCGGTTGGGAACCGAAACGTACGCTGGAAGAATTAGTAAAAGAAATGGTCGCATCTGATTTGGAGCTTTTCCAGCGAGACCAGTACCTACTGGAAGGCGGACACAAGGTGCTGAATCAGTATGAATAAATTACCGAATAACGAATCATTACGAATTTACGAATGGAAATATCTTCCAAAATATATGTAGCAGGCCATAAGGGGATGGTAGGGTCGGCTATTGTTCGAAAACTAAGCTCCGAAGGTTATTCCAACATCACTACCCGTTCTTCAAAAGAACTTGACTTGCGTAATCAACAAGCTGTTCAGCAGTTTTTTGAAGAGGAAAAGCCCGAATATGTTTTTCTGGCCGCAGCAAAAGTTGGCGGAATCTATGCCAACAATACTTACCGTGCAGAGTTCCTATTCGATAACCTGCAAATCCAAAACAATATTATTCATAATTCTCATTTGAGTGGAGTAAAAAAACTACTGTTTCTTGGCTCTTCGTGTATTTATCCCAAACTCGCCCCGCAGCCGTTAAAGGAAGAATATTTGCTTTCGGGATATTTAGAGCCGACTAACGAGCCGTATGCCATCGCTAAAATTGCGGGAATAAAAATGTGCGAGACTTACAGGGCACAGTATAGCTGTAATTTTATTTCGGTGATGCCCACCAACTTGTACGGTCCCAACGATAATTATGATTTGAAAAATTCACATGTATTGCCTGCACTTTTACGAAAGTTCCACGAAGCCAAAATTGATGGCAAACCGCTTGTTGAAGTATGGGGAACGGGAAGCCCCCAAAGGGAATTTTTGCATGTGGATGACTTGGCAGATGCCTGCCTGTTTTTAATGAAGAATTACGATGAGCCCGAATGGATTAACATCGGTGTTGGGGAAGACATCTCGATTAAAGAGTTGGCATTATTGATCAAAGAAATCGTGTGTTATGAGGGGGAATTGCAATGGGATACATCCAAACCTGATGGCACCCCACGGAAGTTGTTGGATGTAAACAAGATTAATGCACTGGGCTGGAAAGCTAACATCGAATTGAAAGAAGGTATTAATTCTGTTTATAAAGAAATTCAATCATCACTTGTTTTTGAGTGACCTTCATCAACGAAATACGAATTTGTACGAATTTACGAATACTGACTTGGTGAAATCCTTCCGGTTAAGGCACAACTTTTTACTTTTTACTTTCTGTTTTTTACTTTTTACTTCTTTYGCCCAACAACAAAACCTTCCCTTAAACAAGGAAAACAGCTTGTGGGTTGAAAGGCATCTGAACCACAAAGARAATAACTCACATACGGGGCTGAAACCCTATCTCACGTCACAAATCCAGTTGGATTCTTTRGTAAGAGAAGAACAAAAACGCGACTCGGTTAAAACGTATCAGTCACTGATTTTAAGGAAAATAAAAAATGAAAACCTGCTGATTATTGATACTGGTGGTTTTTATTTAACTATTGACCCCTTGTTCAATTTTGAATACGATTACGTTTTGCCATCAGATACCTTGAATTACTATCGTAACACGCGTGGACTACTTGTGCGTGCAAACATTGGCAAAAAGGTTTCGCTGATGTCATCGTTTTACGAAAATCAGGCGTTTTTTCCTTCTTATCAGGATGAGTTTGTGAATACTTACGGTGTGGTGCCGGGAAAGGGGCGTACAAAGCCATTCAAGCAAAGGGGATACGACTATGCGATGGCATCAGGGTTTGTTTCGTTTACGCCATTTAAGCAACTGAGTTTTCAGTTAGGCCACAACAAGCATTTTATCGGTGATGGTTACCGCTCGTTGCTGCTTTCTGACAATGCGTTTAATTACCCTTTTTTGAAAATCACCACCAACTTGTGGAAAAACCGCATTCAATACAGCAATATTTTTGCCTCGCTGCAGAGTTTGGATCGTGTGCTCGAATCTACTACACCCGAAGCTACTTTTCAGCGAAAGGCGGGAACGTTTCATTACCTGAGCATCAATGCCGCTAAATGGCTTCAAATCGGGCTGTTTGAAGGAACGGTTTGGCAGCGTTG
>NVWW01000122.1 GCA_002746335.1 Flavobacteriales bacterium | reverse complement strand
TACCATTACTCTTACTGACTTTAACGGTACCGGTGATTATTCCTTTCTTTAAATTAGTATCATTTTGAGAATGGTGGTGATGACCACGAGTTTCATTTTATAACAAATAAAAACTGAAAACATTAAAACCATCCAAACGATGAAAACAACACTGCTTATTGCTTTTTTGACGGTTGCTGGCGCTGTACAAGCCCAATCATGGTGGGCACAAACATCCAACACCACCGAAGACCTGATGAACATTAATTTTTACAATAACAATACAGGGATGGCTTTTGGAGACACCTTGAGTACAATGGTAAAAACAAGCAACCAAGGTGTGTTATGGAGCGAATTAAGCCCTGTCTTCACCGCTGGTGAATTGCTTTCCAGTTCATACCTTGACGCCAACACCATCATTGCAGTGGGCGTTCACGATATATCAGGAGGCGATGGATTGGTGATGAAATCCGCCAACGGGGGAAGTACATGGACGACTGACACAAACATTCCTGAAAAACTTTTTGATGTGGATTTTGCGACCTCAACAAACGGATGGATTTCCGGGGAAAACGGCTACATTGCCCGCACTACCGATGGCGGAACGAGTTGGCAACAACAAACTACTGCCACGGGTGAGGATATTTTTTCCATAGATTTTGTAGATGCCAATGAGGGCTGGGCAGTGGGTACGGTTGACAGCATAGCTGTTATATTACACACCACCAATGCGGGCACAAACTGGACAATGCAGGTAAGCGGGGTAAACGAACCGCTGTTTTCCGTATTTTTTGTTGATAATATGAATGGATGGGCAGTCGGAGCCAATGGAACAATTATCGCCACCACCGATGGCGGGACCACATGGGCGCCACAAACGAGCGGGGTTTTGAATGATTTGTTTAGTGTTTCATTTGTCAGCGCAAGTCATGCTTGGGCAGTGGGTAGTAGTGGAACCATTTTAAGGACTACAGACAGCGGAAATACATGGACATCACAAACCAGCACTGTTACAGGTGACATTAATTCCATTAAAATGCTAACGGTTAATACAGGTTGGTTTTGCGGGAAAAACGGGCAAATTTACTACTACGGCTTCCCGACAGAAATACCAGAATCCAACATTTCAAATATTAATTTTAAAATTTATCCCAACCCGAATGATGGAAATTTCGAATTAAGAATTGAGAATGAAGAATTAAGAAATGCAGAAGTAACCATTTACAACGTACTGGGTGAGCGGGTTTATGAAACATATGTCAGATATCAAGTATCAGGTATTAGGATTGATATTTCCAGTCTCCCAAAGGGAGTTTACTTTTTGCAACTCAAAACTGCAGCAGGCACGGTGAACAGGAAAATCATGCTGCAATGAGGTTGATTGTTTGCCGTTAATTCTTAATCGGCTAATCCGCTAATCAATACATCAGCAAATTACCTTCCCACAAATTCCGTCAGATAAAGCGAAATAGCCGGAATGTAGGTGATCAACACTAGCGCAATTAGCAAGCAAATCAAATAGGGAATTGAAGCTGAAGCCACTTTGGTGAATGGCTTGTTGAAAATACCCGATGCCACGAACAGGTTAATGCCAATAGGTGGAGTAACGTAGCCCACTTCCAATCCTAAAATGAAGATGATGCCGAGATGAATTAAGTCCACATCATAAGCTATTGCCGTGGGTACAAGCAACGGGGCAATGATTAAAATTGCCGAAATAACATCCATAAACAGCCCGACCACAATGAGCAACAAGAGCGTAAACAGCAGGAACATGCCTTGTGAAGTAACGGTTTCCTGCATGAAATCCACGAGCATGAAGGGCACATCCTGCAAAGTGAGAAAACGGTTGAACACGGTTGCCATCACAATGATGATGAAGATGATTCCCAATATGAGCACCGATTCGTAAAGCGTATCCATCAAGTCCTTGACTTTCATCCGTCTGAAAACCAGAAACTCTACTAAAATGGCATAAACCGCAGCGACTGCACCTGCTTCGGTTACTGTGTAAATCCCAGAATAAATCCCACCCAAAATTAAAATGGGCATAATAAGCGCAGGAATTCCGCGCCAAAGCGCTCTGCCAAATTCGTTGGATGAAAATTTATTGGTTGGGATGTTATCGCGGTAACCGAAATAAATACACAAACCCATTAAAATAATGCCTGTAACCGCACCGGGGATAATACCCGCGATGAACAATTTATCAATGTCTGTACGTGTTACAATGGAAAAAACAATCATCGGGATGCTGGGTGGAATGAGGATGCCCAATGAACCCGACACGGTGAGTACACCTAATGCCACGCTTTCTTTGTAGCCATTTTTAATGAGTGCTGGATACATAATTGTTCCAATCGCAATAAGTGTAACAGGCGAAGACCCTGAAATGGCGGCAAACAAAATACACGCCAGCACACTCGCCACTGCCAGCCCGCCTTTCAGCCATCCGAGAGATGCCTCTGCCAATTCAATGAGCCGTTTGGCAATTTCGCCACGAGCCATAATGGCACCCGCAAACACATAAAGCGGAATCGCCAGCAGCATGGGATTGTTTACTGTGTCGAACATGGTTTTCACCACATAAAACATCGGTATATCCAGGTAAAGAAAAAACAGAAGCAAGGAAATACCGCCAATCACTAAAAAAAGCTGTGCTCCCAACAAGACGAGCAAAATGACCGATATGAGTACGATAATGAGTTCCAAGTGTAGTTCTTTGTATTGGTTCTTTGACCGAGCATGATGGACAGTAGACCGCAATACGCAGTCAACGGTCTATGGTCTGCGGTCTATAATAATTTCTGTTTCACAAATTCTTCTTCCTGTCTTTTGCCCCTGAAAGCATCCAGCCATAAAAAAATAGCAAAAAAATACCGAACAGCAGAAATTCCAAAACTTATTGGAAGAATCAGGATAATGTACCACAACGGAATTTCGAACACGATGTCTTTATCGTTCAGTTCGATACTGGCTTGTAGGTAATCCAGTGAAATCCAAAAAAGTATGCCGAGAAACACTGCCGAAAGCAGCGATGTAGCCATGTTCATGAGGCATTTTGTTGATTGATTCACTCTCGCTTTGAGAAACTCGATGTCAATGTGCCTGAGTTTTGAAGAGGCAATCTGGAAACCAATGAGACCAAGCCAAACCATCATGTAAGTGGCTAAACGATCGGCACCGAAAATGGGCTCATTAAACAGGTAACGCGCAACGGTACTGGCGAAAACAATAAGCACAATGGCCGAAATGAGCAAAATAGCAACGGCCTTCTCTAATTTTTCGAAAAGGCCGTTGATTTTCAGGTAAATGTCAGTAAGTGTCATTTATTTTGCTCGCGGTATTTTTTGATTTCGGCTTTCACCATTCCTATAAGATCAGCACCGATTTTGTCTTTCATTTCTGTATAAACGGGCTGCACGGCTTTTTTGAAAACATCGCGTTGAGCATCGCTGAGCTCTATCAAATTCACACCAAAATCAGCTTCAATTGAGTTCTTGATTTCTTCATCGTCTTTGCGAACCAAGCTACGCGATGTATTCTGTAAACTCTTACGCATGTCTCTTGCCAAAATCGCTTTTTTCATGTTTTCGGGCAATTTATTGTAAAAGCGTTTGGAAAGCACAATTACACCAGGCTGGTAGATGTGTTTTGTCAATGTGAAATTATTAATAGCGGTTACCCATCCCGTTGAAACGGCAAAAATGGGGGTTTGGTCAAAGCCATCCACCATGCCTGTTTTGAGCGCCATCAGCACATCGGGCGTGGCCAGCGGGTTGGGAGTGGCGCCCATCTTTTTGTAAAAACTAATATACACATCTGACTCTTGTGAGCGCATTTTTTTGCCCTTGAGTTCGGCCGGTGTCAATACAGGATTTCCTTTTGTTCCGAAACTGCGCCAGCCATTGGTACCCCACATCACCAAAATGACTCCTTTCTTTTCGAGGATTCCGTAGAATTTGTCGAACATCACGTCCATTACCGCATCTGCTTCGGCATCATTATCAAATAGAAAAGGCAATTCAAACACCTGCAACTCCGGGATGGAAAGACCTTCTGCGACAGCGGCATTGGAAAACGCACCTGCATCAAGTGCGCCCATTGCAATGCTTTTTATCATTTCCACTTCACCACCCAGTTGCCCTCCCAAATATTTTCTGAACTTAATCTGCCCGCTCGATTTCTCGCTAACAACTTTGAAGTATTCATCAACACCTTGTTCCCAAGGGCTATCTGATGGAATCACACTTCCAAACCGAACTTTGTATTCATCGGGCGTTTCGATGAGTTGGAATGACGTGGCAATAAAAATGATAGCTGTTAAAAGAAAAGTTTTCATGGTTGAATTGTCAAATTGATAAAATGGTTATATGGTTATAAATTGTCATTCGATTGTTATTCGATTGTCAACTATCAAATATCAATCATCAAACAAATCCGTTTCCTGCTCTTTCAGTTTCTTTGCTTTTTCCTGAGCAAACCAGTTTTCAGGCTTGATTTCAGGCCACTGGCTAATGTCAGCATTGATGACTTCATCCAGCAGTTTGTTAAACAGCTCACGGTCTTTGACAGCGCCATGGGCTGCATATGCTTCAGCGTAAAGTACTTTGGTGTCCAAATAATTGGGGGCAATTTCAAGCCCTTTGTCAAACATCTCTTTGGATTTTGCAGGGTCGTTGTCTCCGGTAATCGAAGGAACCAACCCGAAATACCCGCCAAAAAACCGGTAAGCTCCACCGTAGTTGTAGTTGGGGTCGAGTTCGAAAACTCTATCCCAGTAGTAACGCACTCGCGCTTTTGCAGCTACTTTTTTGGCAAAAGGTGCAAATTTTGTCCAACGTGCAATGTTGGCGGCCGTCCAGTACAATGCGTCCATGTTTTCTTTGGTAATTTTCTTCACTCCTTCAGCTTCTTCCTTTTTTTTCACTTCCGTTCCTACAAATCCTTCTATGGTATTCATCGCCATTTCACCGTATTTCACCCCTTTGTCGTAGACAGCCATTTTTGCGGATTTTTCATCTTCAAACTCAGCACGGAAATAATAGGCCTTGGCCAGCATCACAAATGTTTCAGAATCTTTTTTGGCAATGCCTTCCAAAACGCTGATGCACTCTTCTAATTTTTCTTTGTTATCACGTGCTTTAAAAAGCTCTTTAGCTTTGGCTTTGTCTGCTTCAACAAACTGATAATCGCTGTTTGCCAAACTGTGGTTGTAATTGAACAATACTGTTACTAACAGCATCAATACGAATATGTTTTTTTTCATGGCAGATTTTTTTGAATTTCTAAACTGAGGCACGCAAATATCTGCAATTTCATTGAGCAATTCAAAGGCAGGATAATTTTTTCAATAATATTGAATTCTCAACTATCGATAAAAAAAATTAGTTTTGCTATTCATCCTATAATTTTTTGAAAATGAGATTTAAGATTTTGATATCGTTTGTCTTTTGGATAGTGCTTTTTGGAATTTCCAACTCGCTTGCACAACGCACTTCCATTTTCGGCAAGTGGCAAACCATTGACGACAACACGGAGAAACCACGCTCTATCGTTGAAATTTATAAAAAGGATGGAAAAGCATTCGGAAAAATTGAAAAACTGATTCTCGAACCACACGAAGACCCCGACCCCGTATGCGATAAATGTGATGAAGACGACCAGCGCTACAACCAAAAAGTCATCGGCATGGAAATCATCAAAAATTTGGTGAAAGATGACGATGAGTGGGAAGATGGCACCATTCTCGACCCCGATAACGGCAGCGTGTACGATTGCAAACTGTGGGTGGAAGATGGCAAATTACAGGTGAGGGGCTATATCATGTTTTTCTTTCGAACACAGGAGTGGTTACCAACAGAGTAGTAAGCTCAGTGTGTAATTTTAAAAATTATATCTACCTCCAATACCACTTTGCCACCTGAAAACAAAAGGGTCGTTAACGATTTCGATGAATAGGTTTCCATCAACGAAAACGGTAATGGGAACATTCTCGAATGTATATTCAACACCTCCAGCGCCATCAATTCCAACATCAAATTCATTAGCCCTGTCTTCTTCATATACCCATAAGTAGTCATCATCATCTGGTCCGTAATATGATTTGTATCTGTATGAATACGAAATTGAAAGCAGCCGAAACTGAACCCCTCCACCATAGTACCATTGCAAGCCACCAACCAAATTTTCAATATTTATATCCTTGTGAAACAGGTAATGTAATTGAATGCTGATGGCAGATTTTACTTTATTGTCCAAATAATCGTATCCTTTGTAATCATCCCAATCATCAAATCTTCTCTCATAATAACCCAACCCCCAAAATGCGGTACGCCCCACAACGAGTTCCAATGCCTTACCATCTTCCAAATATTTTTTGGCGGTAATGCCCGATGGGTCTCCCAAACGAAGACCTATACCCCAGTTTCCGTCAAGAACTGACGCACCCGAACCTGCACCTCCTGATGTTGAACTTGAAGGTTTTTTCTTGTTGCCCTTTGCCGCAGCATTTGCTTCGCTTTTATCTTCCGTAAGGTATTTTGCCGATACAAACCCTCTTTTCCCTTCATATTCCACATTCCACCATTCATCGCCTTCTACTATTAAACCCTTATTAATAACTTTTACTTCGCCATTGGGCGGAATAGAAATTACCACAGAATTATCAGCTCCCGAGCCGCTTCTTAAATTCAAGCCATTACCAGATTTTACATAATAGTTCTGTGCGATTGTGCAATTATTAATTGCGAAGATGGTTGCAGCCAGCAGTATTACTTTTAGTGTTTTCATAGCTTTAAATTTTAAAGGTTAGCCGAATGGGTTAATTTTTATTTTTGTGTTTATTAATTTCTTTGCCTACTTTTTTAATAAAACGCCTGATATCTTTTTCAACATTTTTCAGCCACCATTTATATTCTTTGCTCTTATTTTTCTCTTTCTTTAAAAAGCCCTTTGCTTTGTTAAATGTTCCTTTGTTATTGACTTCAAGAATAACTTTATTTTCTATTTCCCCTTTTGCAGAAGAAAATTCTACTTTTCCTGTAACAACAATCACCTCTACTTCTTCGTCATCTTCGTATGCCTTGACGTTAAAAGATGTTCCAAGCACTTTGGTTTCTGTGTTTCCTGCTTGAACAATGAATGGCTTTGAAGCGTTCTTAGCGACTTCAAAAAATGCCTCCCCGCTCAAAGTAACCGTTCGGTCTGTCCCTGCAAGTTTTTCTGGATAGGTGAATTTGCTATTTTTATTAAGATGGATTTTACTGCTGTCGGGAAGATAAAAAACCATAATACTGTCTTTGGTAATCACATCAACAGAAGCATACATTTCATCTTTTTCAAATATGGTTTTTAAAAGAAAGCCAACACCTATAAGCAACAACACCGCTGCGGCCATTCTCCACCATTTTGTTGGTGTAATAGGACGAACTTTCGGTTGAGTGATTTCCATCTCAATTTTCGCCTTTAACTTTTCCCATTCCTTTTCCGTATTAGGAGTGTATGTTTCAAATGAGCTTTCTGACAACCGCAGTAATTGTTCAACCTGATTTAACTTTCCCTCATTCTCCTTATCGGCTCTCACCCATTTCTGCAATTCCTTTTCTTCTGATTTAGTAATTTCATCTGTAAAGTGCTTGACAATTAAGTCCCATATTTTTCTTTCCATTTTCATCGGATTAAAAATTACCTTTAATTATAACACAATGCAATATCAATTTACCCCTAAAAGAGAATCGTTTTTATTGATTTTTTAGTTCGGTTAGGAAAGAAAAAGAAAAATCAGAAAGGCAAGAAAAATCAGCAATGTACTTGTTAGGTAAGGCTTTAATTCTTTTCGCAGCTTGTCAAGGGCAATGCTTATTTGATTTTCAACCGTTTTAATAGAAATATTCAAATTTTCGGCAATCTGCTTGTACTTCATTCCTTCATAGCGACTTAATACAAATATGGCTTTGCATTTTGGTGGAAGGCGGTCTATTGCCTGTTTGATTTTTGTTCGCAATTCTTTCTCATTGATTTTATCTTCAACAACATTAGAAGTTAGTACATTTTGTTTCCACAGTGCATCATTAAAGGGTATTGTTCTTTTATTTTTCGCTATCCAGTTCAAAGCTCCATTTGTTGTCGCCCGATATAGATAACCTTTCATTGGTATGGCAAAATCAATTTCATTTCTCTTTCGCCATAAATTCATAAAAACATCTTGTACAATATCTTCAGCGGCAGCTCTGTCATTTACAATGTTGCTGGTAATGTTGCACAATACCTTATGGTATTGCTTAAATAATCCTTCTATTTCATTAATGTAGTCGTGCAAGGAGAAAAGGCGAAGTGCAAATTTAATGGTTGTATCAAAAGTTAGTCATTTATTTATTCTAAGAAACTTTTCGATAACTGAATTGATGTCTTCCGAAATCTTCAAAAAATAAACCAGCGGCACGAAAAGCACAGTTGCTACTGTGCTTCGCGCTAATATATCAACTATGAAATTCTGAGAAACGGGAATTTTACTCACCACGAAAAAAGTAAGTGCTGCAATTAAAATGGCAAGTAGAGATTTAGTTGTAAAGGGCTGCATACCACATTTAATTTTCAAGAATGAGAATTTAATGATGTTAAATACTACAATCGTTACCAATGAGGCTAGCGCAGCCCCGTCAATGCCGTAAAGCGGGATGAAAATCACATCAGTAACAATGACTACCACAACTAAAAACAGGTTAAAGAACATGTCGTATCGATACCATTTCGAGGTGAGGATTATCAGTCCATTTATGCCTGCCGCCATATTGATAAGCCGCGCCAGGCCGATGAACAGTATCACGTACTTTCCATTGGCATACTCGCTGGGAAGCATGTGAAACAGGTTCTCGACATTAACCCATATCCCAAGAAAAAGCAGCAAGCCCATCACTAATTGGTTAATGGCCGTTTTAGAATACAACTCGCTGATTTTTTCTAAGTTATTTTGTTTCCACGATTCGGCAATAATGGGAGAAACAATCAAGTGAATGGCACGGGCAGGGATGGCCACCACCGTAGCCACATAAAACGAAACTGAGTAGATAGCGATATCATCAAGCCCAATGAAATAGCCGATGAGCACCACATCTATTCGATTAACAAGCATAATAGAAACGGTCGACAGAATGGTAAAAACACCGTAACTTCCGATCTCTTTCAAAAACTTTTTAGTAAGCATGCTGAAGTTCGGTTTGAGGAAAAACTGCCCGAGTTTAATTGTATAGAGCAGCACCAACACTGTTGATGAGCCATAAGCAAGCACATACCAAAATAGAAATCCATCAAAATCTATCCAATCAAAATAATACGCCACCAAAAGCCCTGCGATGAGCACACGCAACAGCACTTCTTTGGTAAATTGCTGAAAAGTAGTTTTGAAAAGCGATCGACAATAAGAGTCAAAAACATTGTAAAACACAGTGAAGATCAAAAACAAAAACAAGTAATTGTAGTTCTCAACAAACAGCTCTGATTTTTCGATATAAGCATGAACAATTGGAGCCTTCAACACCAACAATCCAAGGCAGGTAAGCAAAGTGCCAATGCCGGTAAGCAACAAAGCACCGAATAAGAAACCGTTGTGCTTTTTTTCTTCATTTCTGAAATAAGGAAAAAACTTGATGGTGATGTTCACCACACTCAGTTGCGAGAATTGGCCGGCAATCATGGAAACAGCCAACAGAATGCGCGTAAGCCCAAACTGGCCGGCATCCATGAGGTTGGGAAACAGGAGAATGACATTCACATAACCCAATGCCATGCCTAAATAGGCCCAAACCGAATTCGATATGCTTTGCCGAACAACTATTCCCACCTTGATGCTTTCGGGCAAAAGTAACTTCAATTTTGGCTTTTTATTTCAATTCTCGCTTCAAGTTACTAACTGCCACTTGTAGGTAATGGTTATATTTGCACCTTTTGCAAAACCATGATTTACATTCTCCTCCCCGCTTACAACGAAGAAGTTGACATTGATTTTCTCGTACCGAAAATCTCGAAGTATTTTTCGGAAGAACTGAAATGGGATTACCATATTTTAGCTTGCAATGACGGCAGCAAAGACAACACGAAGCCGAAGCTCGAATCGCTGAAAAGCAACGGACTTCCTATTACCATTTTGAACCACAAAATCAACCGGGGGCTGGGCGAAACAATCCGTGACTTGTTCGAAGCCGCAGCTGAAATGGCTAGTGATGACGACATCATTATACGCATGGATTGTGATGATACTCACGAGCCCCAGTTCATCAAAGGATTGGTTGACAAAATTCACGAAGGCAATGATGTAGTAATTGCTTCCCGCTTTGTAGAAGGCGGGGGCCAGGAAGGGCTTAATGCTTACCGCACCTTCATCTCAAAAATGGCGAATTACTTCATGAAATTCTTTTTTCCTATCAAGGGCTTGAAGGAATATTCATCTGGATACCGAGCCTATCGCGCATCGCTGATAAAACACGCCATTGGAACCTTTGGTAACAGCTTTATCCAGCTCAAAGGATTGGGCTTTAGCTGTACACTTGAAAAAGTGATAAAACTGAAATTGCTGGGAGCGAAATTCGGAGAAGCTCCCATGGTGCTGCGCTACGACCAGAAACGGGGTGAATCCAAAATGGTGGGTTCGGTTACTACTTTCGGCTACATGGTGTTGGTCATTTTGTACTACTGGCCATGGGGCGGCTGGCGGGCTCAGTACAAGAATGTCAAGAAATTCAGCTAATCCCATGCCAAAAACCATTGAAGACGTAAAAACCACCAATAGGTGGTCGCAAAATGTGACCACCTCTCCACAAACATGAACCAAAGAGGTGAAATAATTATTTACCAAACCGGTAGCGGAAAAACCGACATTAAAATTCGGCTGGACAAGAAGACCCTGTGGCTCGACCAATATCAGATGACTGAGTTGTTTGAAACAGACCGTACCTCTATAGGAAGGCATATCCGCAATATCTACCAATCAAGTGAATTGAAAGAATCATCAACTTGTGCAAAAATTACACAAGTTCAAAAAGAAGGAAACAGAACCGTTCAGCGCCAAATTAAGGCATACAATATGGATGTCATTATTTCT
>NVWW01000121.1 GCA_002746335.1 Flavobacteriales bacterium | reverse complement strand
TTAATGGATTCACCAGAGTTTTTATCTCATTTAGGGAGAAAAGACCGACAAAGTGAATTAAATGACATTTCTGAATCCCATAGTCTGAAAAAATTAGAACAAGCAAAAAAAGATTTAGAGGAACTTTTAAAATTTGATATTTCTAAATTAGACGAACAAAGTAATCTTTCCTTTCGGCTCTTCAAAAGGAGATTAGAACGAAAAATTGCTTTTGAAAAATACCGCCATTATAATTATCCAGTAAATCAAATGCATGGCATGCAATCAAATATTCCCTCTTTTATGCTTAACATGCATAAAATCCAAAATAAAGAAGATGCGCTGGCCTATGTAAGCAGGTTAAATGCCATAAGGACGAAGTTTGATCAATTAATAGATAATCTTAAAATAAGAGAAGAAAAAGGAATTATTATCCCAAAATTTGTTTTCCAACACCTTTATACCGACTGTAATAATATTATTGCCAACCCTGAAAATGTAAAGGAAAATTTATTTGTAAAAGACATTACTGCAAAACTTGATAAAATAGAGATAGCCCCATCAGAAAAAGAGACCATCATAAGTAGTGCTGAAAAAGCAGTAAAAGAATCCGTGATCGTATCCTATCAAAATCTGATTGCATATTTACAGCAGTTAGAAAAAAAAGCGACCACTGATGATGGGGTTTGGAAATTTAATGATGGAGAGAATTTTTATAAATATCGTTTAGAAGAAATAACCACTACTTCACTTACCAGCGAAGAAATATTTAATACGGGAACAGCAGAAGTAGAGCGAATTCACAATGAGATGAAAAACATCATGACTGAAGTGAATTTTGAGGGTACTCTTCAAGAGTTTTTTAAATTTATGAAAGAGGACCAACAATTTTATTACCCCGATACTGAAGAAGGAAAACAAGCAATGCTGATAGGTTATAAGGCCATTGTAGATTCTATGGAAGTTCATTTAAATGAAGTTTTCTTTACCAAACCCAAAGCGCGCATGGAAGTAAAGGCTGTAGAAAAATGGCGCGAACAATCTGCCGGTAAAGCATTTTATCAGCGTGGCACTCCAGATGGATCTAGAAAAGGAACTTTTTACGCGAATCTGTTTAAGATGTCGGATATGCCAAAATATGAAATGGAAGCATTGGCTTACCATGAAGGTATTCCCGGACATCATATGCAAGGTAGTATTTCACAAGAATTAACTGATTTACCTGAATTCAGAAAATTTTCTCGTTACACTTCTTATGGTGAAGGGTGGGGATTATATTGTGAATTATTACCCAAAGAAATGGGGTTCTATACAGACCAATATTCTGACTTTGGAAGATTAGCAATGGAACTTTGGAGAGCTTGTCGTWTAGTGGTAGATGTTGGCATTCATCAAAAAAAATGGACTCGTGATGAAGCAATTCAATATTTGACAGACAACACCCCAAATTCTATAAATTCCTGTACCAAGGCCATTGAAAGGTATATTGTAATGCCYGGMCAGGCAACAGCATACAAAGTTGGMATGTTGCACATCCTTAAAATGAGAGATAAGGCCAAAGATGCCTTAAATGACAAATTTGATATCAGAAAGTTTCATGACATTTTTCTTCGTTCCGGAGGAGTTCCACTTGAAATTTTTGAAGAACAAATTGATGATTGGATCTTATCTGTAAAAGATAAATCATGATTGGTCAGCATTATGGCGTTTAGAAGTGRTATAAATGTTCTATTTTTAANCCCAGCTATTGNTCAGTTGATTTAACAATCAACACGAACTCATAGCCAGAACGCAGAAACAGAGGTAAAATGAAAAACACATGCTATATCATTTTTTTGCTTTTATTAACTACAGCTTTCTCTTGCGACAAAAAACAAGCGTACAAAATTGACGAAAACTACGTGGGGCTGTGGACAGGCCACGAAAATGGGCAGGTGTATTTTGTGGATATCTCCCAACAAAAAGGCGAAAGCAGCTACGAAGTACAGGGCAAAGAAATCATTTACGGCACAGCCAAAGTGGACGAGAAAAACGATAAATTAATTATCGGCAAAAAAGAATTAAGCATCGAAACTCCCCCCCACGAAGAAGACATCGGAGGTGTAGTGCGCTGGCAAATGACGCTGGACGGACTTGAATACACAAGGAGTTGAACTGATTACGAACGTAGCTAAGTCATCTCAGATTGCTCGCAATAACGCTCAAATAACTCTTTTTATCACCCTTAATTTATGCGAATAAGTTTGGGTATCAACATTGAAAATTCCTTGGTGGTCAAGCTGGTCTATACGTACCTTGCCAGAAGCATGGATAATCCGATTGTCTTCAAGAATGATTCCAAGATGCGTGATGTTACCTTCTTCGTTATCAAAAAATGCTAAATCACCTGGTTCAACTTCTTCGATGAAACTAATTACTTCGCCTAATTCTGCCTGCTGATGAGAATCTCGTGGCAGTTTTATTCCGTTTAGCTTGTAAACCATTTGTACAAAGCCGGAACAGTCAATACCAAAAGGCGAGCGGCCACCCCACAGGTATGGAGCATTTAAATACAACAAAGCAAAATCGGCAATGTTGGATTTTTGAAATTGTTTTTTTGACTGTAAAACCTTTCCTGTAAACTTATATTGCGCACCACCTATTGAGCCATTTTTATCATCGAAATTTGGCAAAGAACTAGCGATAACGATATTTAAACTTAAATTATTAAAATTCAGTTTATCAGTTATTTCCAAAGAACAACTAAAGTTATTATTTTCTAAATTTGCATACTCATTTTTAGAAATTTCAATATATTGTTTGTTGTCAATCCAGCATTCATAATTATCAAATGCAATCCGAACCTTGCTCCACTTTTTATCCYTTTCCAGAATTTCAAAATGTTCACCGAAAAGCAGTTGGGTCACAAGCTCACTTTTGTCAGATGGCTGTGCCCGACAGGAAATGATACTTAAATTACAGGCCCCGAAACTCATAGGYTTTCAATAACAAGCGCTGACGCTCCTCCTCCCCCATTGCAGATTGCTGCAGCACCGTATTTTCCGTTGTTTTGTTTTAAAACGTTGATGAGCGTCACCACAATCCTCGACCCTGAACTGCCCAACGGATGACCCAACGCAACTGCACCTCCATTCACATTCACTTTTGCTGAGTCTAACCCCATTTCCTTGTTATTAGCAAGAGCAACAACAGCAAATGCTTCATTCAACTCAAAGTAATCAATATCGKTTTTCGAAAGACCKGCTTTTTTTAATGCTTTTGGCAATGCTTTGGAAGGCGCAGTGGTAAACCACTCGGGTGCTTGTGCAGCRTCTGCATAGCTAAGAATTTTAGCAATCGGTTTCACACCTAACTCTTCTGCTTTTTCCTTGCTCATTAAAACAAGCGCTGAAGCACCATCGTTTAAAGTAGAAGCGTTCGCAGCAGTTACCGTTCCATCTTTTTGAAATACAGGTTTCAAAGCAGGAATTTTTTCCATTCTCACATTAGTATATTCTTCATCTTGGTCAAAAATTATCGGGTCGCCTTTTCGCTGTGGAACTTCTACAGGAGCTATTTCATCATTGAATTTTCCGGCTTCCCATGCTGATGCTGAACGTTGGTATGATTCAATGGCGTAATTATCTTGTTCTTCACGTGAAAAGCCACATTCTTTAGCACAAAATTCGGCTGCATTGCCCATGTGGTATTGGTTGTACACGTCTGTCAGCCCGTCAAGCACTAACCCGTCAATCAATTTGCCATCGCCCAAGCGATAACCCGTACGTACTTTGGTCAAATAATGAGGCACTTTCGACATGTTCTCCATTCCGCCCGCAACTACCACATCATTATCACCCAGCATAATCGATTGCGCACCGAACATAATGGATTTCATTCCTGAAGAACATACCTTATTTATCGTTGTACATGGCACTTCATACCCAATACCAGCAAATATGGCTGCCTGTCGAGCAGGTCCCTGCCCTTGACCGGCTTGCAGTACATTTCCCATAAAAACTTCATCTATTTCCGTTGCAGCCACACCGGCTTTTTCCAATGCACCTTTAATTGCTGATGCTCCCAATTTTGGTGCAGAAACGTTTGACAAACTACCACTGAAGCTACCCATTGGCGTACGGACTGCCGATACAATAACTACTTCTTTCATTTCTTATAATTTTGATTTTCGCGCACGAAGGTACTCATAAATCGTGAATTCGCTGCTTCGAATTCATCGTCAAAATATGTTATTTTCGTGCCGATACCTTTGACCAATGCAGCAATTTCTTGAAACTATTCGCAACCAGCACGACCTGATTTTTAAGGGTTTTCTCACCGTTTTATGCATTGGGCTGCTCGTGTACATCATGCCCAAAGAGGGTCGTTTCAAGTACGAATTTCAAAAAGGAAAACCATGGCTGCACGAAGACCTCATAGCTCCATTTGACTTTGCGATTTTGAAATCTAAAGAGCAACTCGACACCGAAAAACAACAAATTCGCGAAAGCACCAAGCCATATTTTAAATATGACGAAGCTGTAGTTGAAAAGCAAGTAGAATCGCTCACAGAAAATTTTGAAAAGAAATGGCCTGAATCGGAATTCGGAAAAAAAGACGGGAAATTTTCTTTGCAAAATATTTTCGGGAAGGCGGACACAGCAACTCAAGCAGCAGTAAAAGCAACACATTTAAAAACGGGAAGCCGAATCCTCACTACAATTTACGAAAAAGGCATCATCAAAATTGACGATATAATCGAAGACAAGCCCTATGATTTTTCAATTGTAGTACTGAAATATGGAAATGTTGCAGAAGAAAGGGAACTCGGCAACATTTATACACTCCAATCGGCTTATGATGAAGTGAAAAAATTATTGAAAACGGCATCCCGATACAGTCGGGATGAGCGAGCCAGTGCAGCTGCAAAAATCGATGCTGAATTCCTACAATCGCTCATCGAAAACCACCTATTCCACAACGTTTTCTACGAAGCTGAAATCTCCCAAAAAATCATTGGCGAAAAGATCGATAATATTTCAATCTCGCATGGCATTGTGCTCAACAACGAAAAAATAATATCAAAAGGCAATGTGGTTACTCTCGAACTCCATCAAAAGCTCATTTCACTCAAGCAGGAATACGAGAAACAATTGGGTGGTTCATCCAATTACTGGTTTATCCTCACCGGGCAAATTATTTTGGTAAGTATATTAGTGGCGATTCTGATGGCTTTTCTTTTCCTTTTCAGGAAAGACCTTATTGCAGAAAATAACAAAATCACCTTTATACTGCTGCTGCTTGCACTTATGGTTTACATGTCAGCCATTTCGATGAAAATCGAAGAAATCAGTATTTACTTTCTGCCTTTTTGCATCCTTCCCATCATCATCCGCACATTTTACGACATCCGCCTGGCAATTTTTGCACACCTCATTGCTACTATTCTTATGGGTTTTCAGGCGCCCAATGGTTTTGAGTTTATTCTCATACAACTCATAGCAGGTATTGTGGCTGTATTCAGCATTGTCCAACTGCGAAGGCGTTCGCAGATTTATGCTACTTCGTTTTATGTTTTTTTGGCCTACTCGTTTACTTATTTCGGTATTGCTGTGATTCAGGAAGGCGACTGGAAAAATATTGATTGGATGAATTTCGCATGGTTTGGCGCAAGCGCGATGCTTACCCTTTTTGCCTATCCTTTAATGTATGTTTTTGAAAAACTGTTCGGCTTTTTATCTGATGTTTCTTTGATGGAGTTGGCCGACCCCAACAGCAAACTCCTGCGTGAACTCAACGAAAATGCACCTGGCACCATGCAACATTCACTGCAAGTAGCCAATTTATCTGAAGAAGTGGTGCACCAAATTGGAGGAAACGCATTGCTTGTAAGAACCGGCGCGCTTTACCACGACATCGGCAAAATGTACAATCCTGCTTTCTTCATCGAAAATCAGCAGGGTTTTAACCCACATGACGAAATCAGCCACGAAGAAAGTGCAAACATCATCATAAAGCATGTTATCAAGGGCGTTGAAATGGCCAAAAAACACAATTTGCCCGAGCCAATCATTGACTTCATCCGCACCCACCATGGCACCACGCTGACACGTTATTTTTACAATTCTTACAAGCAAGAAAATCCTGAAGAAGCAGATGAAAATAAATTCCGCTACCCCGGACCGGTTCCCCATTCAAAAGAAGCTGCTATTTTGATGATGGCAGATGCAGTGGAGGCAGCCTCTCGCAGTTTGAAAAAACACAACGAAGAAACAATTAACAGTTTGGTAGAAGGTATTGTTGATTCACAGGCAAATGAGCAGCAATTTGTCAATGCAGCGATTACTTTTAAAGACCTCACCGAAGCAAAAAAAATCTTCAAAAAGAAATTGATGAACATCTACCACGTTAGAATAGAATACCCAAAATAACTATCGGATAATGACAATGACTTTTGGAATGAAAATCAATTTTAGTAGTTTTGTGGCTTCTTGAAATTCAGGAGCAGGGAGAGGTGGGTGAGTGGCTGAAACCACCAGTTTGCTAAACTGGCATACCTCAACAAGGGGTATCGCGGGTTCGAATCCCGCTCTCTCCGCAGTAACAATAAGTAATTTTAACTATTTAATGATAAATTAAAAGCCATGCGAACTAAATCCTTGACAATTGCAGCAGCAGTATTTGCTCTTTTTATCATCTCATGCGGAGGTGGCGGCCCTGTAGCTACCGAAAAGGTGTATGATTACGAAAGGACAGATAGCTTACCACCTGATTACATGAGGAGTTTGGGCAGCATAAGGGTAAGCATCGAAGAAACCAACGAAATGTATCAAACCATGATGAGAGACGGTTATGCATTCAATTCCGGTGCGTTAAACTCTGCGAGCAAGGCAACGAGCTACTCAAACAGCAAGCAGCAGGCCTTTAACCTTGGTGCATACAGCTCAGATTTGAGTTATGCTGTGGCAAATGAGCAATCGCAAGAAGCCTTGCAATTTGTGAAAGCCATTGTTCAGATATCTGAAAAGCTTGGCATTCAAAAAGCATTTAATGAAGAGGACATAGCCAAACTTACCGATGCAGCGGACACTACAAGTGACAAATCAATATTGCTTACCCGCGCCTACCGACATGCAGAAGATCAGTTGCACTCAAACGACAGGGCGCAACTCGTTACCATAGTGGTAACCGGGGGCTGGCTCGAAGGGCTTTATATTGCAGCTTCTCAATTGAAAGACAAACCTGAACACGGCCGTGCAGCACAAAAATTTTGGGACCATGCCTACACTTACCAAAGCGTAGTAAAAATGCTCGATGTATTTAAAGATGAAAATCAAGATGTAGCTGAGCTTCTAAAAGAAATGGAAGCCTTAAAAGATCCTGTCAATCACATGCTCAGGGACCGCGGCAATATATCGCAAGACCACATTCAGGAAATATATGAAGCAGTAAATAAAMTCCGSASTAAATACGTGTAAGAAAAACTGAATGAGATTTGTAGAAAGACCAGATAACAAACCAAGATAATTCCAACCCGACTAAAATACCCTGATTTTGAGTCAGGAAGACTGTAGTTTTTTTGAAACTGAACGAATACAAATAACCGAACTTCGGGGCGTAGCACAGCCCGGTTAGTGTGCCTGCTTTGGGAGCAGGAGGTCGCAGGTTCGAATCCTGCCGCCCCGACCAATGATAAAAGGGTTTTAGCGATTTATTCACTAAAACCCTTTTTTATTTGCACAAGAATTGCACAAAAACGAGGCGTGGTTTTCACTTACTGTTTAGATTGGTTTCAAGATAGTAAAGCGTTGTAGTGCTTTAACATTGTAACACCTCATATGCTCAGGCACAGTTTTGCTACTCATGTACTGGAAAGAGGAATTGACCTGAGATATGTGAAGGAATTACTCGGCCAGAACAGTTTTAAAACCACTGAAATATACACCAATATTAGCCGCAAAAAATTTCAGCAGCTTCGAAGTCCTATCGAAGATATGCTGATTTTTAGTACTTTAGGCGGGTAAATCCATAAAGTGTATAAACGGCATGCTGTTTATACATACGTTGTATGCAAGCCTGATTCAATGTTTAACTAAACAGACAAAAGTTGAAAATTAAGATACCATCACAGATCAACCGAAAGATAAGCGATGAGGCAGATGTAATTGACAACTCTATGAAAGGACGAGGGGGTGGAAATTTACCTGATTCCAATAACTTAATTGGTATAGCTGAACATGGAAATGGAGACCCAAGGGTATATCAGATACTGGGGGTTGAGTATAATGGCGTAAAGTACATATCAGCACTTCCGAGTCCGACACATATGTTCCTATCTACAGCAGTGGAACTTTATCAAATTTCTGAAAATAGAAAGCAAGCGAATTTCCCTAAATGCGCTACGAAAATGAGCACCCCAAAATTGGCTATTCTGCAATTTCAAAATGGCTATACACATGAATGTTTTACTGATTACTTGAAAGCTAAGACTACATCAATAATTATGTTGATAAGCGCTCTTGAAAATTTCATGAATCAACAAATACCACAAGACTATACATACACATGGTTTGATAAGAAAAAAGATAAAACTAAGACATGGAATTATGATGAAATTGAGAATAGTATTWCGTTTAATACGAAACTTAAATATGTCATTCCAAGAGCTTGTGACAGAGAAAACCTATGGGGAGATTATTCGGAAGAACTTGACATAATTCAAAAATTATATAGTCACAGAAAGGAATTTGTTCATTTAAAGACAAAATCTAAGGAAGAATGGAAAAGGTACGCAGATGCCTTTGATCAAATGGTAAATTTTAATTTGGAGGAAGCAATTAAGGCGGTAATAAAGATCATGAATATTATTTCACCTGAATTTGTGGAAGAAGAATGAATAATCAAAGAATAGCTAGCATACAAAAATGAAAACAGTCAAACTCTACATAAAGAATATGGTGTGCGACCGTTGCATTAAAGTGGTTCGGGAGGAATTACAAAAGTTGGGGTACGACATTAAAAGCATAGAACTTGGAAAAGTTGAAATAATAGCGCCTCATCAGATTAACAAAAATGAACTCGAACTCAGTTTGGCCAAAGCGGGGTTCGAACTGCTTGACGACAGCAATGACAAAATGATCAATGACATCAAGAGCATCATCATAAATCAAGTGCACTACAGTGAAGATATCAACCAACCAAAAGAGAACTTATCACAAATATTGGAAAAGGAAATAAGGCGAGATTACTCTTACATAAGTAACCTTTTCTCTACCGTTGAAGGAAGAACAATTGAAAATTTTATCATTCAACAAAAAGTAGAGAAAGTTAAAGAACTCCTTAAATATGGGGAGATGACGATCAACGAGATTGCATTTGAGTTGAATTACAGCAGCCCCCAATACCTCTCTAACCAGTTCAAGCAAGTTACCGGATTGAGGCCCTCCCAATTCCGCAATATGCTGGAATCAGGCAGAAAGCAGCTTGACAAGGTATAGCACCTGTATGCCGTTGAGCACAAACCCAAAAATCTTATACTTTATTTCAATAATTACGTAACATCCACTGGGATAAATAGATGGAAATTTGTGTTATTATAAACTTAAAAACCAAARATTATGAAACAGACCTATTCAGTTAACGGCATAATGTGCAACGGATGTGTAAGCCACGTTAAAGAACAAATAGAAAAGCACCCAGATGTTAACCTGGTTGATGTATCAAGCGTTAATCTGATGAATATATTGCGCAAACCAAAAAAAGCAGTAATCAGTATGAACCAACACGTCTCGATAGCGGAGTTACAGAAATTCTTGGATAAAGATAGTGAATATGCCGGCAGATATACCATCAGTCAGGTGTAACAACAATGATGTTTGACAATGTAAACGATACAAAATGAAAACAGTCAAACTCTACATAAAGAATATGGTGTGCGACCGTTGCATCAAGGTAGTTCGGGAGGAATTACAAAAGCTAGGGTACGACATTAAAAGCATAGAACTTGGAAAAGTTGAACTAGCCGAACCCATTGAGATTAACAAAAATGAACTCGAACTCAGTTTGACCAAAGCGGGATTTGAACTGCTTGCCGACAGCAATAACAAAATGATCAATGAGATTAAGAGTATCATCACCAATCAGGTGCACTACAATGATGATATCAACCAACCAAAAGAGAACTTATCACAAATATTGGAAAAGGAAATTGGTCGTGATTACTCCCATATAAGTAACCTTTTCTCTACAATTGAAGGAAGAACAATAGAAAAGTTTATCATTCAACAAAAAGTAGAGCAAGTTAAAAAACTTCTTAWACACATGAAGATGACGATCAACGAGATCGCATTTCAGTTGAATTACAGCAGCCCTCAATACCTCTCTAACCAGTTCAAGCAAATTACCGGGTTTAGACCTTCGCAATTTCGYACTATGYTAGRAGCACGRTGAAGTCAAATCGACAAARCTTAGCACCCAAAATCTTATACAATATTTCAATAATTTCGTAACATCCGCTGGGATAAATAGAYGGAACTTTGKGKTATTANWAACTNTAAARYCMAWAAKANTGACACAKACATATTCAATTAMCGGMATGACTTGCACAGGATGYKYAGCSAAAGTYAAAAACCAGATAGAACARCACCCGGATGTTACGCWGGTTGATATATCGCTCGAACAAAACGAAGCGGTAATCARCATGGACAAACACATCCCGGTAGCARCRTTACARGSACTCTTTGGTCAAAGCAGTAAATACTCTATCAATGAGGCAGGACAGCCAACGATGCAAACAGAGCATACAACGGTGGTTGCCGATAAGAAAAGCAGGCTGGAGACTTTCAAACCGCTGATTCTTATCTTTCTATTCATCACGGGTGTTTCCGTAATATCTTCCATAGAAGGGGCACAAATAGACCTGATGAAATGGATGAACTACTTTATGGCAGGCTTCTTCATTACCTTTTCCTTTTTTAAGTTTTTAGACCTTAGGGCCTTTGCGGATAGTTATTCTATGTATGATTTACTTGCAAAGAGAAAAAGGACTTATGGTTTCGTTTACCCTTTTATTGAGTTGGCCCTGGGCCTTGCGTACCTAATGCAATTTGAACCCAAAATCACTTACATTGTAA
>NVWW01000120.1 GCA_002746335.1 Flavobacteriales bacterium | reverse complement strand
AAAACCCCTGCTCAAAACCAATACTCTTTCCATCAGCAGCGTATTTAAAGAAGAAGGAGAAACTAAAGAGGGGAAAAGAGAAGAATCATCAGGCATTTCAAACGAAAGCGAATTAAATAACGAATTCACTGAAGAACAATTCAAAAGCGCCTGGAAAGATTATGCTCTAAAAGTCAAGCGACAGGGCAAAGAGAGTTTGTTCAACATCCTTTCCAAGGAGCCGATTGTGAAAGAAGATAATACTGTTGAAGTTACCCTCGACAACAAAGCGCTCGAGGATGAGTTTAACAATGAAAAAGCCGATTTGCTCGCTTGTCTTCGGGCTGAATTAGGAAATAATAACATTCGGCTGACCTACAACATCACCAAAACAGAAACGCTCAAAAAGCTCTACACGAATCGAGACAAATACTTGCGTATGGCAGAAAAAAACCCCAACTTGCAAAAACTAAGAGAGCGGCTCGATTTAGATATTGATTATTGATACTACAAATTACGAATAAGAACCAATTATAGATTTCTGTTTGCAATACTATCTCGATAAGACAACGGGCGTTTGTATGTTGGCTATTCGTAATTCAATTTGTAATTGGTGAGACTAATATTATTTGCATATTCGTGCTAAATTTCCCCATTCCATAATTAAACATCTAAATTATTATGAAAACACTAAAACTTCTTTTTTCAGGAATGCTTTTTGTTGGGGTTTTCATTTCGTGTGATCCACCCGCAGAACAGCAAAAATACAACTACGAGTCCGTACCGAATGACCCCATGGACGCGCGTATCTACACTCTTGAAAATGGGTTGAAGGTTTATCTTTCGGTCAACAAGGACGAGCCGCGTGTGCAGACTGCTATTGCAGTTCGCGCAGGCAGCAAAAATGATCCTGCCGATTGCACGGGTTTAGCGCATTATCTCGAACACATGCTTTTCAAGGGGTCGTCAAAAATTGCAACAACCAATTGGGAGCAGGAAAGCAAGGTGTTGCAGCAGATTTCAGGTCTGTTCGAAGAACACAAAATCAGCGATAATGATTCCATCAAAAGAAACATTTACAACCAAATTGACTCGCTCTCGCAGGTAGCCGTTGCCTATGCTGTACCCAATGAATACGATAAAATGATTTCTTCCATTGGAGCTAAGGGGACAAATGCCTTCACCTCTGATGAACAAACCGTTTACATCAACGACATCCCTTCCAATGAATTGGAAAAATGGTTGATGATTGAATATGAGCGGTTTGGCGAATTGGTGCTGCGCCTTTTCCACACCGAGTTAGAGACCGTTTATGAAGAGTTTAACCGCGGGCAAGACAGCGATTTTCGAAAAGTTTATAAGCGCATGGCCGAATTGCTTTTTCCCAACCATCCTTATGGAACACAGCCCACCATCGGACATGGCGAGCATTTGAAAAACCCTTCGATGGAAAAAATCCATGAATATTTCAATACTTATTACGTGCCCAACAACATGGCCATCAGCATCGCTGGCGATATTGATCCCGATGAAACAATAGCGCTCATTGACAAATATTTCGGAAAGATGCAGCCCAAAGAACTGCCTGAATTTACCTATACAGCCGAAAAGCCTATTACCGAGCCAATGGTTGACTCTGTTTACGGGCCGATGATGGAATTCGTAGCCATTGCTTTCCGCAATGAGGGCGCGCATTCCGACAATGCGTTATACATGACATTGATTGAACAATTGCTCAACAACGGGCAGGCGGGGCTAATGGATTTGAATTTGGTGCAAAAGCAAAAAGTGTTGCGTTGTGGGGCAGGCTTAAGTGTTGATCACGATTACTCTTCCTTCAATTTTTTCGGAATTGCACGACCCAACCAATCACTCGATGAAGTGAAGGATTTGATGCTTGGCCAACTCGAACTCATCAAAAAAGGTGAATTTGACGACTGGATGTTGGAAGCTATCATCAATGACATGCGTCTGAGTGAAATGCGCCAGATGGAATACAACTGGATTCGTGCATTGAGCATGGTGGATGCCTTCATTTTGCAGCGCGACTGGAAAGATGTGGTGGAAGAGCGTAAACGGCTCAAAAAAATCACTAAAAATGATGTGGTGAAATTCGCCAATGAAAATTTTAATGATAATTACGTAATGGTGAAAAAGCTTAAAGGCCAAGATACCACTCTCTTCAAAGTGCAGAAGCCCAAAATTACTCCGCTCGACATTGAGCGCGATGTGAAATCGGCTTTCCGGCAGAAGCTTGACAGCGTTGACTCAAAGCGGTTGAAGCCTGTTTTTGTTGATTACAAAACGGCTATCAAACAGGAAAAATTGGTCAGCGGCATTGAGTTCAACTACATTAAAAACACAACCAACGAAACTTTTCAATTGGACTACATTCTCGATATGGGCCGTGATCACGACAAAAAATTGCCTATTGCCATCAAATACCTGCCCTATCTTGGTACGAGCAAGTATTCACCAGAAGAATTGCAAAAGGAGTTTTTTAAACTCGGGCTTTCTTTTGATGTATTCACTTCACGCGACCGTGTTTATGTATTTCTGAACGGATTGGAAGACAATTTCGAAAAAGGGGTGGAACTGTTCGAGCATGTTTTGGCTGATGTTGTAGGTGACCAGGAAGCATTTAACAAAATGATTGACGGCATTGCTAAAGAACGTTCAGATGCCAAACTCAACAAAGGGACCATCCATCGCAGCGCCATGGGCGACTATGCGAAGTATGGAGAGAACTCGCCTTTTACCAATATACTTTCAATGGACGAATTAAAGGAGCTTACGCCCGATGAATTAGTGGAAACTATCAAATCGCTTGGTTCGTACCAACACCGTGTATTTTATTACGGCAAGCGCGAGCCGCAGGACGTAATGGCGATGGTGGACAAATATCACACAGTACCTGAGCAACTGAAAGAATATCCTGATCCAATGCAATTCACCCAACTCGAAACCACCGAAAACAAGGTGTATTACATTGATTATGACATGGTGCAAACCGAGATGATGCTGATATCAAAGGGAGGAATATTTGACAAGAGCATTTTGCCACATGCCAGGATTTTCAACGAATACTTCGGCAGTGGGTTGTCGTCTATCGTTTTTCAGGAAATCAGGGAAGCAAAGGCGTTGGCATATTCGGCTTACTGTTCGTATCGCTCGCCGGGAAAGATGGACGAATCGCATTACATCAGCGCTTATGTCGGTACGCAAACCGATAAGTTGCATGATGCCGTAACCGCCATGCTCGACTTGATGAACAACATGCCTGAGGCAAAAGACCAGTTTGAAGGGGCCAAGCTTTCGGCATTGAAAAAAATCGAAACTGACCGTATCACCCGGCAGTCGATTTTCTGGAGTTATGAAAACGCCAAAAAGCGCGGTTATGATTACGATTATCGAAAAGATATTTATGGAGCCGTTGAAAAAATGACAATGGATGATTTGAAGGCATTCTTCAATGAAAATGTAAAAGGAAAGAATTATACCTATTTAGTTATTGGTAAAAAATCTGAAATGGATTTTGAAGTGTTGAAATCAATGGGAGAATTTAAGGAGTTGACGCTGGAAGAGGTATTTGGGTATTGATGTAATGTAGCCGACTTGGTTAAAAAAAGAAGAACCCTTAAATTTGCAGCCTTCTCAAAATAATTAACGTATAACAATTAATAATCAAAGGAAAGATGAGCGGAACGAGAATAACAGTTGATGAGCAAGGGAAGCTGAACGTACCTAACGACCCAATTATCCCTTTTATTGAAGGCGATGGCATCGGTCCCGATATTTGGGTTGTGGCCCAAAGAGTATTGGAATCGGCTGTGGAAAAGGCATACAACGGGGAAAAGAAAATCATTTGGAAAGAAATATTTGCGGGGCAAAAAGCACATGATAGTACAGGTGAATGGCTGCCCGATGAAACACTGCAAACCATTAAGGATGATTTCATAGCCATCAAAGGTCCGTTGACGACACCTGTTGGTGGTGGCATAAGGTCTTTAAATGTTGCCCTGCGCCAAAAGCTCGATTTGTACGCCTGTGTGCGTCCAGTGCGATGGTTTCAAGGTGTGCCATCACCTGTAAAACGCCCTGAATTGGTGGACATGGTCGTTTTTCGTGAAAACACCGAAGATATTTATGCGGGCATTGAATGGGAACAGGGCACACCTGAAGCCGACAAGGTGAAATCCTTTCTGAAAAATGAAATGGGCGTTGAGAATATCCGTTTTCCGGAAACATCTTCCATCGGCATCAAACCCGTTTCTGTTGAAGGCACGGAACGCTTGGTCAGGGCTGCTGTAGAGTATGCTGTTAAGCACAAAAAGCCATCGCTGACATTGGTACACAAAGGCAACATCATGAAATTTACCGAAGGTAAATTTAAGGAGTGGGGGTATGCCTTAGCTGAAAGAGAATATGGCGACAAAGTTTACACTTGGGCACAATACGACCGAACCGTCAAAGCAAGTGGAAGCGATGCAGCCGAGGCCGAACAAAAAGCGGCACTGGAATCAGGTAAAGTATTGATTAAAGATGTGATTGCGGATGCTTTTTTACAGCAAATTCTTACCCGCCCTGCAGAATACTCGGTAATTGCCACGCTTAATTTGAATGGCGATTACATCTCCGATGCATTGGCTGCCATCGTAGGCGGTATTGGCATTGCTCCGGGAGCAAACATCAATTACAAAACAGGGCATGCTATTTTTGAAGCTACGCACGGAACAGCGCCAAAATATGCGGGGTTGGATAAAGTCAACCCGAGCTCGGTTATTCTTTCGGGTGTAATGATGCTAGAGCATCTGGGCTGGCACGAAGCGGCTGATATGATTGTAAATGGAATTGAGCAATCCATTACTTCAAAGCGAGTAACTTATGATTTTGAGCGGTTGATGGAAGGCGCTACGTTGCTGAAGTGTTCGGAGTTCGGAACGGAAATCATTAACAACATGGAATTAGTAACAGCGTAGCTGGTTTACGAATTACAATTTACAATTTTTGAAGAAGCCGTCTCAAAAGTGGGGCGGCTTTTTTTTATCACCTTTTGAAAGAGCGTGTCCTAAACGAAGTCGAAGGACGGGATTGAAAATGCAAAAAGTCCCACTAAAAGAAATTAACAGACTGGCTTTGCCGGCCATTATTGCAGGCACAGCAGAACCCATCATCGGGTTGGTGGACAATGCAGTGGTCGGGCATTTAGGCACAACAGAACTTGCGGGTGTGGGCATTGCCACTGCATTGTTTACTTCAGTGATTTGGTTACTGGCGCAAACCAAAAGTGCTATTTCAGCTATCGTTTCGCAATACCTCGGCAGGGGTCAAACGGAACAATTAAAAAATTTGATTCCGCAAGCCATCATTTTGAATCTTTTTCTAGGACTGCTGTTTTTTGCGGGAACTGCCGTTTTTTCCGTTGAATTGTTGCAACTCTACAACGCCAAAGGAGCAGTGCTTCAATTTGCAAACGAGTATTATTTAATTCGCGCTATCGGCTTTCCCCTTACGCTGGCAACCTTCGGCATTTTCGGCATTTTTAGGGGATTACAAAACACATCGTGGGCCATGAAAATCAGTTTGGCTGGAGTATCGTTGAATGTGATTTTGGATGTGGTTTTGGTTTACGGAATAGAAGGCATGATACCTTCTTTCGGTGTAAAAGGCGCTGCTATTGCCAGTTTGCTATCGCAAGTGTTGATGCTGGCGCTTGCTGTGATTTATTTGTTGAAAAAAACACCTTTTAATTTCCATTTTAAAGTAGCAATCTCTCCCGAATTATGGATTCTTATCCGCATGAGCGGTGAATTGTTCATCCGCACCATTGCGTTGCAAGTGGCTTATTTTCTTGGGACTAGATTTGCTGCGGGTTATGGAGATGAGTACGTTGCTGCCCACACCATTGCCATGAACATCTGGCTGTTTTCGGCTTTTTTCATAGACGGTTACTCGGCAGCTGGAAATGCTATTTCGGGAAGATTGCTTGGAGCAAAAGATTTCAAAACCATTTACAATTACGGTTTTCAAATCAACAAAATCAACTTGCTAATTTCTTTTTTGCTTGCTGCGGGTTATTTGATTGGCTATCAATTTATCGGTAATTTATTTACGAAAGATGCGCAAGTGATTGCTATATTCAACGCCATTTTTTGGTTGGTGATTCTCTCGCAGCCCATCAATGCGGTGGCATTTGCCTTTGACGGGGTATTTAAAGGGCTTGGTGAAATGCGTTATCTCATGTATACTTTGCTAATAGCTACTTTCATGGGGTTTGTGCCCGTCATTTTCATCACCGATTATATTGGCTGGAATATCTACGGGGTTTGGGTAGCTTACTTGATTTGGATGGTAATGCGAGGAGGCATATTATTGGTGAAATTCAAGATGAAATACAAGCCAATAAATGCCGTATAAACTGGCTTGGTGTTTGTTAATCTTGGTACAAAAAAAAATGTAAATTTGCACCTCGTTGAAATAAGAGAGTAATGAAAGATTCTACCACTATCTTCAAGCTTGTTTTTCCTACCATCATCACCATTGCAGGGCTTATTGCGGTTTATATGGCCATTGCAAACGACCAAAACTGGCAATTTAAACTGGCTGCTTTTGCTGTATTGTTGACTGGTGTTCTTTATTTTTTTAACACGCTCAAAGCAGTGAGCAAAAACATACAAATAGGGTTGACGGCTGTGCTTGTCACCCTTGCGTTTGTTCTGGCAGCACTCGATTACAGGTCCATTAAAGATCCCATTGATTTTATGGATGAGAGAAAGAAAAGGGATGAGCATATAGTTCAACGCTTGAAAGACATCCGCTCATGCGAACTGGCTTACAAAGCGGTAAAAGGAGCCTACACTAACAATTTCGATACGCTACTTTACTTTGTGAAAAATGATTCATTTCCAGTTATCAAAGCCATTGGCGATCGTCCCGATACACTCAGCGAAGAACAAGCCATCGAAATGGGTATCATCCATAGAGACACCTTTATGGTAAGTGTAAGTGATTCCATCTTTTCTGATTATCAATTGAGCAAGCGGACAGTGCCATTTTATTTTGATTCTATCCCCTACATTCCGTGGGGCGGTGCCGAAAAAATCACGCTGAATGCGGGCGAAATTGAGCGAAACAACACCAAAGTGAAGGTTTTCGAAGCGTTCATGCCTTACTCGGTGGTTTTCAGCGATTGGAATTCGCATTATTATAACAAGCTGAATGATCAAAAAGTCGGCTCGATGAGCGAACCTTCCACAAGTGGAAACTGGGGTGAGTAACCAGCTAAAATCATTATCCATTCAACCTTCCGTCAGTTTAGTTGACAAAAGTTTTTCGAAGGAAAAGGCTTCTCAATGCCACCTCTCCGTTGCCATTGGCGAGCAGCAATTTTCTTATTCAGTTCTCGATTTGAAAAACTCCCGCTACCTCGCGTTGGAAGAATTTCAGTTTGAAAATCAACTTGGGTTTAATGGTATTTCGGAAAAAATAAAAGAAATTATCTCTTCGTCAGTGATGGAAGATTGTAGTTTTAAAAGCATTTCTGCATCCATCATCCATCTCAAAGCTACCTTGGTTCCTGCCCCTTTATTTGAAGAAAGCAAAAAAGCTGATTATTTGCGGTTCAACTTTCAGGATTCTGAAGAAGAAAACACTGCGCATGATTATTTGCAGAATCTTGATGCCTACAACATATACGCACTGCCGCAGCAGGCAAACGATGCGTTGAAACAATTTTTCCCCAATGTAAAAATGCTGCATTACTCATCGGTATTGATTGAAAGCGCCATCATTCCGCCTTGGCGTGACGAAAAAACGAAAAAAGTTTATCTTCATTTGCGGGATGCACAATTGGAAATCATTGTGACTGAAGACAAGAAACTGATTTTCTACAATTCGTTTCACTTTGAAAGCAAAGAAGATATTGCTTATTACTTGCTGTTTGTGTGCGAGCAACTGGGGCTGAATCCGCATGAAATTTCGGTAACGGTAACGGGAAAGATCCGCAAAACAGAAGAGAAATTTATTTTTCTTGAAACTTATGTGAAAAGCATTGTCTTGAGTAGCCGTCCACAGCAGTTTGGCTACTCGTATGTTTTTGATGAAACACCCGGGCATTTTTACCACGCGCTTTTCACTCAGTATCTTTTGAACTGATTCCTTCTTTTTATTCGTAAATTCGTACAGATTCGTTATTCGGTAATGAGAATTATTAGCGGAAAATACAAAGGCAGGCGGATTGTTGCCCCGAAAAACCTGCCCGTTCGCCCCACTACCGACTTTGCGAAAGAGGGACTGTTCAACATCATTGGCAATCATTTTTATTTTGAAGAATTGCACGTGCTCGACTTGTTCGCAGGCACGGGCAACATCACCTATGAGTTTGCATCGCGAGGTGCTAAGGAAGTGAATGCGGTAGATGTAAACGCAAAATGCATGTTTTTCATTAAAAAAACAAGCACTCAGCTTGGCTTGGAAAATCTAAAAATATACAGGGCAAGTGCGTTCACTTTTATCAAACGATGCAAACACCAATATGATGTCATTTTTGCCGACCCGCCTTACGACATGAAGGAAATTGAAAAACTACCTGATGTTATTTTTGAAAAGAATTTATTGAAAGAAAATGGTTGGTTGATTATTGAGCATTCGGGTTTTGTTGACCTATCAGGAAACGCGCGTTTCAAAGAAAAGCGCAGCTACGGAAGTGTGAATTTTAGTATTTTTACATGAACTTGGCAATAAAACTGTTCTCCTTTTTTTTGTAACCTTGCTTAACACTAAGATAAACGCAATAACAGGCAGTATAGCGTTTATCAAGTAGTTGCCTACAAACATTTAAATCACAATATTTTACACAGTATTATTTATTAAACTTAATACTATAATGTTGCTAAATAGAAACATTTATTGTAAATTTGTTTCCAATTAGAAACGTTATGAGTGCTAAAAGGCCGAAATTATTACCAAAAGAAAGAAGAATCCTTGAAAATATAGGTGAGAATATCAAACTCGCAAGATTAAGAAGAAAGTTAACAACTGAGCAGGTAGCGAATAGAGCAAACATATCCAGAAAAACACTTTGGCATATCGAAAAAGGAAGTGAACATATTAGTATCGGAATCATGCTACAAGTACTATCAGTTTTAGGGTTAAAAAATGATTTGAAAAATATTGCAAAAGATGATTTATTAGGAAGAAAACTACAAGATGTGAACCTAATAACAAAGAAGAGAGGCCCCAAGAAAGATAAATAGAAAATGAGAGAAATAATAGTATTTGCAGATTGGATTGGTCTACCAGAAACCTCTAAAATGGGAATATTAAGATCCGAAAAATCAAAAGGAGAAGAAGTTTTCTCATTTGAATATTCAGAATCATGGCTTAAAAGTGGATATGCACAAGAAATTGATCCAGATCTAAAACTATATGCAGGTACTCAATATGTAAATGATGGTAAATCCAACTTTGGATTGTTTCTAGATTCATCACCAGATAGATGGGGAAGAATGCTTATGGAGAGGAGAGAAGCGATAATATCACGTAAAACAGGACAAGCAAAAAAAAGATTAATGGAATCTGATTTTTTACTGGGAGTAAATGACGAAACAAGAATGGGAGCATTAAGATTTAAATTAAACGAGGAAGAAGACTTTCTGTCAAATCAAGAAGATATAAAAGCACCGCCATTTACAAGTATAAGAGAATTAGAGCAGGCAAGTTTGAGAATCGAAGATGATGATTTTTTTCAAGACGAAGAGGCTCAAAAGTGGTTGATGATGTTGATGGCGCCAGGTTCATCCTTAGGAGGAGCAAGACCGAAAGCAAGTGTTATAGCTCCGGGTGATCATTTGTGGATTGCAAAATTTCCTAGTAAGAATGACCATAAAGATAGTGGGGCTTGGGAATCAATTGTAAATCAAATGGCTCATGAGTTAGGGATAAATGTAGCAACTGGAGAAGCTAAAATTTATTCACAAAAACGACATACATTTTTAACAAAAAGATTCGATAGAACAAGTGATAACAAACGTATTCATTTTGCATCTGCAATGTCTTTATTAGGATACAAAGATGGCTTTAACCATAAAGAAGGTGGAAGCTATCTTGAGTTAGTCGAACTCTTAGAGCAATATGGAAGTGAAGCAAATGATGATATCAGAGAATTATGGCGTAGAATAGTATTCTCTGTTGCAATATCAAATACTGATGATCACTTAAGAAATCATGGCTTCCTGCTTTCTAAGAATGGATGGAGACTTTCACCCGCATACGATATTAATCCGATTGAAAAAGGAACAGGCCTTAGTTTAAATATTTCAGAAGATGATAATAGTCTTGATTTTGATTTGTGTATTGAGGTTATAGATTATTTCAGATGGAAGGAGAAGGAAGCCAAAAATTTCATATACCAGACAAAAGAAATTGTTGGCCATTGGAAAGAAAGAGCAAATCAAATGAATATTTCAAATAGAGAACAAACTTTAATGGAGACAGCATTTGAAAGATAATCAATAAAAGCCAGCAGGCAACAATGTGTTAAATGTTCATAGCTGCTAAATGCAGCTACATCATTTACACCAACCGTTAAACAAAATGATCAAAACCGCAGTTTTCCCCGGTTCGTTCGACCCCATCACAAAGGGGCATGAAAGCATTGTGAAACGTGCCTTGCCGCTGTTTGACGAAGTGGTGGTGGCTATTGGTATGAATGCTTCCAAAAATCACTTTTTCTCACTTGAAAAACGCAAGGCATGGATTGAGCAAGTATTTGCCAGCGAACCCAAAGTGAAAGTCGAAACCTACGAAGGGCTTACCGTTGATTTTTGCAAAACAATCAATGCCAATTACATTTTGCGGGGGCTGCGCACCTCAGCCGACTTCGAATTTGAACGAACCATTGCCCAGATGAACTATGCCATGGACAACGGCATCGAAACCGTTTTCATCGTGAGCACACCTGAACTTTCGGCAATAAATTCCACTATTGTGCGTGATATACTTCGGCATGGGGGCGATGCCATACCTTTCGTCCCTGATGGAATAGAACTGACATGAGGTTGCTTTTTACATTTTACATTCTACATTTAACATTTCACATTGCTTATTCCCAATCCGCCATCAACGGCAAGGCAAAGGGCTATGAAGG
>NVWW01000119.1 GCA_002746335.1 Flavobacteriales bacterium | reverse complement strand
TCGACATCAAAGCTAGCCGCGTTGATAGCGTAGCCCTGTTCGTCACCAATGAAGAAGCATGTATCGTCACTGAGGCCTATAGTCTGCCCAACCGTAAGATGTCCTACTGGCAAGTTCGCCAGATGCTTGATAGGACGCTTCGACCCCTGTCGCAAGAACATCAGAGTCTTCTTCATAGGCACCTGTGTCCCAGTAGCGGGCCGGATATTCGATATCCCATACCACTGCTCTACAGGAATCAGATGCGGCTTATCGTGCCTATTCAGTCCTCCGACTGCATCATGATTAACTATTTGTCGATTCGTCATGTTAGTCTCCTGTCACGCTATTCAACTCAATCAGCTCAATAACTCCATAGATCTCCGGAGCACCGGGTTGGCTCACAGGCTGACCTTCCCAACCAGTAACCGCATTCTCTGTAAAATGTTGTATCTCTACTAACCTATCCTCGTCAATGATTGTAAGTACTGTTTCAAGCCAGCTGTAGCTCATAGTAGGAATAGTACTAATGATTGGAGCGTCAGCCGTCGTACCATACTTAATAGTTCCACCTTCTACAAAGCCCATCTGTGCTCTATGCATACCGACTCCCCAACAAGGAAACTTACCTCTGAAGAAGAACGTACCGGCCCTCACAAACTTTAGCTTGTGTCCATGTATAGAGACAAGCTGTATACTACTATCTGGAGAGTTTGCCCACCGGGTTCGGTTATTAAGTCCTGCCGCTTCGCTCGCAGCTGACGGAGAAGGCAAGGTTGTTCCGACCCCTACATTCTGCTCAAGTCTCTGATACAGCGTACTAGCCGCAACTCCACCATCAGCAAGGCTAGTTACAATCGAGACTCCCGGATCTACTACCATCTTGATCGCTCCCGTTATAGGCAGCACTTCGACAGCAGCTCCACCGATCATCAACTTAGGAGTACGGTTAGCGTTAGCTCCCATCGTGATCTTAGTACTATCAATAATCGTACTTGCCAAATGCCTCAGCTTAATAGCATTATCTTTAATGTGATCACTGTCGATAGCACGTGCAGAGTCTGAGCCTGAGTCATTAGCAATCTGTGTCCCTGTAACTGTCTTAGCTACCATCTTCCCACCCGTCAGAGTGAGGTCTGTCAGCTTCAAACCACTAATTGCACCGGCTGCAATATGCTCATCAAGAAGAGCAAGCAAGGCAATCTTTGGCCCAGTGACCCCTCTGTCATTAAGTTGTAGCGTCTCGACAGCACTGTTAGCTAACTGTGTGGTGTCAATAGCACCAGCCCCTAACTTGTCGCCAGCAATGTTACCTGCCAGCATCGTATTAGTAATCAGACCCGCTGAAGGTAATCCTGTCGAGAGGTCAAAGAATACATCTAGGAAATCCTCCGCTACTCGTCTATTCTGTCGAATAGCGGCTGGGAGATTCGATATTAACTCTGTGTCAGCTGGCTTCGTTAGATCCAACAGATTATATTTTGGTGTTGCTGCGTAGCTCATAGTTTAGTCCAAGTTGTAATCGTCGGAATCACCGTCGGTTAATGTTGAATCCCACTGTAACATGGATCTCCATGAATCAGTAAGGGCTGCTGATGATACTGGGAGGCGGTCATCTTCTTGTAGATATAGGTTAAGTTCAAAGAGAGTCCGCACTCTTATAAAGTCATGACAGAACTCCAGAAAGAAATCCGTGTCCGTGTCGTCTTTGTAGTCCTTAGGAAATGCCACTACATCCATACGAAGTTCAAACTTCTCCGCTCCGAGTGTAGCACTGTCCGCTGGGCTAATAAACAATCTGTCTCCATGTCTTACGAGTGAGATACCAGACGTACTTAGAAACTGTCCGGGATTCGCTTGTGAAGGTAAGATAGAAGCAAAGGCTCGTTTACGTTCTTCAACGAAAGCTGCTTTACTTATCACTCGTGCAGGGAAGAAAGACAGCCCATCCGTAAACGGCAGATAGGCTGACTCGATCGTCTTTACTTTAATTCTCGCATCCGTAGAATGCAGAGGGAGAGCACTACTGAGTAGGCCTCCCTCTGCATAATCGAAGTTCTTAATTACAGCTTCAGTACGAGCAAACTCAAAGTCATGCTTACGCATAGCCCACAGCTTTGCACCATTGATGGCAACACCTAGGAGGTCTAGTCCAGCGTCACCTTCGAAGGCTGATGAGGTGCGAGCCAGGTAAGCACGCATAGTTTCTTTGAGTTCACCGTATGTCATTGTAATTAGGAGTTAGTGTTACGGCCACCGTATGGCCCGTCAAATCCTTTACCAGATTTAACGTATTGTACTGTTTCGTTAGATTCACCATCAGACTTGTTAGGCTTTGACAGCCCAGAAATCTGGCTAGTGTTTTTCACGTCTTTACCCATATCAGTAGACATGGTCCGATTGCGTATGTTCTTTAGTCCGTGTGGCATTATTGGTATCCTTTGATTGTAAATGTTAGGACCGTGGTAGTGTGATCTACCGCATTTCCACGATCTGCATCAGTTGCTCCTTCCAAGTTTATAACATAAACATTGGTTCCGTCAGTAGTGAGTCCATAGGCGCGACTATTAGTCTCATCCCATGCTAATCCACTCACTTGCTCGATTCGAGTAAGCCCGAATGCTGTGGCTGGTATCTTGTTCGTTGCTGACCCCATGGCTACTAGAGCACATGATACTTGGGCTGCCCACTGATCTTTATTGGCGATACCACCCGTCAACCAGTTTCTAATTACTGTAACTGCACTTGCTGCTAGGTCCGCCATGATGTTATGGTGTGAAGGAGTTGATGTTCTTCAGATACATGAAAGACTCAGGGAATCTGAGTTCCAATCCACACTCCGTAAGATACTCGTCCTTACGATAGTCTGCGTCGTTAGGCTGTCGGTTCTTCAACAGCTCTGTGTCACGCCCTTGCAAGAAGCGATATTTCAGGTTGTGTACGTCCAAGAACAGAGCTTGATTTCTCATAGCGGAGTTCTGGGAGAACAGAGGATGTGATTTGTAATACACTGTGCCGAACGGAGTGACGTGTTTCACGACATCCATACCGAATGTATCTTTCAGAGGCAGTCCGGAGGTCAACGCTGTGCGACCTTCGTACATCTGATTGATGACGTTGAGGAATCCAGATCCACAGAGGACCAGCTTCTCGTTAACGGTATTGTTCGTGACACGGAAGCAACGCTCCAGGTAGTCACTGTAGGTTTTGAAGTTGATACTTCCACCCGTATTCTCGATGATACGCTTATTATCATCTGTATCAGCCGTAGCTGCTGAGTTACCGTAAGTGGCGCCAGCTTCCCACAATTCAAGGAAGTGAAGAATACCACCGGTCGTATACGTAGGCAAACCTGCTCCAGTGGTAGTTACTTTCGTAGCTGCACTGTAGTGAAGGTTCTTCGTACCGAACAGGAACGCTTTCTCCATCTCCAACATATGGTTGACGGATGCCTGCTTAGCCTTGTCCTTATAAGGACCAGACTTGTCATATTTCGCGCCTGTCTTCAAGGCTGAACCGGTCATGAGCCAAGGAGTCCGGAATATCTGAGTGAAGTTCTCGATATTCGTAGGCTCTTCGTGAATGTCATCGTTGACAGCTTCACGACCTTGTGCGAATGCAGAACCAATCACGAGAACTTCTTTTCCTACGTTCTCATTAGTAGCTCCGTTCTTAACTGCTGCGGTGCCTTTATTAGCCCGGAAGGTAATCTTCTGGTTCGCCGTATCAACAACAGTAACTACACCCGTTACAGTTCCAGTTCCCGAAGTCAGATCAACTTGAATCTGAATAACGTGTCCAGGACGGAACCTTGCTTCAGCCGCTGCGTCAACAGCAACTACAAGAATATAGGTTGTTCCATTCACAACAGTGAGTGGATCACCGGCATCAGCATCACCTGAAGTCTTGAAAGGACCCTTAGAACTACCCTGTGTAGCTGTAATGTTCCGCTGTTCCGGTAAACGAGATTCCCAATGTGAGAACTTCGGATCGTTTGTGTCTTCCTCACCCATAAGGGAGAGAAGACCTGTGAGCGTAGTCGCCCCGTTTGGATAAAAGTAGAAGACTGAGCGACGAATGTTTGTGAAACGATTCGCGGCATAATCTTCTGTTTGACTGATTCCTAGTATTGCCATGTTAGTTCACTTTCTGTGTCTAGCCAAAGATTGCCTTAGCCTGACTTTGAGTCTGACCTTGACCACCTCCAGCACCGCCCTGCCCTCCGTTTGTACCTGTCGTGGACATACGATTCCCACCGTTGTTTGCGTTACTAGACTGATTACTATTGTTCTGTTTGTTTGTGTCTATGTTCAACCCGGTCAACATTGTCCGAGTCCTCTCTGCCACCAATGCAAATAGCTGCTCTGGTGTTCCCTGTACTCCCTCCGCTTGTAACTGCTGTGCTACACTCTTTACGAGGGGTCGGAAATTAGCTAAATCCTTGTTCTTCCCACTGAAGTCTTTCCACAAGGTTTCCTCTTTCTGCTGTTGCACGATCTGCATGGCTGGCTGAAGCTGTGCTTGGAAGTCATTCCTCTGTGCTTCCATCATCTTCTGTGCCATCGTTAGCGTCTGTCGTACAACTCCTTGCAAGAGACCGTCGAAAGCCTCATGCTGTCCTTCTGCTAGCCCCAACTGTTGGGCTAATGCTTCTGTTACAGACACGACATTAAATGCCTTGTTGTACTCAGGTGATCCCACTTGCAACTGTGGTGCTTGTTGTTGCTGTTGCTGCTGAGGTGCTCCCTTCGCGGCTACTAACAGTTGCTGCATCTGATCAGCACTAACACCGGTCGTCTGCTCTTGCTGTTGCTGTTGCTGTTCTCCCTCTCCACTGCCTTCGTTCTCGCCACCTTCTTGGTTTTGATCGGACTGTGAATTAGAGCTGTCGTCTCCGTTGCCGGAATCGCCTTCTTGGAACTCGTCTCTAAAGATCGAATTCAGGTTCATTAGGTTCTTCATCATTGCTCTTTTCTCCTACCGTTTCTTCTAGTTGTGTTATTACTTGTTCTAGCATGAGCGGAAGTCTGTCGATTTCGTTTCGTGCTCCAATTGCTTGTTCTCTTGCGATGACTGTCCTGATGTCACAGACTTCAGAACCTCCCATTGCCGCCCGAGTTAGTGCCGTTATTCGCGGGGCTAGCACCTCCGCCACCAGCGCCGACCATCCCGGCGAGTGCCGCAATGTTCGGAGCTCCATTAGCACCTGCTTGATCTCCGTTAATTCCTGCTCCTTGTCCATTATCCGCACCAATCATTGCCATATTAAGTAGCTCTTGCTGTCGCAATTCAGGAACCTTGAACCTCTCAGGATTTCTAATACCACGCAGTTCGAGAATCTCCTTTAATAGGAGTCGAGGATCGTAGCCCAACATTGGTATCAACATTGGATTCTGCATGATAGCTACTAATAACTCTTGTAGTTGATTTGCCTGTAGTGACCTCTCTGAAGGAATCGTTGAATCGAAGACCTCGAAATCGTAGCTACCGATAAGGTCTTTCTTCGTGATCCCTTTGAAGGCACCATAGTCATTTGCATCATTAACTTGTCCAAGCACTTTGACGAAGGTTTCCTCATCCAACCCCTGTCTGTGATTAGAGTTCATCTGCCTAGCCATAGGCTCGATTGCAGTTCTAAAGATCAGAGTTGCTGTCAGCTTCAGACGCCCAGCAGCACTACTATTGACTGCTCTCGCTTCTGTCGCTGATCTTCGCCCTGAGTTAAATTGTCCTAGTGCATTATCGTTGATCCCTGTAACAACTTGCACCATATCGTGTAATTGATTTGCATCACCTATATGACCCGACGTAACGTCTGTGACCTTGAGCTGCTGAACGAAGCGATCGACTTGTTGACCCTGCGCGGCTGGCTTGAGCCGAATGACCGGACGTCGTTCCTGTAAGTCCTTGATCTCGACTGCGGACGTATCAACGACGAGTTGGTTCTGGATAGATTTACGGACCGAGGTAATATGGCTGTTGATAAGCCACGTGATCGTTGCTTGCAGTTGGGAGATACTACCGGACAGACCCTCATTGACTGTACGGTGCATGTCAGGGCTAAACTCACCCACATGGTAAGTAAATTTGCCATGGTTATAGCCAAGAGGCTGAGCTTTAATAATTCGTTTATCGTTCGCATACCATACATTCCATAGTTCAGGTCTTGTGGAGTCTCCCATCAGCTCTCCACCATCAAGCTCAAATTTGCTGGGAATCAGCTGAACCTGACATTTTGTAATCAGCACTGTTCCCTGAGATTGCTTAGAATCTGACCTCAGAGTGCTTGTTACCTTTATGTGATTTAATCGTACTGTCCTATTCTCCAAATCCTTCTCAGTTAGTGCCTTCACGTGCTCCAACCCAGCGATCTCTCCATCAATTTCCATTTGTCTCAGTGAGACCATAGAAACCTCATCCTCACTCCCACAGAACTCACCCTTCTGGAAGTCTCCCAGCGGTAAGCGTATGTCAGGGAAGAACTTATAAGGACTAACCGAGGATATCCTATTCCCCAAGAACCTCGTAACCTCGACTGAGGCTGTCGTCTCTCCTGCAAACATCTGTCCAAGTAGCTCCTGTGCATCCTGCACCACCTGCTCTTCAATTGCTGTCTCACGGACCCACCCTGTCTCCCAAACACCTAAGCCAAACCTGCTACAATCTAGCAAGAACTGATACAGCTTACTCTCGAAGATATTCTCTCGCAGATCCCTGTTAATGAGTGCTTCCGCTATCTTCGCAGCTTTATGGTCTTCTTCACCTGTACCAACCATCTCAAGCAGATGCTCTCGTTGATAATAAAGAGCAAAGCAGAACGAGATAAATGCCTGTACTTGTGAATACGTCAACGGGATCACCATCTTTACAGGCTCCCCACGTTTCTCAGCTTTCTGGTCAGAGGCATCCTCTTTCCGCTCACCTCGATAGACTTCATCATGAGTGTCCCACTTATCGTAGAACGAACACATCTTAGTCCGACTCATCTCAATGAGACTTCTGCAGTGGGTAAGCAGAGCTGTATGGAAATCCGTAGGGTCTTCCTGCTCCAACTCCTGTACTATTTTATCATCAAGCTTTGGCATTATGTTTGTTCTCCTAATGAACGAGACTGTCGAGATTCAATACTTTCTTTAATAATATCAATCTTCGTGTCTATCCCTGCGACGTTTGAATTAATCTTAGATAGTGCAAATGTATGTGAGTCCAGCGTCTTACCATGTTCTTCCAGCATGGTATTCGTTTTGCCTGTAGCAAACGGTGCTTCTGGATCATGGTGTAATTGGGTTAACTTTATCATCTCCGTACCAGTAGCCTGTAATTGCTCAGTAATACTTTCCAACTGTTCTTGATGCAATACACTGCGTGCTGTAAACGATCCATGTGCTTTCTCTTGACCCTTTGAAATAGCTCCTAATGCAGTATGTACAACAGGCATTCCATCCTCCAGTGTCTTCACGAATTTTAAGTGGGCGGTAACTACCTTGTCAAGATACTTACCAGCCCACTTTAAAAACCCTATRAAGCAAGCAGCCAACCCTGTCAACCCTGCTAAGATTTGGTTACCACTTATTGTAAGYGCTCCTTCAACTGCTGCCCCTAGTATTTCCATATGTTCAATCCTTTGGATATTCTACCATCACTCCAAGTAACGGTCTTAATACACTTGCTGGTATCCAGTTATCATCTAACTTTAGACAATCCGCTGGCACTGTATGGAACAGAAAATCAACTTCTGTCTCAACGATAGCCTGTATTCCTTTCTCGAACTCTTCTTGCTCGCTACCAACAAGTGGTAACGCTCCCTTATCTGCAAAAGCTGCATGACAGGCATTCTTGATAATATCTACAGTCAATAAGGAACCTTCCATATTAACCAGTTGACCATAAACTTTAATTACAGCTAGCTCGAACTCCATCAAATTAGGAATTTTCGGCTTCTGACTTTTAATCAGTTTTACAGTCAACGCTTTCTGTAGCGTATTTACTTCTTTCAGATGACGTTCACACTCAGTGAGGAGCCTAGTCTGAGCCCAGATCACCTTAGTGTTATCTTCATACTGATGTTCCACTCTATCACCCTTCATGTTCTTTGGGCTTTCCAGCCACGCTAAACACTGTTGGATGAGTTCAACTTGCTTATATGTTTTCTTTATGGTTTTTCCTTTTGGCATATCGCACCTTACCTGTTACTGGGTTATACTCTAGTCTTCATTGGTAAATTCGGAATCACTATCGCCTCCACAACTGGCTCTATACGTACTGCCGGTTCCGGCCGCTCAGCACTTTCGGCTGGCATTCCTGCAAGCACTGTTACTGTCGCTGCTGGATCTGGCACGTCCAACTCTGCCACAGCCGCCTGTGCAGCCTCAATCTTATCAGCCACGTCAGTGAGAACCTGCGTAATATACGCTTCTGTCATCACTTCCTCACCGTACTCGATCAGCTGGTTCTTACTAGCAAAGAGCCGGGACGCTTTGTCTATAGCCTGCGTTGCAGCCCTTTCTTCCGGACTGTTGAAGGCTTGTTTACTCACTTGCAACTGTCGTTGAAGTGCCGCATTTCGTTCATTTGTTATTTTCATGTTAGTCTAGTTTGTGTCTCGGTTTACTTCTCTCCACAGACCACCTGCATAAACAAGGATCAGTCTGTCCAAATAAAGCCCTGTATTAAAAGTGAACGGGTTTGCTCCAGTCAATTTAACCTGATCTCTTTCCTCAATAGTGGGGTAACCTGAACCTTTTGACTCCAGCATAATTACAAGTCTGTCACCTTGGTTAGCATTGGTTTCTCCGATTGTGAAATATGTTCCACTAGCAGACGTTGGTTTCAAAAGTAGTATTTCATCACCCCCAGCAGGTTGGAAGATTGTGGGAGTCCCGCTACTTGTGCTGCTTGGGACAAACGWGGTTGCATTAGACGTGATATCCCCTGCCGTAATTRTTGCCCACTGTGGGTCAGATCCATTAGACTCTAAAAATCTACCTGTTGCACCAATCGGTAACGCAGCAGGAAGCCCTGTGCTGGACTTGAGATAAGTGATATCCCCACCAGCAAGATACTTAGCCAAGTTAATCATTACTGTATCAGGAGTCATCCACGTAGGAGCGCCGGAAACTACACCCAGCATATAATTGTTAGTGCCTATGGCTAACCTTGCTGGCGTTGACCCATCCATAAAAAGCATGTCACCATCAGCCCCATACTCCGCAAGAGCACTAAAGGCTGAAGCCGCAGAAGTTTGACCAGTTCCCCCACGGCTTATAGGAGTCGTCCCTGTTCGAACTGATGCACCGTTCCAAGTTWAAAGCCCTGAATACAAATATAGACGGTTAGTGATAACTGTTGGCAGATCGCTGACAATCTCAATCCCTTCTGTATTTACGGTGATTCCTGCATTAACTGTAAGTAGTGAGTTTGTTGCAGCAGTTACGGTTCCTATAGTAACATTTCCTCCGTATGGATTCAAATGCAAATCACCTGCCCCGTCTCCAGCTACGTTCACAACCTGTATTCCATACGCGGTGTTTGTTACAGAATGAATTGCCAGTGACGTAGTGGCTGTATCTCTGCCGGTCACCCTGAAAGCATTGTTGACGGATATCCAATCAACAAGATTTGTAGACGACCACGCCGCCCCACTCTCTACGTGAAGAGTAGCTGTCTTCGTGGATGTGTTCACAAGCAAGCTGCCGCCAAAAGTAGATGATCCATCACTCGCCAGAGTCAAATGATCATTGGAACCATTGATCCGAAATGACATATTRTTSGWSGAATGRCTRTASCCAATAACCGCTGCATCATTCGCAACAGAATCAGCCCACATGATCTTGCCTTCACCAGTGGCAGAACTGACAATCGTCATACCTGTTGAGCCGTTGTTCTCTATGACAAATTCATCCCCGCCTGTGCTGATAGCTATTGCAACATCACTCGTCTGAACATGCAGACCAGCGAGGGGACTTGTGGTGCCGATGCCGACATTGCCACCCGCTTGAAATGACATAGCATCAGCAACACCTGACTCCGTAATCCGAAGGTCATTACCGCTCATTCCAACTTTCCAGAGCTTATTGGCTGACGAAGTGTTCTCCCATGAGAGTTGCGGTGAGGAAGCACTTAGTTCGAGGAGTTGTGAGGGGCTTGTGGTGCCGATGCCCACGTTTCCAGTCCTTAATATAGTAAACTCATTACCTAAGTTCGTGCCATCGTCATTGGCAGTAGAGATTACAAACTGCCCGTCCTGATAGATTTGCCAAACCTTCTGATTTGTGGCACCACCTGTATCAACCAGTGCAATCCCCCTTGTGGCGTGACTAACTATCAATGGTGCGAAGGTATCAGTCGTGCCAACACTGACATTCCCATCTACTATGAGGTCGCCATTCGCACTGATGTTTCCCCCGGATGAAATGGTAGCTCCAGTAGATCCATATCCCCCACCTACATCGAGGCTGGTTGGGCTGAACGTGCCGACTGTCAGCGTGCCGGGGATGTCTACTGCATTCGTTGTCCCGTTAGCTTGAAGCAAAACTGTTCCACTCCAGTCCTTGAGGTTCCAAGTGCTAGTTCCTGTCTCCATCGTGAACCACTCAGTTGCTCCTGTAGCTTTGATCCTTATACCGGCTGCTCCTGTATAAAGAGTAGAAGGATTACCAAGGTTGAACGCACCCCCGTCACATGTCAGATCCCCAGTAACACTCAAGTCTGTATTTACTGTCAAATCCCCGGCAATCGTCGCACTGTAGTTGAGCTTGAACAGCCCAGTTGTTCCCTCGATGTCAACGATAGTAGTGGCTGTCTGCCCGATGTAAGACGCCGTAGTGTCTGCATTATAACCAAAGATCAATGAATTCTGAGCATCATTCTCAGGATGGATATTCCAACCAGTGTCTCCTGAATCATGTTCCAGAAGTAACGACTCTTCCCAGTTGTTACCCTTCGCCTTCATGTGCAGGTTGGCTCTTATCACAGAGGTGCCCATCCCTACAGACTGATTAGATCCATCAATCAACAGAGCCAAAGTATTGTTTGTCCCAAGAGCCAGATTATTCGCTGACTCAGCAACAAGGCACAGTGAGTAATTGCCAGAGCTGCCAATCAAGCCACCCCCAACACTATTAGACAAACCGAGGTAGCTGTTACCCCCGGTGTTGTTCATCTTCATGTAGGATGCCCCTGTAGTCCCGCCAGTCCAACTGAACACCTCATCGTTGACCGTAGTGATGCCAATCTTACCAGCGAAAGTGGAGGT
>NVWW01000118.1 GCA_002746335.1 Flavobacteriales bacterium | reverse complement strand
AACAAAATGACTATTTATGGACAAGCTGCTTTTGATGATTTTAAGGATAAGGTTGGATTCAACAATATTTTTGCTTTACAATTAGGGTTCAAAGCATTTGACTTGTTTAAATTGAAGAATTTGAATTTTCAGATTGAGTTAAACGATGCTGGGGCAAATATTTACAGAAACAAGGAAAATGAACTTCAGGATTATTATCACTACAATCAATCATTAGCTCACCCTTCCGGCTTTTCATTCGGTGAATTTTTAACTATTGTTAATTACCGTTTCAAGGATTTTAATTTAGCATACAAGTTCAATTCAATCACTTACAGTGGAAGAGATTATTTGACCAAATCATTTGATGCTACTAAACCTTCAGTTGGAGTTGTATTACACGATTTTAATTTGAGCTATCTCATTAACCCAAAAACCAATATGAACATCACTTTGGGCTTTTTCAGCCGTATCGAAAAAAGACAAAGTGAAACTTTTCGCACAGATTTCGTATATATTGCGTGGCGAACATCGCTTGCCAATCAGTATTTTGACTTTTAGTATTTTTGTATAACAAAAAGAAATTTTGTTTTGGAAGGGCTTGAATTTGGCAAAGGAATAATTGTAGTCGTTCTCGGCTTTATCACGTCATTTATTATTGTATTGCTGTCTGTGCCCGCGCTTATCAAGGTGGCACACATGAAAAACCTCACTGATGAACCCGATGACGAAAGGAAATTGCATGCAAAAAACATACCCTCCATTGGCGGTATTGTGATTTTTGCCGGAACACTTTTTTCCTACTTCCTCTGGTATCCTTTCAGCAGCATTACCGAAGCAGAAGATTACAGCGAGTTGTTGCGCATTACCAACGATTTCAAATACATTGGTGCGGCCATGCTCATCCTGTTTTTTGTTGGCGTAAAAGATGACATCATCGGCACGGCACCCGTGAAAAAACTGGCAGGCCACCTTATCGTATCCTTCATTTTAGTGCTTATGGCTGACCTGCGCATTACGAGTTTCAACGGTCTTTTCGGTATTTATGACATCCCATACTGGGCAAGTATTTTCCTTTCGCTTTTCACCTATACGGTGATTGTAAATGCCTTCAATTTAATTGACGGGGTGGATGGATTAGCGGCAGGCATTGGGTTTATAGTTTGCATGGCTTTTGGAACATGGTTTTACTTAGTTGGAGGCATCGAATTGTCAGTGCTTGCCTTTGTGTTGGGCGGTTCGCTATTGGGGTTTTTAGTATTTAACTTTTCGCCGGCAAAAATTTTCATGGGCGACTCAGGCTCACTCACTATCGGGCTGATTGTCTCAATACTTTCTATCAAATTGATTGAATTTGATAAAATCGAAAACATTCCAGAGGAATTAATTATGATTTCAAAACCAGTTTTTGTTATGGCGTGCCTTGCCTATCCGCTCATTGACACACTGCGGATTTTCATCTACCGTGCGGTGACGGGCCACTCCCCTTTCGGAGCTGACCGCAACCACATCCACCACCGCCTGATTGACATCGGCCTCAATCACCGTCAAACGGTACTTATCCTTTATTCGCTGAGCGTTTTTATTATTTACCTTGCACTTACTGTAAATACTGAGCCTAGCAATGCCTTCCTCATTGTTGGCTGCACTGCTGCTGCGCTGGCACAAGTACCTTTTCTTTTCAAAAAACGGAAGAACATTGACGCCAAAATGAAGCCCATTAGTAAAAAAGTGGAGGAATTAAAAGAAGAACAAAAAATCGCCAATTGATTTTGATGCGGATTGCTTTTTTCTTTTCTCTTTTTCTCGTTTTCCTAAGTGTTTTTCCTCAGCAGGGTTATCTTTATTTGGAACGTGATTTCTCACTTCCATACGAGCGATTTGCCAGCCAAACGGAATTTGAAATCCATTCTTCTGTTAAGCCATTTTTAGTTTCTGATTTGAACCGGTGGATGGATACGGATTCCATTCACAACACGGAGAACATATGGGATTATTTCATTAAACAAAAGAAGGATTCGTTTTTGGATTTGGGAGCAAAATTTATTCGGATTGATGCTGATTTGCTATTCAACTTCCAGCCTGGCCATGAAATTTACGATAACGGGAATAACACTTTTTTGGGTGCTGCGATTGGGGGAGGGATGCAGGTGGAAATCAGCCCGAAATTTTTCATGGCAGCCAATTATTGGGTGGCTAATTCGTCTTTTCCAACATATCTTTCCTCCTATATTTTTGAAAACAAAATCGTTCCTGGGCAGGGTTATGCTTTTAACACACAAGTTGGCTATTACCATGAAAATTTTTCGGGCTATATGAGCTATTCACCTGATAGCGTGTTCAATTTCCAGCTGGGGCACGGGAAGAACTTCTGGGGAGATGGTTACCGCTCGCTGCTACTGAGCGATGCGGCTAACAATTATTCGTATTTCAAGATCACAACCAACATTTGGAAACTCAAGTATGTAAATCTCTTTTGTAATTTCAAAGATGTACGGCAAACCAATGGTCTTTACTGGGATTTTCCAGACAAATATGGCACGTTTCACTACCTAAGCTGGAACATGGCCAAATGGCTGAATGTAAGCTTCTTCGAGTCTGTAATTTGGGGAGGGAAAGACGTGAACAACACGCGCAATTTTGATGTCAATTACCTGAATCCCGTGATTTTTTATCGCCCGGTGGAATTTTCAACAGGTTCAGCTGATAATTCGCTGATGGGATTGAATGTAAAAATCAAACCAATCAGCAAGTTTCAAATTTACGGGCAAGTGCTGATAGACGAATTTTTGTTGGATTCTTTGAAATCCCGCAATGGCTGGTGGGCCAACAAGCACGGAGCACAAATCGGTTTCCGCTGGTTTGATGTTTTCGGGTTGGAGGGCGTGAGTTGGCAATCGGAATTCAATTACATGAGGCCGTACACCTATTCGCATCAACGAGCGCTGGAAAATTATGGGCATTTCAATCAGCCGCTGGCGCATCCACTGGGGGCTAATTTCAAGGAAGGGTTGTCTATTTTAACATGGCAGAGAAAAAAATGGACGGTGGAATGGAAATCGATTTATGCGGAATTTGGCACTGATTCATCAGGTATTAATTTCGGGAGTGACATTTATCAACCCTATASAACTGTGCARGCCRTAACGGGCAACTACACGGGGCAGGGCATGAAAACCACTTTGTTTTAYAACGAACTGCGAGGSAGCTAYCTTGTTTTTCCGAAATCGAACCTGAAGGCRGAAATWGGYGCAGCCTGGCGTCAAAGAACWTCTTCCAAAGRAAATGAAAGCAACCTGTTTTTCTGGTTTGGCATCAAAACTGCTTTGGGGAATTTTTACGGAGATTTTTTGTAACATCATCCTCAATTATTAAGAACCCGTCTAAATTCAGTGTTTTCGCTTGTTCAAGTGGGCATTTATTGGTAAAATTGCAACACGTTTTCCACGAATAACAAACTTTGAGCTTTACGACCCATACCACCAAAGCCATTCCTTTTACCCTTTCCCGATTGAAAGATTATGCAGCGTTGGCAAAACTACGCTTATCGACTCTTGTCGTGTTTTCTGCTGCTATGGGCTATTTTATTGCAGCTAGCCAATTCGATTGGGTGCAGTTTTTAGCTTTGGTTTCAGGTGGATTTCTGGTAACAGGCGCTTCCAACGCCATTAATCAAATACTTGAACGGGACTACGACAAACTAATGCAGCGCACGGCTAACCGCCCGTTGCCTGCGGGAAGAATGAATGTGGCGGAAGCTCTTTTCGTTGCTGTTTTGATGGGAGTCGGGGGGGTGACTATTTTGTTTTGGTTGCTCAATCCGCTTAGCGGCTGGCTGGGCCTGTGGGCACTTGTTATTTATGTTGCACTTTACACGCCATTGAAACGCATTACGCCCTTTGCTGTGCTTGTGGGGGCAATACCCGGGGCTATACCGCCTATGCTGGGCTATGTAGCTGTCACCGGTGAATTCGGTCTGATTCCAGGGTTGCTGTTTTTGGTGCAGTTCTTTTGGCAGTTTCCCCATTTTTGGGCAATTGCATGGAAGCTGGATGACGATTACAAAAAAGCTGGGTTCAAATTGCTGCCGACCAAAGCAGGTAAAAGCAAATCGGGTGCGTTCATCATTTTAGTTTATTCGATTTTTTTGATTCCTGTGGGATGGTTGCCTGTAATGTTTCACATTTCGGGGTATATCGGGGGAGTTATCGCATTGTTAATGGGAATTATGATGGTGATGAAGGCGATTAAACTCTATAATTCCTGTGATGAAAAGGCAGCAACGCGACTGATGTTTGCGTCATTTGTGTATTTGCCCATCGTTTTAATCGGATACGTTATAGATAAACTCTGAANCTGAACTGTGANNNCCGTGGCTTTAAATCCATCAGAAAGAGAAGCAATCAAGCAAARGACCGCCAAGCCGTTACTTTATGTGGGCATTGTAAGCATCATCATGCTTTTTGCAGGATTGACGAGCGCTTATGTRGTGCGRCAAGCCGAAGACGACTGGATTCGCATTGATATTCCAGRGATGTTTTATGTGAGCACGCTCGTTATCATTTTGAGTAGCATATCGTTGTYTTATGGGCTTAAAGCTGCCAAAAATGACAATCAGCAAATGGTGAAGAAKAGCTTGCTCATCACTACTYTGCTSGGGATYACTTTTGTGATTACACAAATTATGGCTTATGRTAATTTATACAATGGCGGTATTGTTTTCGGAGGAAGCAGCGCGCATGTAGCAGGTTCGTTTTTATATGCCATTACAGGTGTGCATCTCATGCATTTGCTCGCGGGAATCATAGTGCTTTTTGTTACTTCATTTAATGCATTAAAGGGAAAATATAATTCCCAAAACCTGCTTGGGCTGGAGCTCAGTTCCATATACTGGCATTTTTTGGGTGCATTATGGATATATTTGTTGCTCTTTTTAATTTTTATTCGCTAAACTTGCAAGCAAATCAACAATTAACTTTTAACTAATAACGAATGAGTGCACACGCAGCAGAAGTAGCATCGAAGGCAGAACTTTGGGGGGGTGGCCGTTCGCCATTCAGCGTTACCTATGGGAAATTGTTCATGTGGTTTTTCCTTATTTCAGATGCGCTGACCTTTGGYGGGCTGCTCACATCGCTTGGGTTTTACAARCATAAATAYGCAGATATTTGGCCWGCCAGCGAAGAAGTTTTTGTGCATTTTCCATTTACCGGRGATTTCCATTTGCCGCTRCTCTATGTGGCGCTGATGACYTTTATTTTGATTGTGAGTTCRGTAACGATGGTGCTTGCTGTGGAAGCAGGCCACCGCATGGACAAAAAAGGCGTGGTGCTTTGGCTTGGRTTGACTGTAGTTGGTGGCTTTTTCTTTCTGTTTTCGCAGGTGTGGGAGTGGAGTCACTATATTCATGGCAATAAACTGGGTGCACTTAAGACGGAAAATATGGAAGTGCTGCGACAATACGATTTAGGTCCCCCCATCGTGGCTCAATGGACAGATGCGTCAAAAACAGCTTTGCGATTGCCAAAAAGAGATGCTGAAGGAAATTACTTCATTGTAGAAGGAGCCGCTGCCGCTGCACTGATTGCTGATGGAAAGGAAGTTTATGGTGCCAACCTCAAGGAAAACGAATACGGCTCGCAACAATATGCCGATTTCTTCTTTTTCGTAACTGGGTTTCATGGGTTTCACGTGCTCAGCGGGGTAGTCATCAACATCGTTATTTTAATCATGGTGATAAAAGGGATGATGCATCGCAGGGGGCACTATGAAATGGTGGAAAAGACAGGGCTGTATTGGCATTTTGTGGATTTGGTATGGGTGTTTGTGTTTACGTTTTATTACTTGCTCTAATTTTGCATATTCGTAACTGATTTGTAATTCGTAGATAAAATGAAAAGAGACGACATTCTTAGAGTTGACGAGGCCTTGTATCCCCACCATGATGAGGAGCACGGCAAGGTAGTCCGTAAAAAGATTGTATTTGTAACTATACTACTCACTGTAGTAACTGCAGCGGAGGTATTGCTTGGCGTTTTTGCTTCGGGCTGGATTGGCATAAAATGGGAGTTGGTGAAAACAGCATTTATTGTTATGACGCTTGTAAAAGCGGGTTATATCGTAATGATCTTCATGCACTTGGGCGATGAGATAAGAAGCTTTAAATGGGTGATTCTCGGGCCATACATCCTGTTCATTTGTTACCTTGTTTTTATTTGTCTTTATGAGGCGCTGGCGCTGCGAGACATCAGGCAATTCTTCGAATGGATAATGTAAGCAAGCGGTCTTACAAAAAGGGATTTGTTTTATTTTTTATCCTTCTTTTTCCTTCAGTTTTATATTTGTTTCTTTCTTCCGGCAATCATAATTTCACTCTTCCCATTTTTGGCCCCCGGCATCCAGTTGAAGCAAACGAAAATGGTGAAACCCGAACAGACACTATTTATCACACTATTCCTGAATTTGAATTTGTCAACCAATATGGTGAAAAGGTTTCCCACAAAGATTTTGAAGGAAAGATTTATGTAACTGATTTCTTCTTCACTACCTGCAAGTCCATCTGTCCTATTATGTCCAACCACATGTCACGGGTGCAAGATTCATTAGTGAACATGAAAGATGTATTGTTTCTTTCACATACGGTTGACCCTGAATATGATTCAGTGCACGTTCTGCTCGATTATGCCCAAACGATGGGGGCTGAAAAAGGCACATGGCATTTTGTTACGGGTGAGAAAAAGGAATTGTATAACATCGCACGAAAGGGCTATTTCATAACTGCAATGGAAGGAGATGGTGGGCCGGAAGATTTCATCCACAGCGAAAAATTTGTTTTAATTGACAAGCAGGGCCGGATTCGTGGCTACTATGACGGCACAGATGAAGAAGATATTGACCGATTGCTTGACGAAGTTAAGGTGTTGAAGTTTGAAGAGTTTATACCGAGAAAAGAGAAAAAAAATGACAAATCAAACTAAAGAAAAATCGTATCGCATTTACATCATCATCGCATCAGTAGCGATACCGGTGTTAATAGCTGTTTTGTATTTTACGCCAAAGCTGAAACTGGAAGGTGTTGATTTGAGCTTTCTTCCGTTTGTCAATGCCATCCTCAATGGGCTGACAACCATGATGTTGATTCTCGGATTCATAGCCATCCGCGATAAAATTGTGTTTATGCACAAGCGCTTTATGACTGCGGCCATCGTGCTATCGCTGGCTTTTTTGTTGTCTTATGTGCTTTATCATATGACTTCTGAACCAACACCTTATGGTGGCAAAGGATTTTTGAAATACTTATATTATTTCATCTTGATAACGCACATTGTGTTGGCTGCTGCCATTGTCCCGTTGGTACTCATTACTTATGTGCGAGCGCTTTCCGAAAAGTTCGACAAGCATCGAAAAATCGCTAGAATCACACTTCCGTTGTGGTTGTATGTAACCATTACAGGCGTGCTTGTTTATGTGATGCTGTATTAAAGCTATCCTTCGTATCTTTGCTTTTGAAATGCCATTTCAGAAAATCATATCTTTTCTATTCTTTTTCATTTTAATTATTATTTCGATTGATGCCAATGCCCAGTGTGCCATGTGCAGGGCGGCAATTGAAAGTAGCCACGAACATGGGGAAACCATAGGGCAGGGGCTAAACACAGGCATTCTTTATCTCATGGGCATTCCTTACCTGCTACTGGTGGGTATGGGGGTTTATCTTTTCAGGAATTTAAAAAGACAGAACTAATGTCCAGCGGACATTTGAGCCAGCTAAAACTTCAGAAATTGGTGCAATRCTGTGGATTAAAGCACTTTCTTCAGCGCTACTTTTTGATTTTGTCGGTNATAAGCCACAACAAAGGCACCGGGGATACCGAGTTGCAATAACTCTTCGCGATAGGTAGCGGCTTCTTCGTAATGTGGAAATAAGCCCGAAGTAAGCACTGTCAAATCTCCTTCGTCTGTTTCTTCAATGCCATCTACTTGTAAATATTTTTCCGCAAGCCAGCCGGGGATGGAATCCTGAAAAGCGCCAATCTGCACTTTAAAATCTACTTTGGGTTTAAGTGGCTTTTTTTTCAAGGATTGGTTATCAACGCTCACCACTTCTTTTCGGTACTTCCGTTCGCTGTTTACATCTACAATAAACGCATCGGGATAGCTCGCCTTTTTTACTACAGAAAGTAATGTTTCTGCTTGTTTTCTGATTCTGAAATGCCCAATAACATAGCGCACGACCCCGTTTTTATCCATAAAGGCTTCCACATTTTTCACATTTTCAAACTCGTAAACAGGCACCAGTCGAGAAAAAGCACCCACCTGGACGCCATACAACGGTGAAGAAGTAGTGTATACGATGGTTTTTGTAACAATTTCACCATTGTACTTGGGTTTTTCTGTTGTTTTGATTGGTTTATCTTCTCTTGCAAGGATTTTTTCCGTGCATTTTTTTACCCACTCTTTGGCGTCTTTGATGTAAAAGTCCTTTTCGCTTTTGCCATAAACCGATACAAAATACTGGTATGCTTCCTGTGATTGTTCGCACAACTTGTTTTGGCTGTAGGCCACAACTAAAAAGTAATACACGAAAATAGGTGTCCTACGCTCTTTGTATGAACTTGGGTCGTATTCTATCGATACGTTTTTTATGGATTTTTCCAGATGAACGATGGATTTGTCGGTGATAATGCTCTCTTCGGTGTAACATACGCCTAACAGATAGTGGAGGTTGGAATTGGTCGGATCAATGTCCACCAATTGCTGAAAAATGGGAAGCGCTTCGGCAGTTTTGCCTTCTGCAAGGTAACTCTTGGCCGTGTTGAACCTCCCCTGGAAATACTTGTCATCTGCTTGTGCAGAAAACAAGCAGGATAAAAAAAATATAGCAATTAGCAATCGCATTTTCTCAGGGTTCAAAATTAAATCTGAACAGCATAGCGAAAGGTTGAAATTCAGCGAGTTATTAACGACTGAACGTTGGTAAAGGCAAAATGCTTTAGGAAAAAACCCGCATTACTTCCTTCCGGTATGTCTTGCCGATTGGGATTTGCTTTTTGTTCATTTCCAGCATGTTGCCAACAACGGCATCCACTTTTTCAATTGACACAATGAACGATTTATGCGTACGAGTAAACTTATTTTTTGGTAGTATGTCTTCGAGATTTTTCATCGCTTCGAGCGTAACGTAGCGTTTCTCTTTTGTGAAGATACTCACATATTCCCGCAAGCCTTGAATGTAGTAAATGTCATCAAATCGAATTTTCACCGACTTGTGGTTGGACTTGACGAAAAAATGATCTTTTGTTGGTGCTAATGCTGGTGTTGCAGACGAAATAACCTGTGTCGGTTTTCTTTTTAGTTGAATTAATTCAGTCGCCTTGTTTACAGCCTGCACAAACCGTTCAAAAGGAATCGGTTTCAACAGGTAATCCACTACGTTAAATTCATAGCTTTCTAACGCATATTCCGAATAGGCAGTAGTTAGAATTACGGCTGGTTTTTTATTCATCGTTTTTAGCAATTCCAATCCAGTTAAGTCTGGCATTTGGATATCGAGAAACAAGATGTCAACCGCATGTTTTTGCAGCGCTTCGATAGCTTGCATTGCATTGTTACACTTAGCAAGCATTTTAAGGTGGGGCATTTTTTTCACGTATCCCTCGAGCAAATCCTGCGCAAGGTATTCGTCATCTACTATAATACAGTTGAAGGTCAAGCGAGTTCGATTTTCACGCTGGACGTAAAGATATCGCTTTCTTTGGAAGTGGCAATACAGTGCTTGCATGGGTAGAGCAGTTGCAGGCGTTTTTTGATGTTTTCCAACCCCACTCCGCCCACTTTGTCTTTGCGCTGTTGCGTTGTTGTGGTGCTATTGGTGACTTCAAAATTCACTTCTCCGTTTTTCACGGTGAGCTTGCAGTCAATCCAGCCATTGTCGGTGTCCATCGCGTTACCGTGCTTAAAACTATTTTCGAGCAACGGCACAAAAAACATTGGCTCTATCATTACGTTGGTGGAGTCTCCTTCGACTTCCAACTTGACATTTTGCCGTTCACGGGAGCGCAACTGCTGCAAATCAATATAGTTACGTAGGTATTCTATTTCTTTTTCGAGAGGCACTTTTCTGTCGTTCGACTCATAGAGCATGTAACGCATCATGTCTGAAAGCTTCAGAATCATTTCCGAAGATTTTTCTGGATTGACCTGATTTAAGGAATAAATATTATTCAAGGAATTGAACAAAAAATGCGGGTTGACTTGTGCCTTCAGGAATTTCAATTCAGCTTCGAGCTTGTAATGTTTTAGTTCCTGTTCGAGTTGACTTTTCTCGTAGGATTCTCGCATGAATTTGAAAGAAGAAGTCACGAACAAAATCAAAGTGTAAGTGATGGCAACAAAAACATAGTGTGATATGGAACGAAATTCAGCAGATAAAATATGAGTATCGCCTATAAAGAAAATGTCCATTTCCACACGGACAATGCTGATGAACACAATTGCAGCGATGATTGAGAGGGCGAACCAACCGTGTCTTCCATTGAAGAACAATTTCGGAGTCAGGATGTAAAAATTAAGGTAAACAAGCAGCGCGAAAGTGGCAGTAATGCTGCTTACCCGTAGAAAAATGTCTTCGACACCGAATATTTCAACAGTAAGTGTGGTGGACACCATGAGGAAGGCAATCCAAAAAACCGCATGGAAAATGAACTCCTTGCGCCTGCTGTCAAGTGTAATCATGTTGCCGAAAGTAGAAATGTCTGCATTGATTTCCTACTTTTCTCAATGAATTGCATGAATTCTTCAACCAATATCAGAAACCTATCAACAAACCTATAAAAGGTGCTTTTTTTGACTTATTTTTAAGGAATTATACCATTTGAAGGACTTTCGAACAACTTGGTTGAAAAAATTTGCAAGGGGTGCCCTTCTCTATCTACATTCGTTCAAAATTTGAAGTTTAACCCAAAAAATAGATAGCCATGAAAACACTAAAATGCCCTTGCAACTTTTTCTCTAAGAAAGTAAAAAACCTGTTTTTCGCAGGAATTGCCGTCAAACTTATTGTGTTGGCAGTTTTTGCTTTTCTTACAGTAAAACAGTCAATAGCCAATCCTATTGATGATGGCAAAACGACAAAAAAAGAACTGACTTACCAATTGCCTGAATATCCGGGAGGGCAGGAAGAACTTGTGAAATTTATTGCTGCCAACTTGCAATACCCTGACCGAGCAAAAGAAATAGGAATTACAGGTACGGTTTACATTGAATTTACTGTTTTTGAAGATGGTTCTTTGAACGACATAAAAATCGCAAAAAGCGTATTCCATGACTTGGATGAAGAAGCGTTGCGCGTAATGAATTCCATGCCTAACTGGAACCCTGCCAAACAAGGTGAGCAATTGATGACTACTGAAATGCGATTGCCGATTAAGTTCTCGTTGCGATAAATTTTGCGGATTAATTTCAACTTACGTAAATTTGCGTTTTCAATGAGTTGTAATTTGAACTGATACCAAAAA
>NVWW01000117.1 GCA_002746335.1 Flavobacteriales bacterium | reverse complement strand
CGCTTTGGGCTCTATGACATCATCGAACATGTCTGCCGCATCTTTGAACCCAGCAGCCCGGGCAAGAGCCCCTAGACGGCTTTTCTTGTCCTTTACGACCTCTTGAGCCCTCTGGACATTCTCAAGGTAATGCTTGTATCTGACATGGAGTTCTTCCTCTTCTGTTCTGAAGGGAGCCCCGGCAAGACGTGCTGCACCTTTGGCAATGAATTTGTAATCCTCGCCTGCAACAATAACGCCTTCAGCGGCATTGGCTGCAACGGCTGTTGCTCCAGCGGTAAATCCTTTTGCCCCGTGTTTACCGGCAACTTCCGGAAGGGTTTTGGTGATTCCCTCAAGCAGGTCTTTTCCCGCTTGGATGGTCATCGCCAGAAGGTCTACGTCCTTTTCCTTTTCGTATTGTTTGAACCCCTCGAATGAGTAGTTCCCATCATCCAGAGTTTTTCTCTGACCGGTGGCGGTCAACTCGCCTAGCAATTTGATTGGCATGATTCACTAATGGGTTCCAATGGATTCAAATTTTGCCTTCAATTCCTGCTGGCGCTTACGTTCATCTCCTGCCGGATCCAGATATCTTTTTTTAAAGGCTTTTTCAGAATCAGAAAAGAATTCCTCATCCTTTGTTATGAGGACTCTCTGAGACTTCCCGTCAATGACCATGTCGTATGTTCCTTCAGGGCTTTTCCCGGCATTCACCAGATCCAACACCGACTCCGGAGTGGAAGTTGCTTGGGTCGATGTGGAAGCCTGCTGCGGCTGAGTGGGCGATGCTCCACCGGAAGCATCCGTAAGAGCCAGTCCTTCACGAACCCCTGCTCTGGCTTTATTAAGTGCCTCCTGTGGAAGGTTTGCAGCCATCGTTTTCATTGCCGCAATTCTCTGTCTCCGCTTCAACGCAACAGCAGCCGGTTTATCTCCGGGATTCGGGAACCATAATTCTGCCGCCGCTTTCATTTCGAAATCAGGAATAGCCGCGCCGGAATCCTTCCGCTGCTGGGCATTGTAGAAAAACTTTGCTGCAGTACTGTAGACTTGGAATTCCTCAGTTCTGGCAAAATTCAGAATGTCAGGAATTGAACCCTGAACCCATGCAGAAAAACTTGTAGGATCGAAATCCACACTCTCCAAAGTTCTGCTGGACTCCTCCATTCTGGCTAAGAAGTTCAGATCCTTTGACTGAGATTCGGTCAGCTTTATTTCCTGATCCTTCTTTGGGCCGAAGGAATAAGAAACGAACCCCTGCTTGTCTATGTTCATCGAAGACACTTTCAGGTGAGCCGGTGCCCCTTCCTGATTGTAAAATTCAATATCGCTTTCAGCTGCAGGACTTCCGGGCACACCGTGGGCTCCGGAACCAAGTGACATTCCCATGGAACCCATTCGGTTCTGCCGGTCAAGGGTGTCGGCATCGGATCGCATTGAAGCATCAGCCATGAACCCAGATCGCTTGGCAATGTTCTCGGCAATCAACAACTGCTCCGGACTCGGGCCACCGTGAGTCGTTGCGTATTTACCTATCTTCTCCCGGTCTTCCTCGGTGAAATCCGCATTATACTTCTTGAAAATTTCKACAATCTTGTTTCCACCTACCCACTCATTCACTGACCTTTGGAATAGAGGGTCTTCGGGGTTTCCAACAACACCGTGGAAGGCTTCAAAATCAGATATGTTCTGRATCTTGGTAGCTTTMGCMGCCATCCGKGAATTGACCTTGTGCTGGCCGATCCTGAACTTCTCCGACTCTTCCAAACTCTGATTGAAAATCTGATACTGCCTTGCAACCTTTTCGCTCTTCGCAATTGTAGGGCCAAGTTCCTGCTTCATCCGGTTGATGGTACCGTAGTAATCCTTGGAATCAGGGTTGAGTTCTCCGATGCCGGTTGTGTATTGTCCCAGAGCCCCGGTGGCATCCTCAAACCTTTTAACGCTCAGATTGTTGAGATCCTGCTGCATCTGAAGAGTCGCCCGGGCAATGTCGATTTTACGCCCGGCATCCCGCGACTGCCGCAGATTAGCGACCATGTCCCGTCCGATATTAAATCCTGTTACTAAATCTCTAGCAGTTGCCATTTTGATTATCCTCCTAAAGCACCACCGGCTCCTTTTGCGAAACCAATTCCCGTCAAAGCGCCACCAATTCCACCGGTTGCTGCCGTCACTCCAATGCCCCCAAGAATACCGAGCCCGGTAGTCCACGGATTACCAGCCGACAATCCCGCTTGGTAATTGCTGCTCGCACCTGAAAAGCTCTGTTGAGCAAACCCGGCACCACCCTGCATTGCCTGTCCCTGATTAATTGCCTGAGACGGAGCTATCGGCGCGAAAGGAGCAGCACCACCCTGTGCCCCTGAAAGTTGCCCAAACTGAGCCGTAGGAGTCGTCCCGGAAAGGAATGCTCCAGCATTGGACATTGCCTGCTGCTTGACCCGAAAGGCTGCATCACCGGTCTGTGTGGCTTCCGCAGATACTGCCGCCTGCCCAAGGATGTTCCCCCGGGCTGCTTGCCCTCCTCTGACCTGATCCTCGATCTGTTGAATAATCTTAGGATCCAGTTCGCCGCCACGTTCAAGATCGGCCCTGACCTGATCACCAAGAGATTGCCTTACCGCAAAACCGGCTGGGTCGGATCTCTCCAACTCGTGGAGACGCTGATCAACGAAGGCATCTCCAAACTCTTTCTGCACGTCCAGCATCAGTTGAGCCATTTCGGGAGCTGTCTGCTTAAGACTGTCAAGATTGAGCTGGTCCAACTCAGGGCCATACTCGCCTTGAATCCTCAGAATCTCAGGGAGGTTTTCCACCCAAGCTTCAATCCCATCTCTAGTGGATGCCCCATAGTCAGGCTCCTTCGGTGCTTTATCGCCGCCATAGACTCCCATTTAACTTTCCTCCTTGTTCATTAGTAGTTTTCGGATTTTCAGGGATGAATTTTTAAGAATTCCAAACCCACCGGTCAGCCAGCACACAGTGTGGACAATCTCGTTTATAGTGTCGGAAAGGTGCTTTGCAAATTCCTTTTCCATTGTGGTCCCAGTCTCGAGTGCATTGGCATCCCGGTATGCCTGAATGAATGCAACGTGAAACGGAAGCAGGGTCTGCTTGAATTGATTAAAAAAGTCATTAAAAGGAATCTCCACCAAAAGGGAAAAGCACATATCCATCACCTGCTCATTACTGACAGGTCGATCCTTGTCGATCAGATCATCAACAACTCTAGAGCAATTACCTATCATATACAGGTAACTCAAGGCTGATTCATTTTTGTTGGACGCAAGCTCGAATGCTTCGGAGGCATTACTTCTTGAATGTTCCCTGATGTTGGCTTTGTCGGTCATGCTCCCACCTCCAGAACCTGTTCCCAAGCGGATGTAAGCACCTGCCTGAACCTAAGCGCATTGGTCGTCGGAGATTCACCGGCAGGGGGCCAAGTAAGCTGAACCTGCATTTCACGGCAAACGTCCTGATCGGTGAGTCCATAGCCCTTCCTGACGATCTTCCTCTCATTCAGAAAGAAGGACAGAGTCTGAGATAAATAAACCCGGGCAGCAGAGGTGTCCACGTTCAGAGCTTTGTCCACGGCATTCTTCCCGTCATAAATCAATGCGACATCCACAAAGGCATCCGATTCGAAAAACTCGAGTTCCATGTGGTTTGGGCTCTTATCGTTCGCAGGAGCGCCCCAGTCATAGGCTCTGCTTGTCCAGATCGATGTGGGGAATGATCCGTTGTCTTTGAAGTCATCAGAGAGCGCAGAGTCCTTTTCTTTGTAATCCCGGTAAACCTGAACATGACCGTTGGTGTCCAGCCAGATCAACTTCTGAGACTGAGCCCCGAAGTGAAGCTGCACAAACTCGATTGGGTTGAACCCGTCCCATTCRCCGGTCCAAGTTCTGGTGGTGGCATTGTAAACCAAKATGTGRTTGTTCACCGTGGAAGTGTCGATGGGGAATGCCAGAATGTATTTYCCCTTCCAGAATGTAGCGCAGGCCAAGTGGGCATARGMYTCRTTGATYCKRTCAAGCACRTCCTGAACCGGGTGRCTCATMGGKGTYARYTCGATYCCCTGYCKYTCCTGYTGGAAAGTAGTHGTCAGGCTCCKGAYYGTGTAATCSGARGCCAGAAAGAAAATGTCAGAACCCACCTGMACTATGGATTTGTCWGCCGCWGCYCCGATGTTCTCCGAGATGCTYTCGATGGGATAAAACGATATATCCGTRACWGCCGGGTCTGCGTTGATKGCATGSACCGAYTTCTCTGTGAAAAYTGCAACAACGCTCTTYTGCCATTTCGAGATCCCCACAATTGGATCCCCCTCCCCCGATCCRACGTGTAGCTGGTAGATCGYRTTGAATAACTGTGTRTTATCATTCGGCAGRATTTTYCCTATRTCGATCTTGTTGGAGAGTTCAGCGCCCATCAGCCGATGATTCACTGAGATTAAATTAGTGATGTTSGTKGGRGSTCCGTAACCGGTMCCGGCTGCATAGTCTGTCGCTGACCATGTGGWACCGTTATACTCGAGAACCTGCATGTCACCTGTWCCGATCGATGCATAAACCTTMCCRACTATCTGCGTGACCCAAATGGGAGCTGTAACSGAATCCCAYCCRAGRGYRACTGCRCTCAGAGCTTCGGTCCAWGTTGCCGAKWYGGTKGATCCGGYCCAAGTRYTGATGATCRGAGTGGTATACATGGCGCCATTCACAAAGGCCAAGATCATCTCATAGCCCGGGCTTCCGGTGGTGTCGAAGTAGAACAGGGCTTGGACGTTAGTGCTGCCCGAGGCTGTTGCCAGATCCCCGAGCTTCACCATTCCTCGTCGGGTCATCAAAAGTCCGTTCTGGTCAACGTCACAGTTCAGGAGTCTGGCAGACTGGTTATCTGCAATCAGGGTTTCCCGCTGGTTCGATACCTGCCCACCGATCAGGGAATTAGTCCCGGTGAAAGCAAGCGGATCATCGAATCGTTCGTTGTATTCCAGTGGCATCTGTTACATCCCAAAATCGTCAGTGGTGTAGTGACCGGCATAAGCCATCGAAGGGATGATCCTCCGAATGCCGCCTAATTGATTTTCCTCCCCATCCGCTAGGCTTGATGCCTTTCCGGAAGCCTCCTGAAGCAGCGCATCCCGCTTGGAGAAGTTCTTAAATTTCTTCCACATATCAGCCTCGGCATATGCCATTATGGCTGCTTCCAGTCCACGTATCATAGGCTGATCCTGATCCAGAACCATTCGTGGGAATTTCCGCTTACCGATGCAATAGTAGACCGTTGCATCTCCAGTGGTGAAAGTGGGTATTGTGTGGACATGGATCCTAGGGCAACTCAATTCGGTTTCATGTGCCAGCAGAGTATCAGTTCCTGAATTAGTGTTCTCCGTAATCGTGACATCAGTCAGGGTGATTTCCTTATTCACCAGATCTATGAAATCGTAAAACCCGGTGAGTTGAGTGGATGTGCTGAGAGTGATCTCCTCCCGCTTTTCCTGCCCGTTGTATTCCCCCCTGATAAAAAGCTTCTTCGTGGTGTCTCCACTGCCGACTGCCGACACGGTTAAATCGATTCCTGCGGCAGGCATCCGGAAACTGGTTCCCGTAGATTTGATCTTGGCAAAGCTCACCGGATCCGCAATCCGATCAAACGCAGCAGGGTCTGTCTGGTAAGTGGCAAGCAGACTGTCAGGAGTCAATTCTATGTTGTCCGATGTTCTAACCACTATCGGATATTCCATCATCGCTGGAAGAACCACCTCTGGGAAGCTCTGCCCGGTGTTGGCTGAATCCTCGGCAAGAGTGATGGTAACCGACATGAGGGTGTCTCTCCACTCCCTTGACTGCCACAGAAGTCTGTAGGCAAGATCGAGTTTCCTTTTTGCAAACGCGAGAGTTGTAGAATCGGTCCTCCCGATGTTCTCCGTTATCTCAGTTGCCATTTCCGCTAAAGTCATAATGCAGTTGTGTCTGTTATTTTAACACTCAAATACTTTGCGTCTATAGGTAGACCGTTCCCTGCCAATGTGCTGACCCGGAAACTGACACTGTTGATTGTTTTGCTCCAGATATGCGCCTGAGTTATGACTGCATTATTATCTGACGAGATAGGGTTTTCTGCGGGGTTGGGAAAATCCGCGTAAGCAGTAAAGCTTGGATCCTTCAGTGTGCTGTGGGCATTTATCTCAACTCCATAATCATTTATGGCAGAGTATGCTGTTCCGAAAACAAGCATAAATTCCCCAAGTTCTGAAATTCTTATGAGGTGAATGTCTCCACTTTTTGCAAGGGTTGTCATCTGACATCCTATGAAACAACCAGCAGGGGCAGCCGATGTAAAAGTGATGTCTGTACCGTCAATCTCATCCAGCTTGAAAGTGGTCATGGGCGAACCCACTGAAACATCCTTCAATATGTAAGGGGTGTTGGAGACCGGGGGATTACTTCCTGACGTTGGGAGTGTTGCAGCCACGTTCCACACATCTCTGAAGAACACTATGACATTACCGTTTACAATCTGGTCGTTGAATGCAGAGTTTTCGGTGGTGTTATTGTAATCGAACGTGTCGTTGGATGGAGAAGTTGGAGTTGCCCAACTGTAGTGGAAATCAGCGGTGTTCCATGCCGCAGGTGAAGGGTCATTATGCCCAAGGCAGTAAATGGACTTTGGTACCAGATTGGCAACGGTGACTTTTTTAATCACATCCGAAGCGGCAGAGTCAGCCATCAGTATGTGATCTGCTGCTACCAAGGTAGTCTTTGCTGCAGTACCTGTAAGATCGAGCTTTAAAACCAGTGCATTGAAATTACCCCGGGTGATCACCTTGGTAACGTCCGATGCTTCAGTGTCCTGAAACGGGATCCTGTCAGCATCAACCAGAGCAGCCTTGGTGGTGGCTCCCGATAGCAACAACCCATTAGCCGTCAAGCCCAGATTGTCTGGCTTAACGATCTTCATCTCTGAAGCTGAGTCATCGTAAATCAGCAACTTGTCGGCGGCAGCATCCACCTGCCCAGCCGTCAACTCGGTACCCCCGGTAACCTCCAGCTTCTCGGGGATCACCGAATTAGTTTTAATGTGGTCTGAACTAACAGCCCTAGAAGCATCGGTGGATGCATGACTGGCTAATTTTGCGGCAACTATGGTGAAATCACTGGCATGCTGCATTGCCGTAGTGATAACACCGGATTTCACAACAGCATCATCCACCAATGCATGAAGATTGATGTTGGTTACCTCACCGGCTGCTTCGTAGGTTACGCCTCTAGTTAAATCACCCATATATCACTTTTTGTTTTTCGCCGGTTTGTCATCCTTGTCTGGCTCAATGAAAGTGCCGTAAAGGAGTGACAACACACTCGGCGGGATTCGGTTCTCGTCGTATTTAAGAGCTTCTCTGGTGACCTGCCAGACTTTCACCTTGGTTGTCTTCTGGGAGATCTCTTCCACTGCCTGATCGAAGGTGACTTTCTCGTCACCGGTCAAAGCCAACTTTGAAGCATTGGCAAAAGCCTCCCGGCATGCGGTGCTGATTTTGTCTTCAGTAATGGTGGCTTCCTTTTTTTCCTTTTCAGGAATCAGGATTTGTTGAAAGAGCCCTTCGGCAAACTTTTCGAACCGGGCCAAATGACCGTTGATGGATTTCCCCTGCTTCGCCTGAAGGACTTTGAGAAGCTTCTTCTGAGTCTCCTCCTCATCCTTAAGTTTGGATGCCAGATTGGAAAGCGTTCTTGTGCAACTCCATAAGACGTTTCCAACAGAGTCTCCGAATTCATATTCTACGGACTCTTTTTTCGAGTCAGTGGGGGATTCCAGCCAGAGCAAGCCTGCTTTAAGGGCTCTAGCTTCCGCATAGGTCATCTCTAATTCAACTACCATACAATTCCGAAATGTCAGATTTCCAAGGCAATGCAAGAATTATCTAGTCTTCATGGGTAAATCCGGAATCACTATTGGTTCCGTCGGCTCAACTTCAACTGGTCTTACCGGAGGAGCAATTTCAGCATTCTCGTCAGGCATACCCGCCAACACTGTTATAGTCGCTGCTGGATCTGGAACATCCAACTCAGCAACTGCTGCCTGTGCAGCTTCAATCTTCGCAGCCACATCAGTTAAAACTTGCTCGACGTAAGCCTCCGACATAACTTCCTCTCCATACGCAATAAGTGTATTCTTACCATTGAAGAGGCTCTGTGCTTTTCGTATAGCCTGAATTGCATCCTGTTCTTCAGGACTGTTAAAGGCTTGTTGACTCACTTGCAGTTGCTTCTGAAGTGCCGCATTTCGTTCATTTGTTATTTTCATGGTGTTAAAAAGGATCTGACCTAGATAGTTCAGACCAAACATTTCCGATATACATTAATGTGCATGTGTCTTCCCCGACTCCGTTATCTAAATCACAGGTGCCCCCACCATCCAATCTGGAAGCCCCACCCGTTTCTGTAAGCCTAACTCCACCAGATCCTGTCTCTGCTGTTAGGACACATACTATCATATCACCGTCTGTAGCATACGTATCCTCAATCTTAACTACAGTCTGCCCAGATCCGGAATGAGTAAGTTTGATTATCCCACCACCAGCAGCAGGGTCTATAGCTGTTGGTCCTGCCCCAGACACAGCATAAGTGGTTCCGTTCACTGGAAGCCTTGAATTAGGAGTCCCGTAAACAAGGTCTGTTCCATCTGAAACCAAAGCTAACCCAGCAGTGCCAAGGTTCAGAGCTGTATTCTTTGAAACACCCATGACAGCAATGTCACCCCGTGCTGAGGAAGGACTAAGGGCATCAAACGCATCATCAGCAGCATTTTGTCCTGTACCACCGCGAGTGAGTCCCAGTATTCCACTTGTTATATCAGAAGCTGAATGAACGTGAGTAGACAATGAAATGACAGTGCCTTCCCACCTCAACGAACCTGATTCTTGGGACAACCTGTTTGTGTTCAACGTGGGCGTATCTTCAAGAATCTCGATACCTTCAGTATTCACCGTGATCCCGGCGTTGACTGTCAGCAGGGAGTTTGTCGCTGCGGTGGTGGTGCCGATAAGGAGGTCTCCCGTAGAGGTTAAACGCATCTTCTCCGTAGGCGCGCCAGATCCTGTGCGGTTGTAAAATGTCAGTCTTCCTGCCGCCCCGCTACCTTCCCACTCACCCCTTATCGAAGCAAAATTCCATTCACCGAAAGCTATTGATGCTGTCCCAGAGTCCCCGTCTGACAACTGTAGCGTGTTAGTGTAAGCTGATGCATTAGTAGTTATATCGGCCTCTATTCTCGCACCTTCCTTATTCAAGGTTACAACTCCAGCATCGACCTGAAACTTCTGTCCGGCGTCAGTCGTGGTGCCGATGAGGACGTTGCCCCCGCTGGTGATCTGCATTCTCTCAGCGTTGTTGGTTCCGAACCTTAAAATCGCTGATCCAATAGTCCCTATATTCAACTCATTCGTGCTTTGGCTTGCCAAGGTAAAGGTGCTAGCTCTAGACGACCCGAATAAATTAGCTGTGTATCCTGATCCGTAACTGTAAAGGAAATCGTTTGACCCATCAGACTTAAAATCAATTCCTGCGACTGCCAAATTTGCAGAGCTTTCATTTTCGATTCTTATTTTAGTTCCTGTAGCTTGGTCTTTCTCTATGTGGAGAAGTTCATCAATTGAGGTCGTGCCGATGCCTACGCTACCGACGAAACTTGAGTCTCCACTCCCACTCACCGTGAGCGTGCCGGCAAGCGTGGTGTTCTGGCTGGAATCAATCCTCATTGCCTCAGTAGGTGTGTTCGCTGCATTTGCCGTTGTGCTGAAAATCAGGCGACCCGGCATATCGTTGGCTCCACATGCTAAATCTGCCTGACATTGAATCATCGCCGCCACGTTGAAAGTCGTCCCATCAGACCCAGCAAAATGGATAGCACCTAAAGTCTCATTGAAATTTACAACAGTGTGGCTTCCAATCGAAGTATTATTGCTCTTAGCGAGCCACAGGTAGGCTCCGTGAGTCTGGGTTGTGTGCCATTGGGTGAAGGACATCCCTCCGTTGCCGCTGTCGTTTACCTGTAGAGTTGGATTGTGCGCTCCGGCTACATAGTCCTCCTGAAAGTTGGTGGATGTCTCTTTAATAAGAATCTTTCCTGCAAAACTAGAGTCTCCTGTCCCGCTCACGGTGAGCGTGCCGTTGGGTATGGCTACATTGCCTGAAGTGTCAAGAGTGATATTCTCTGCCCCTCCAGACCAAAGCCCCATAGTAAATAACACATTTCCTCCACCAAGACGTAAGTTGTTTGAGTCGTGGTAAACCATGATGTCACCCGATAAATCACGAATGAGTTCCGTCCGAAGTGTGCCTGAGAAGTCATGGTTCCCACTGCCCGATACCGTTACGTTCCCGCCCACTGAAAAGTCTGCCGGAACATTCACAGCATTGGTTGTTCCGTTGGCTGCCAGTAAAGTCGTTCCACTCCAGTCCTTGAGATTCCAAGTGCTGGTCCCTGTCTCCATTGTAAACCACTCACTTGCTCCAGTGGCCTTTATCCTAATGCCTTGCGAGCCTGTATACTTAGTGGATGGATTGCCTACGTTTAACGCGCCAGCTTCTATATCCAAGTCACCTTCTATTGTTGATATCCCTGTCCCACTCACGGTCAGCGTGCCACTAGTAACAATGTTCCCACTGTGAGCCACAGAAAACACCTGAGTTGTAAGTTGGTTTCCGTCTGCGTGACCTTTTCCAAACGTGAGTCCTGTATTATCTGACAGAATCATTGAAGCATCTGATGCCGCAGTTTGATTCCCGGCATTGGAGATATAAACCATGTCGCCCGTTGCAGCGGTCCAAGTGTTCCTGAACTGCCAATGGGTCGTTTCTGTCCAAGTCGAAGAGTAGCGGTAAAATCCTTCGTGGTCATACGTCATGTAATCAGTCGAGGTGTTCTCCATCCGAACATGATTACTTGCTATCAATAGACCCGCTATAGAACTTGTCCCCGTCCCGGTCACGGTCAATTTATCACTGAGAATTTGAAAATCGGATACATCATGTTGGACTCTCACCATCTCAGTCGTTCCCCCACTCCCACCTGCGAAAGAGAAGTAACTGCCTCCGTACCATATTCTGAACACCTCGGCGGTTCCTGTTAATCCAACCTCGAAGAGATCATTCCAAGTTGGTCCGCTTACATCGACCTTCCCTGCGAAACTGCTGGTTCCAGTTCCTGAAACGGTGAGTTCATTCGTCAGTGTCAGCCCACTTCCCCCTATAATTGAAGCTTCTGTAGCCAGTGTTCCGGTAGACATCACTTTGAATAAAAGCTCTGAATCCTCACTGGTGTTTGTGGCGTCTGTGGAGTCAGTCTGGATCAGTGAAAATGTCTATGTCCTGTAAGTTCTAATTGCTATGATTGAATTTGCATGATAATTGATAGGTATCATTTCAGGGTAATGAAGACGTATTACTTCAAGTGTTTTATTGAATAGATCATCATTATTATAATCATTACCGACAAAAACCATTAACCCTGCTATT
>NVWW01000116.1 GCA_002746335.1 Flavobacteriales bacterium | reverse complement strand
GCTGGTCCAACGGTTCAGCCACCCAAAATCTATCGAGCTTGTGTATTGGAACATATAATGTAACAGTTACCGATGCGAACGGATGTCAGGCAACAAACTCAGTAACGATCATTCAGCCTACTGCATTATCAGTGACTTTAACAGGAACCAATTTACTTTGTAATGCACAATGTATCGGCCAGGCAGCATCCAGTCCTTCTGGAGGCTCACTACCATACAGTTATAGCTGGACAAGTGGTTCGGCTTCGCAGAACTTAAACAGTCTTTGTGCTGGCAGCTACACATTAACATTAAAGGATGCCAACAGCTGTCAGGTAACAGCAAGTGTGGTGATCACAGAACCAACAACACTAACAGTAGCAACGGGTAAGAGTGATGCTACATGTGGTAATCCTGATGGAACAGCAACAGCAACAGGTCAGAATGGAACAGCAGGATATACTTACAGCTGGAACACAGGAGCATCGAGTCAATCTATCTCGAGTTTAGCTTCAGGAGGATATACAGTAACAGTAAGAGATGCCAATGGATGTGAGCAGACAGCAACCGTAGCAATCAGTGATTTGGGAGGCCCAATAGCAGGTATCAGCACCCAGACTAATGTAAGCTGTAATGGTGGTAACAACGGCTCAGTAACAGTAACAGTCAATGGGGGAACCCCACCGATCACTTATTCCTGGAGCACAGGATCAACAATTAACACTATCAACAGTTTGACAGCAGGAAGTTATGTCTTAACAGTAGCAGATGGCAATGGCTGTAATACAATAGTGAATGTAACGATCACCGAACCAACAGCATTGACTGTGGTAACCACCAAGAGTAATGTAAGCTGTAATGGAACAAGTACAGGTACTGCAAGTGCCACTGGTCAAAATGGAACACCGGGTTATGCTTACTCGTGGAGCAACAGCGCAACCACCCAGTCACTCAACAGTCTTGCAGCAGCAAGTTATACCGTGACAGTAACAGACGCTAACAATTGTCAAACTACAGCAACAGTGGTGATCACAGAACCTGCAGTATTATCAGGCACCATAACAGGCACCAATTTACTATGTAACACGCAATGCAACGGCCAGACGAACTTAACTGGATCCGGAGGCATAACAGCCTATACCTATAGCTGGTCAAATGGTGCTACCACACAAAACCTAAACTCATTATGTGCAGGCAGCTATACAGCCACCATCACGGATGCAAATAATTGCCAGGTAGCAGCAAGTGTGACAATTACAGAACCAACAGTTCTATCAGTGACTTTAACAGGAACCAACTTAATCTGTAATGCGCAGTGTGCAGGCCAGGTATTTTCAACTCCATCAGGAGGAACAGGAGGATATACTTATAGCTGGAGCAATGGCTCAACCACTCAAAACCTAAGCAGCTTATGTGCAGGAAATTATATAGTGACTGTGAGGGATGCTAACAATTGTCAGACAACAGCATCAGTAACGATCACCGAACCAACAGCACTCTCAGCAACATTGAGCGGTACCAACTTAACCTGTAACGCACAATGCACAGGCCAGACAGCTTCAACTCCATCAGGAGGAACTTCTCCCTATACTTACAGCTGGAGTAATGGTTCAACCACTCAAAATCTAAGCTCATTATGCGCAGGAAATTATACAGTAACAGTAAGAGATGCTAACAGTTGTCAGGTAACAGCAAGTGTAACTATCACAGAACCAACAGCATTGTCAGTGAGTTTAACAGGAACCAATTTATTGTGTAACGCACAATGCGCAGGTCAGGCAGCCTCAACTCCATCTGGAGGAACTGGGCCATATACATATAGTTGGAACAATTCTTCGACCACTCAAAACTTAAGCTCATTGTGCGCAGGAAACTATGCAGTAACAGTACGGGATGCCAACAGCTGTCAGGTAGCAGCAAGTGTAGTGATCACAGAACCAACAACACTAACAGTAGCAACGGGTAAGACGGATGCTACATGTGGTAATCCTGACGGAACAGCTACAGCAACTGGTCAGAACGGAACAGCAGGGTATACTTATAAGTGGTCAAATGGCTCGACCACCCAGACTTTGAGCGGACTTGTAGCATTGGGATATAATGTAACAGTAACGGATGCCAATGGATGTGAAGTAACAGGAAGTGTAACTATTAATGATCTGGGAGGCCCAACAGCAGGAGTAAGCACGCAAATAGATATTACCTGTAACGCAGGAAATAATGGAAGTATCACAGTAACAGTGAACGGAGGTTCAGCGCCAATTACTTATAGCTGGACAAATGGTTCAACAACAAGCACGATCAACAGCTTAACGGCAGCAACCTATACAGTAACGGTAAGGGATGCCAACAGTTGCCAGGTATTGGTAAGTGCAACATTAAGTGAACCAACAGCGCTCTCAGCAATATTGACCGGCACCAACTTAACATGTAATGCGCAGTGTGTAGGCCAGGCAACATCAACTCCATCGGGAGGAACTTCTCCATATACTTACAGTTGGAACAATGGTTCAACCACACAAAACCTAAGCAGTTTATGCGCAGGAAATTATGCAGTAACAGTGAGGGATGCTAACAGTTGTCAGACAACAGCTAGCGTAGCTATTACGGAACCAACAGCACTGTCCGCAACATTGACCGGCACCAACTTAACATGTAATGCGCAGTGTGCAGGCCAGGCAGCTTCAACTCCATCGGGTGGAACTTCTCCATATACTTACAGCTGGAACAATGGATCTACTGCCCAAAACTTAAGTTCATTGTGTGCAGGAAACTATGCTGTGACAGTGAGAGATGCTAACAGTTGTCAGGTAGCAGCAAGTGTAACGATCACAGAACCAACAGTGTTGTCAGCAACATTGACCGGTACCAACTTAACCTGTAACACGCAGTGTACAGGCCAGGCAGCTTCAACGCCATCAGGAGGCACTTCTCCCTATACTTATAGCTGGAACAATGGTTCAACGACTCAAAACCTAAGCAGTCTGTGTGCGGGAAACTATGCAATAACAGTAAGTGATGCTAATAATTGCCAGGTAGCAGCAAGTGTAACGATCACCGAACCTACAGCATTGTCCGCAACATTGACCGGCACCAATTTAACCTGTAATACGCAGTGTACAGGCCAGGCAGCTAGTACACCAAGCGGTGGCACAGCAGGATATACTTACAGTTGGAGCAATGGATCTACTGCTCAAAACCTAAGCTCATTGTGCGCAGGAGGATATACAGTGACAGTGAGGGATGCCAACAGTTGCCAGACAACAGCAGCAGTAACTATTACCGAACCAACAGTATTATCAGCAACATTGACTGGCACCAACTTAACCTGTAACGCAGTTTGCGCAGGTCAGGCAGCTTCAACACCAAGTGGTGGAACAGCAGGATATACTTATAGCTGGAGCAATGGTTCGACCACTCAAAATCTAAGCAGTCTGTGCGCAGGAAATTATACAGTGACAGTGAGGGATGCCAACAGTTGCCAGGTAGCAGCAAGTGTAACTATTACCGAACCAACAGTGTTGTCAACAACATTGACCGGCACCAACTTAACCTGTAACACACAGTGTACAGGACAAGCTACAAGCACTCCATCAGGAGGAACTTCTCCATATACTTACAGCTGGAATAATGGTTCATCGAGCCAAAACCTAAGCTCATTGTGCGCAGGAAGTTATACAGTAACAGTGAGAGATGCCAACAGCTGCCAGACAACAGCAGCAGTAACTATTACCGAACCAACAGTATTATCAGCAACATTGACTGGCACCAACTTAACCTGTAACGCAGTTTGCGCAGGTCAGGCAGCTTCAACTCCAAGTGGAGGAACTTCTCCCTATACTTATAGCTGGAACAATGGTTCAACGACTCAAAACCTAAGTTCATTGTGCGCAGGAAACTATGCCGTGACAGTGAGGGATGCTAACAGTTGCCAGGTAGCAGCCAATGTAACTATTACCGAACCAACAGTGTTATCAGCAACATTGACCGGCACCAACTTAACCTGTAACGCAGTTTGTGCAGGCCAGGCAGCAACAACACCAAGCGGCGGAACAGCAGGATATACTTACTCGTGGAACAATGGTTCTACTACACAAAACCTAAGCTCATTGTGTGCAGGAGGATATACAGTGACTGTGAGGGATGTTAACAGTTGTCAGACAACAGCCAGTGTAACTATTACAGAGCCAACAGTGCTCTCAGCAACATTGACCGGCACCAACTTAACCTGTAACACGCAATGTACAGGCCAGGCAGCAAACACCCCATCAGGCGGAACAGCAGGATATACTTATAGTTGGAGCAATGGATCAACCACACAAAACCTAAGTTCCTTGTGTGCAGGAAACTATACAGTGACAGTGAGGGATGCTAACAGTTGTCAGGTAACAGCCAGTGTAACGATCACAGAACCAACAGTGTTGTCAGTAACATTGAACGGCATCAACTTGTTATGTAACACGCAATGTACAGGTCAGGCAGCTTCAACTCCATCAGGAGGAACGTCCCCATATTCTTACTCGTGGAACAATGGATCTACTACTCAAAATCTAAGTAGTCTGTGCGCAGGAAATTATGCAGTGACTGTTAAGGATGCCAACAGTTGTCAGGTAGCAGGCAATGTAACGATCACAGAACCAACAGTGCTTTCAGCAACATTGACCGGCACCAACTTAGCCTGTAATGCAGTTTGTGCAGGTCAGGCAGCAACCACTCCAAGTGGTGGAACTTCTCCATATTCTTATAGCTGGAGTAATTCTTCTACGAGCCAAAACCTAAGTTCATTGTGTGCAGGAAGTTATACAGTGACAGTGAGGGATGCCAACAGCTGTCAGACAACAGGAAGTGTAACGATCACAGAGCCAACAGTATTATCGGTAAGTCTTACAGGAACCAATCTAACCTGTAACGCAGCATGTGAAGGTCAGGTAACATCAACTCCAAGTGGTGGAACTATCACTTACAGTTATAGCTGGTCAAACAGTGCAACCACCCAAAACCTATCGAGTTTGTGTGCAGGTACTTATACCTTAACCCTGAGTGATGCCAATGGCTGTAAAGCAGGGGCACAGGTAAGCTTAAGTGAACCAACAGTACTGGTAGTAAACTCTGGAGGAACTGATGCAACTTGTGGAAACACTGATGGTACAGCATGTGCTACAGGTCAGGATGGAACACCGGGATATAATTATAATTGGAGTACAGGAGCCACATCTCAATGTATAGCAAGTTTAGCTTCGGGAGGATATACAGTGACAGTAACAGACAATAACGGATGTGTTCAGACAGCAGTTCTAGCGATCAATGATGCAGGAGGCCCGTCTGCAGGCATCAGCACCCAGACAAATGCAAGTTGTAACTCGGGTAATGATGGTAGTGTTGCAGTAACAACCAACGGAGGTACCCCACCGATCACCTATAGCTGGTCAACAGGTTCAACAGCTACATCGATCAGCAGTTTATCAGCAGGATCTTATGTACTTACAGTAACAGACGGAAACAATTGTAATACGATAGTAAATGCAACGATCACAGAGCCAACAGCGGTAAGTATCACAACGACAACAACCAATGTAAGCTGTAATGGCGGAGCAGACGGTTCAGCAAGTGCAACGGGCCAGAACGGAACTCCGGGCTATACCTATAGTTGGAATACAGGAGCAACAACTCAAACTATCTCCAACTTATCAGCAGGAAATTATACAGTTACTGTAACTGATAACAATTCTTGTAAAGCAAACACAACAGTAAGTATAACTGAACCAAGTGCATTATCAGTTAGCTTAAGTGGAACTAATCTATTGTGTAATACTCAATGTACAGGCCAGGTGTCAGCAACATCAAGTGGAGGCACAGCTTCATATTCATATAGCTGGAATACAGGAGCAACCACCCAAAACCTAACGGGTCTTTGTGCAGGAACTTATACAGTTACAGCAACAGATAATAACGGTTGTAAAGCAGGATCACAAATTACCTTGACCGAACCAACCGTATTAACATTAACAACTACAACAAGCAATGTAGGTTGTAACTCAGGCAATGACGGATCAGCAAGTGCAACAGGACAGAACGGAACACCGGGATATACTTATAGTTGGAGCAATGGACAAACCAGTCAGGCAGCAACCAGTCTGACAGCAGGCAATTATGGAGTGACGGTAACAGACGCGAATGGTTGTCAGGCCAATGCAACGGTAAGCATAACAGAACCAACAGCATTAACTGTATCAACAGGTTCTACGAACGTAAGCTGTAATTTGGGTAATGATGGAACTGCAACAGCTACCGGAAACAGCGGCACACCGGGTTATACTTATAGCTGGAGTAATGGTTCAACGACTCAAAACATAAACAACTTAACAGCTGGTAATTATGGAGTGACGGTAACCGATGCTAATGGTTGTAAAGTAAACGCAACAGTAAGTATAACGGAACCAACAGCAGTAGTATTGACAAGTGGTACGCAGCAATCTACATGCGGTAATGCAGATGGAACAGCGGGAGTAACAGCAACAGGCGGAACTCCGGGATATACTTACAAGTGGTCAAATAATGCAACCACTCAAACTTTAAGCGGATTAACAGCAGGCGGATATGGGGTAACAGTAACAGATGCCAACGGCTGTCAGGCGATAACATCAGTGAACGTAAGTGATGCAGGCGGCCCTGTTGCAGGGATCAGTACTTCAACCAATGTAAGTTGTAACTCGGGCAATGATGGATCAGCCACAGTAACAGTGAATGGAGGAGCAGCACCATTATCTTATAGCTGGAGTAATGCAGGAACAAGTACAACTATCAGCAACTTAACAGCCAACACTTATACGGTAACAGTAACAGATAACAACGGATGTAAATCTTCAGCAAGTGTAGTGATCACTGAGCCAAGTGCATTGAGTATTGCAACAACTACAAGCAATGTAAGTTGTAACTCAGGCAATGAAGGGTCAGCCTCAGCAACGGGCCAAAATGCAACACCGGGCTATACTTACAGCTGGAGCAACGGGCAAACAACTCAAGGCCTGAGCAATTTAACAGCAGGCAATTACGGAGTGACGGTGACAGACGCTAATGGTTGTCAGGCCAATGAAACGGTAAGCATAACAGAACCAACAGCATTAGCAGTAACAACAGGATCAAGTAATGTAAGTTGTAACTTGGGTAATGATGGAACTGCAACAGCAACAGGCAATAACGCAACACCGGGTTATACATACAGCTGGAGTAATGGTTCAACGACTCAAAACATAAACAACTTAACTGCCGGAAATTATGGAGTGACGGTAACAGATAATAATGGTTGTCAAGCAAACGCAACAGTAAGTATAACAGAACCAACAGCAGTAGTATTGACAAGTGGTACGCAGCAATCTACTTGTGGTAATTCAGATGGAACAATAGGAGTAACAGCAACAGGAGGAACACCGGGATATACTTACAAGTGGTCAAATAATGCAACCACTCAAACGTTAAGCGGATTAACAGCAGGCGGATATGGGGTAACAGTAACAGATGCCAACGGCTGTCAGGCGGTAACATCAGTGAATGTAAGTGATGCAGGAGGCCCGGTTGCAGGGATCAGCACATCAAGTAATGTAAGTTGTAGCTCAGGAAATGATGGATCAGCCACAGTGACGGTGAACGGAGGAGCAGCACCATTGACTTACAGCTGGAGCAATGCAGGAACAAGTACAACTATCAGCAACTTAACAGCCAATACTTATACAGTAACAGTAACAGATAACAACGGATGTAAATCTTCAGCAAGTGTTGTGATCACTGAGCCAACTGCTTTAACGATCGTTACTACATCTGCTAATGTAGGTTGTAACTCAGGCAATGACGGGTCAGCCTCAGCAACCGGCCAAAATGCAACACCGCCTTATACCTATAGATGGAGCAACGGGCAAACAACTCAAGGCCTAAGCAATTTAACAGCAGGCAATTATGGAGTGACGGTAACAGATGCTAATGGTTGTCAGGCCAATGCAACAGTAACAATAACAGAACCAACAGCATTAGCAGTAACAACAGGTTCTACGAATGTAAGCTGCAACCTGGGTAATGATGGAACTGCAACAGCTACCGGAAACAGCGGCACACCGGGTTATACTTACAGCTGGAGCAATGGAGCAACCACACAATCTATTAGCAATTTGACAGCTGGTAATTATGGAGTTACGGTAACCGATGCTAATGGTTGCAAAGTAAATGCAACAGTAAGTATAACAGAACCAACAGCAGTAGTATTGACAAGTGGTACGCAGCAATCTACCTGCGGCAATGCAGATGGAACAGCAGGGGTAACAGCAACAGGAGGAACACCGGGATATACTTACAAGTGGAGCAACGGCCAAACATCACAAGCTGCAACTAATTTAACAGCAGGTGGATATGGAGTAACAGTAACAGATGCCAACGGATGCCAGGCAATAACAAGTGTGAATGTAAGTGATGCAGGAGGCCCTGTAGCAGGTATCAGCACTTCAACAAATGTAGGTTGTAACTCGGGTAATGATGGATCAGCCACAGTGACGGTGAATGGAGGAGCAGCACCATTATCTTATAGCTGGAGCAATGCTGGAACAAGCACAACTATCAACAACCTGACTGCTAATACTTATACAGTAACAGTAACAGATAACAACGGATGTAAATCTTCAGCAAGTGTTGTGATCACAGAACCAACTGCACTAACTATAACAACAACTACAAGTAATGTAAGTTGTAACTCAGGTAATGACGGATCAGCTTCAGCAACCGGCCAAAATGCAACACCGGGCTATACTTACAGCTGGAGCAACGGACAAACAACTCAGGGCCTAAGCAATTTAACAGCAGGCAATTATGGAGTAACAGTGATAGACGCTAATGGTTGTCAGGCCAATGCAACAGTGAGCATAACTGAACCAACAGCATTAGTAGTAACAACAGGTTCTACGAACGTAAGCTGCAACCTGGGTAATGATGGAACTGCAACAGCTACCGGAAACAGCGGCACACCGGGTTATACTTACAGCTGGAGCAACGGAGCAACGACTCAAAACCTAAACAACTTAACAGCAGGCAATTATGGAGTGACGGTAACAGATGCTAATGGTTGTCAAGCAAGCGCAACAGTAAGTATAACAGAACCAACAGCAGTAGTATTGACAAGTGGCACTCAGCAATCTACCTGCGGCAATGCAGATGGAACAGCAGGAGTAACAGCAACAGGCGGAACACCGGGATATACTTACTCGTGGAGCAATGGCCAAACTACACAAGCTGCAACTAATTTAACAGCAGGCGGATATGGGGTAACAGTAACAGATGCCAACGGCTGTCAGTCCATCACATCAGTGAACGTAAGTGATGCAGGAGGCCCGGTAGCAGGGATCAGCATATCGAGTAATGTAAGTTGTAACTCGGGTAATGATGGTTCGGCAACAGTGACGGTGAACGGAGGAGCAGCACCATTATCTTATAGTTGGAGCAATGCTGGAACAAGCACAACTATCAGTAACATAACAGCCAATACTTATACAGTTACGGTAACAGATAACAACGGATGTAAATCTTCAGCAAGTGTTGTGATCACCGAGCCAAGCGCTTTATCAGTAAGTATTACTGGCACCAACCTGTTGTGTAATAATCAATGCACTGGTCAGGCTGCAGCAAGTGCTTCAGGAGGAACAGCATCTTATACTTATAGCTGGAATACAGGAGCAACCACACAAAACTTGACAAGCCTATGTGCCAATACTTATGCAGTGACTGTAACAGATGCTAATGGTTGTAAAACAAACACAACAGTTACGATCAGTGAACCAATAGTGTTATCAGTTACAACAGGTGCTGATAGTGTAACCACCAGCGCGGGCAGTGATGGATCAGCAAGTGCAACAGGCCAGGGAGGTACAGCACCTTATACCTATAGCTGGAGCAATGGCCAGACTACACAAGCCATTAACAGCTTAACAGCAGGCATCTATTGTGTAACAGTAACAGATAACAATTCTTGCCAGGTTACAGCATGTGTAACTATCACTCAGCCTACAGGTTTTACAGTATATACTTTTTCAACTCCAACCAATTGTAATGCGGGTAGTGACGGAACAGCAAGAGTATCCACAGACGGAGGATTTGTACCATTTACTTATACTTGGTCAACAGGAGCAACCACCCAAAATATTAGCAACCTGACAGCGGGTAATTATACAGTTACTGTGATTGATAACAACAATGATACAGTGATCGGTACAGCAACAGTAACTGAGCCAACAGCACTAACAATAACAACAGGCTCGAGTAATGCAAGTTGTAACCTGGGTAATGATGGAACAGCAACAGCAACAGGTAACAATGCTACACCGGGTTATACATACAGTTGGAGTAACGGAGAAACTACTCAATCTATCAGCAATTTAGCTGCCGGAAATTACACCATAACAGTAACAGATAACAACGGTTGTCAGGCCAACGCAACAGTAAGTATAACAGAACCAAGTGCAATAACCTTGACAAGTGGCACTCAACAATCTACTTGCGGTAATGCGGATGGAACAGCAGGAGTAACAGCAACAGGAGGAACACCGGGATACACTTACAGCTGGAACAACGGACAAACAACCCAGGCTGCTATCAACCTTACAGCAGGAGGTTACGGGGTAACAGTAACCGATGCCAACGGTTGCCAGGCGATAACATCAGTGAATGTAAGTGATGCAGGAGGCCCTGTAGCAGGTATCAGCACATCAGGTAATGTAAGTTGTAACTCAGGCAATGATGGTTCAGCCACAGTAACAGTTAATGGAGGAGCAGCACCATTATCTTATAGCTGGAGCAGTGCAGGCACAAGTACAACGATCAATAACTTAACAGCCAATACTTATACAGTAACAGTAACAGATAACAACGGCTGTAAATCAACGGCAAGTGTAGTAATTACAGAACCAACTGCACTAACCATAACAACAACTACAAGTAATGTAAGCTGCAACTCAGGTAATGACGGGTCAGCCTCAGCGACCGGACAAAATGCAACACCGGGTTATACTTACAACTGGAGCAATGGACAAACAACTCAGTCTATCAGTAACTTAACTGCCGGAAACTATGGAGTTACAGTAACAGATAATAATGGTTGTCAGGCAAATGCAACAGGAAGCATAACAGAACCAACAGCATTAACAATATCAACAGGTTCAAGTAATGTAAGCTGTAACCTGGGTAATGATGGCTCAGCAACAGCAACAGGTAATAACGGCACACCTGGATATACGTACAGCTGGAGCAATGGGGAAACAACTCAATCTAACAGCAACTTAACTACCGGAAATTATGGAGTTACGGTAACAGATGCAAATGGTTGTCAGGCCAACACAACAATAAGCATAACAGAACCAACAGCAGTAGTATTGACAAGTGGTACACAGCAATCTACTTGCGGCAATGCAGACGGAACAGCAGGAGTAACAGCAAATGGCGGAACACCGGGTTATACTTACAGCTGGTCAAATGGGCAAAATAATCCAACAAGTATTAACCTTGTTGCAGGAACTTACACTGTAACAGTAACAGATAAGAAAGGATGTAAAGCAACTTCTTCAGTTACCATTAATGAGCCTGATACCT
>NVWW01000115.1 GCA_002746335.1 Flavobacteriales bacterium | reverse complement strand
AAACATGGCAAAACACTTATTATACTGTAAATAGGATGAATTTCCGCATCAATATTATACATAAAACGGAATAAAATCGTACATTATTGAGTACAAAATTCCAAGTCTCAAATTTCAAGTCCCAAGCCCCAAGAGAAAGAAAAAAGAACTGTTAACTTATTCAAAATAGAGGCGAGATTGCGCTTCAGCTCTGATGATTCATTTACCAAACATTCATTTTTTTGAACATCTCCAAGTTTGAGGCTCTTAAATATTTTTAGAAAATAGTTTGACTCACGCATTTCTTTCAATGAAATACCGATTTTGGTCTTGGCATCAGGTTTTGTAGGAGAACCCTGTGATTCTTCATAATTAGCTCCGCTTGATGTTGACGCTTTGATAAGCTGTCGTTTCATATCCATTGTTTCTACTGAATTTTTAACTGTTCGAAGATATAAAATCACATCTACGGCAAATCGCAATAACCTTTCACAAAGATCATTTTTCCTATCCATATTCTTTGTCGCTTTTTTAACCTTTGAATTTGGAGCTTGAAATTTGGAACTTGGGTCTTTTTGTGTAATAATTTATCCCGTGCATAGTATAAAACTCCTTAATGCGAAACCAACAGTTTTTTGGTGATGCTGCTGTGGTTTGCACTCAGCGTGCAGTAATAAATTCCATTTGCCAGATTTTGTGTGTTTATTGGGATGACTTGCCTGCCTTCTCCCATTTTGTGCCGGAGGTCATTCATTGCTTTTCTTCCTGTAGCATCAAAAATTTCGATGCTTACATCACCTTCAGCAGTTAATTCAAACTCAATATTTGCCCAATTTGAAGCGGGGTTGGGATAAATTCTTAATTCATCATTCATCATTTTTAATTCATCATTCCCCGTTATGTCCCAGAAGTGGCTGATGTAGCTGGTGAAAATACCATTGCCGTGCGTGCCTACTGCTGTGAAACCATCTGAACCTCTTGTGTCTATCATATCCACCACTACAGTCCCGATTTCATTCGCTGCCTGTTGTACCCAAACCGTTGAATCGGCAATCATCGAATCAGTAGCGTAAAGGCCGGTGCTTGTGCCAAGCAAGTAAACAGTACCACCATCATCGAGTGGTATGATTTCCGCCCATCGGCATGATGGTCCGTTGCCCGAGCCGCCAGGAACTTGCTCAAGGTTTCCTGCTACTTTTATCCAATTACTTCCTCCATCTTCAGAATAAAATAAGCTGTAAATATTGTAATTTGAAAACACAACGAGCACTTTATCCGCATCGCGGGGGTCAATGGCAACACAGTTTACATAAGCGCTTGACCAAAGCCCTGTAATATCAGTAAAAGTAGGGGATCCTGTATTAGCGTTATCTACACGGTAAACCCTGCGGTTGTCAGTGCCAAAATACAGGCGGTATGCTGGGGCAGTGGATGCTGCTAAAGTAGTAATATTCATGCTTTGCACCGGCAGTGAATCTGCAAAACGAAACCATCCTTGGCTGATCGAATCCCACTCGTTGGTGAGCGCGATGTTGTTCAAATCGTCATTGCGCCACAGGCGGTTACCTTCGGCCAAATACATGATGTTGTTATCATTCGGATCAAGTATAAAAGGGTTAATGAACAGGTAGGTTCCTCCCGCGGTATCGCCTGTAATGGGGTCAATCCTTCTGTAGTCAGCAGCCTCCCCGTTGGCATCCAATGTCATTTTAATGACTTTCCCGCGCTGCCGCGAAAAATAATACGTGCCACTTCCGTCAACTATAGCCAAATGTGAGCCATCACCATTTTGCGGAAAAGTCCACGCTTTTTGCGGATCCCATGAGTTGGTCCACCATGTGCCGTAATCCTGAAATCCCGCTACGATTTCCCTGCTTCCAGGAGTGCCGTGATCAATACCCACGGTGTAAGCCTGTGAAGTGTAATAACCGTTGTTGAGTGATTCCCACACCACATTGCTTGCCGCGCAATCGGTGGTTTTCCAAACACCGCCATCATTGGAAGAAATCAATACATTGGGATTTGAAGGCATGAAAGCAACCCAATGATGGTCAGGGTGCTGATTAGGATATGATGAAAAAAATGGCAGCGTACTGCCAGGTGAATAGCCTGCTATTTGTGTGGTGTTTCCTGAGGTAGCAAATCCATCGGTCGATCGGTAAAGGTTGGTGCCGCCAATAAATACTGTATTGGGATCATCGGGCTTTACTTTCACCACTAAATTGTATGAGCCTTGTGCATTGAAGTTATCGAACACATTCCCATTTTCCGGGATGTTGGCTGAGAGGTCTGTCCAGATGCCACCGCTCCCAGTCCCATCGCCAGAAACGTATTCATATTTCCAGAGCGAATTCCACTCAGTGCCATCGAAAAATACTTCAGTCATTTTACCACCACCGGGCGTATGAGCCAGGAAGTAAGTGATGTTTTCATTAGAAGGCGCAATACCAATGACGATTCGGTCATACGTAGTGGGGAAACTATCGGGAGTAATGTCAGCCCAATCGAGGTATCCCGGTAGTCGCCAGATCCCACGTTGGCTGCCATCGCTGCTCATGGTGGCATATGTCACGCCCGATGAAGTTACGGCAACATCAGTAAAATAAGCTGCGCCTCCTTTGATAAGATTCCAGGTGTCTCCAGAATCAAAGCTGCGATAAACAGCTCCATAAGTAGCCGCATAAACAACATCTGCGGTGTCTGTTGAAGGGTCGGTAGCAACACGCCACACAATTTCCCAATTGCTGTTGAAACTTTGCGGACTATTGAATGAAGTTACCGATATTGGATTCCATGTCGTTCCGCCATCTATTGATTTAAAAAGCCCATCGCCTAGGTAATAAGCGCCACCCCCGCTGGCTGAAGCGCCAAAACCTTCGCCTGTTCCATAATACCAGACGTTTTCTTTTCCTTGTCTTGTGTCTTGGGCAATGGTGGTGATACTTTGGTGGTGATCAGGGGAGGTGACTTTTGACCACGATTGTCCGCCATCTGCAGTGCGCCATAATCCACCTGAAATGCCACCTGCAAGCAATACGTTTTCATCAGTAACATCTATGGCCATAGCACGTGTTCTCCCACCAATGTTGTAAGGTCCCATAGCTGTCCAATTAGCAAAGCGCGAGGTTTCATCATTTGCTTTTGGAAGTTCTTTGGCAAATTTGAGTTCTTTAGCCCGTATTCCTCTGGGGATTTTGCCGGTAGCAGGGTCCTGAAGACGCATCAATTCCCAAGTGAGCCGAGCATTTTTGTCTTTTTTATCGCCAATGGCCATTGGGTAGTGTGAGCTATGGTTACTTTTTCCCTTATTAAGAAGATAGAAAATTGCCGAAAATCCAATCAAAGAAATTGCAGTAACAAACATTAATTTACGGTTCATAGAGCTGGGTTTAGAATTGTATGTATGTATTTCAARCTACTGGTTAATTTATTCGCTTCAAAATTATATTTATTTCTGGGGCAAAAAATGCGGARATGAATRAAAACGTCAGCATTCTACCGTCTRCTCTTGTACAGTGAACTGTGCAAATTCACATACTTGATRGAGACYTCAATTCCCCCTCTGGAAGCGGTTGCGGACGAAAGTTTTGARATATTYACATCATAGGAAATTCCGAAACCAAAATCGGCAAATTGYACATAAATCTGCGGTATCAAAGCGTCCTTGAGGCGGTAGTGGAAGCCAAACGCTATAGACGACTCTTTCAAGTAATTGGTGATTTTGCTTCCCTGCGAAAGGCGGTAATGCAGCAACATGCCAAAGAGCGCCTCGGAACTTGGGCCTTGGCTTACATATAACAGCGAAGGAGCTATTGACAATGGTGAGCCAATAAGGTCATAATGGGCATTGACTAAAGCCACCCACTTGCGGTGTAGCTGCTCCTGCACATTCCCTGAATTTCTGAATCCCGGCTTGTTGAAATGCAGGGCTGCGATTCCTGCACTGATTTTGAACGATTCGTGCTCAGATACGCTACCTTCGGAATTTGAGAATTCATAAAACAATCCTGTGCCAACATCGGCATACATGAGTGAAGAATAGGAGTTGGATTCATTAGAGGAAAGCGAGGGGTCGTACTTGTAGCCGTTATATTGACTGCCCCATTCGAGATTATTGGTTTGTGCCGAGCGCTGCATCCCACCAAAGTGCAGGCCGGCAGCCGCCTTGTGCATTTGCCCTAATTGCAATATTCCTGAAAGTGAAATGCCCAGCTGGTTCATCCCCATCTTTGCATCACCGGCCATATCATTGTAAAAATAAACACCCGCACCGAGGTGTGCCATGCTCTTTTTTTCTTTCATTACTGTCATGTCAAAAGAAGCGGAAGTGGTGCGGTATTTTGCGCCTGTTGTTACCCATTGGCTTTTGTGATTGAGCACTGCTCTTTCGTAGCCGTCAAAAGTGCCGGTTGCTGCGGGGTTGAGCAACACAGGCGATTGGTTGAATTGCGAAAAATGAATATCTTGAGAAAAACAAACATGAGCCATGAATTGCAAAGTAATCACGACCAGCCAGTGTGCTTGCCTCCGCGAAGAGAGTAAATAGGAAACACAAAGGGTTGCGATATGTCTGATGGCTTTCATATCTAAGTTACCTCATTAGTGAGATGTTTCCGGATTTTTCTATTAGCTCGCCTGTGGTGAGCGTTACCCTCAGGTAATAGGCAAAAACTCCCGAATTGAGTGGCTTTCCGTTGTGCGTGCCGTCCCAGCCGAGATTTTGGTCTTTCGATTCAAAAACTACTTGTCCCCAGCGGTTGTATATCATGAGGTGCATTTCCTTGATTTTATTTCCATACACTCTGAGCACATCGTTGAAATTATCACTGTTTGGAGAAAAAGCGTTGGGCATGAAAAATTCCTTGTCCGGCTCAATGATGGGTTCGACAGTGGTGGTATCGTTTGTCGTAGTATCGGTGGTAGTGGTATCAGGTGGAATGGAGGTGGTGTCTGTAGTAGTGGCTGTATCGGGGATGAAGTAGGCAATAATGGTGTCTGAAGCAGTAATGCTGAGGATTACTTGCTCTTGCATCGAATCGGGAGAAACAGCGTGATTTTTCAGCCCCCAGTGGTCGAATGTCCAACCGCTATCGGCATCGGCATCGAGCTGAATGTCAATTCCACCAAAATAACTCGCAGCCCATGTGAATTGTGTTACATTCAGCGAATTGACATCAATGTTGCCTGAATTTACAGGGTAGACATCAAACATAAGGTCATAAGGACCGGAAAGGGTGTAGCAGTCAATCATACCCTGGTTAAAGGCATTGCAACGGTCGGTGATGAAATCTCTTAAGGTCTGTACATTGGCTTGCCAGTCGGAGTAGGAGCCACCCCAACGGGTTGTATGCTGCTGCATTTCCGGCTCTATCAGTGCAACCATACTGTCGAGCAGCGCCAGCATGTTGTCGCATTTAAAAACCGTGTTCGAGAGGTCAATAAACCGTGAAATGTAGTACTGTTTAAAACCCGCATTGTCCATAAGCGCATTTAGGATTTCGGTGTGCCCTTGCCCGCCCGGGTCAGGCAGTGAATCAGGATTGCATGGGTTGGCTTGTGCGCTTATGTCCGGGATTCCTGTATAGTTGATATAGTGGCCAAAAATGGCATCCAGATCCCAAAGTGTGTAGCGCCATTTTTTCTTATCGCCATTTGGGTTTCTACCCCGCCACCATGCGGTGTTCCAGTTAAGCCAGTCCATGGTAACCACATAGGAATTCAAAACAAAATAGTCCACTAAACTACCGGTATTGAATAAACTGTCCACATAATCGTAATTGGACTGTACCGCCATGTTGTTGGTAGTAATGAAGTTTCGCAGGTTGTCCCAGTCGGTTTGGGCCTGTATGCCTCCATACTCAGACCATGTGCCGCCCCATGTTTTCAGATATTGCAGGTCTTCTTTATCCTGATCGTAGTAATAATCGGTGAAATCGGGGTCGTCCACTTTTTCACGCGATTCGTAAACACCCCAGTATTGACCGTTTACATACAGAATGCACGGCTCGTAAGAGCGTTCGTCAAGTTTTAATTTTCCGAGTTGCGAAAGGTGATGCACATAGCCGTCCCTCATATGCGCACCACCGTTTTCGAACGGGTAATTGTCGTTGGCTCCGGCCTTTAAAATTATGCGCTGGAATTTTTTTCTTTTTTTAGTACTGAAAATCTTGTGCTGCAGGGCATGATTGTAGCCGTATTGGTCGCGAGTAATGTAATCAAGCCCTCGCTGGTCGTAGGCCCATGAATCGTTGCCATGCTTGTTGAAATCGCCTGTGGCTTCGGTAACCATGAGTCCTGATTTGTCAAAGTATTCGAAGGTGCCATAAGGGTTGATTTGGTTTCCGTTCAAAAGGGTTTCTATGTTGTCTCCCGAAATGGAAACAACGGGAATGGAGTGGGGCGAGTTGATGTAATAAGTATTGGTTTCAATAAAACTCGTGGGAATGTTCGGGTCGCTGCTGAAAGCCATTGCCCGGACAACCTGCGTGGTGTTTATGGTGATGCTCCCCGATGCAATTGGCGATGATGAAGTTGGTGTTGAACCGTTGGTTGTGTAATGAACAGTTACATTGGCATCTGGCGAAGTGATGGTAAGGGTTTGCGTTACAGTGTAAAAACCGGGTACCAAGCTGAATTGAGGTGTAGTTGCATACTCTTGCATGGCATTTGAGTTGGCACTTCCGGGTGTGGGATTCACGAAGACCCCCCATGTGGCAGCCCCATCGCTTGTCCTTCCGCGAGAATGCCCGAGTTGCGCGGGTATTATAGAAATGCTGTCGAGGATGTTGCCCAATGGGTCACTAACCAACAGTTCTTCGGCTTTGGTTTGCGTTAATTTAAAGGATGAATGAAAGTTGCTGCCGTTTACCTCATCGAGGCCCGAGCACCACACCACTATTCTACCGTTTGCAGGAATGCTTCCTGATGGAATCGCCCACTTTGATGGCTTGTTTTTGTTGTCACTCAAGTAATAACCGGTGAGGTTAATCGCATTGGCAGTGGTGTTGTACAGTTCCATCCAATCCTCATATTCCCCGTAGTTGTCGGTTGTTGTGCTCAGGTTGGATGCAGAATATTCGTTAATAACAATCTGACCAAAACCACCAACATTCACCAAAAAACAGATGCAGGAAAAAAGGAATGCGCCACACTTCATGAGCGAAGTTTTAAAAAAAAACATACAAAATTAACATCTTTTTACACTTATCAATAATTGCATGATGGGAATTTATTTTCATGCTTGTAATCCAAATGATTGCCTTATRGCTAAATGGGAATAAAAATGGTAATTTTGCCAATGAAGTGAAAGGYCCTGMACCATACCAACCYAAGAACAAAATCCGCATTGTAACYGCAGCTTCCTTATTTGATGGCCATGATGCTGCCATAAATGTAATGAGGCGTGTAATTCAAGGTACGGGCGCTGAAGTTATTCACYTGGGGCACGACCGCAGTGTGCAGGAAGTAGTAGAATGTGCCATACAGGAGGATGCCCAAGCCATTGCCATGACCAGCTACCAGGGTGGTCATATCGAGTATTTCAAATACATGTACGACCTACTACAGGAACGAGGCTGCGGCCAYATTAAGATATTTGGCGGTGGAGGTGGCACYATCCTTCCMGAGGAGATAAAAGAACTMCAGAGCTATGGCATTGCTCGCCTCTACCATCCTGACGATGGCAGGGAAATGGGCCTYCAGGGTATGATCAATGATCTGATGGAGAAGGCCGATTTTCCCACTGGAGGAAATCTGAACGGACAACCGGGAAAAATAGCAGAAAAGAACCCTGCGGCCATAGCGCAACTCATCAGTGGTGCTGAAAATTTCCCCGAAGAGAGTGCGGCCGTTTTAGCCAGCATACGCAAGGATGCCGAGACAGCCAATGTGCCTGTACTGGGTATCACCGGTACGGGCGGGTCGGGTAAATCATCACTGATTGACGAGATCGTAAGGCGGTTTCTGGTGGATTTTCCGGAGAAGACCATCGGTATCATTTCCGTTGATCCTTCTAAAAGAAAGACAGGCGGTGCCCTGTTGGGTGACCGTATCCGCATGAACAGCATTTTTAACGAGCGTTGCTATATGCGTTCATTGGCTACACGGCAAAGCAATCTCGCTGTTTCCAGGCACGTGCAGGAGGCTGTGGATATTTTAAAAGCAGCCAAGTTCGACCTTGTCATTTTAGAGACATCAGGAATTGGTCAAAGCGATACTGAAATCGTAGATCACAGCGATGTGAGCATGTATGTGATGACGCCCGATTATGGTGCAGCATCACAGTTGGAGAAGATTGATATGCTTGATTTTGCCGACATTATCGCGCTGAATAAGTTTGACAAGAAAGGTGCGCTGGATGCCGTGCGCGATGTGAAGAAGCAATATAAGCGCAACCGCAAGTTGTTCGAGATGGATGATGCCGATGTGCCGGTGTTCGGTACCATTGCCAGCCAGTTCAACGACCCTGGAGCAAACACGCTCTACAAGAAACTGATGGACACCATCTGTGAGAAGACTGGCGCTGAGCTGAAGAGCAGCTTTGAGATCACGGATGAGATGAGCGAGAAGATCTATATCATCCCACCCAAGAAAGTGCGTTACCTCAGCGAGATCGCAGATACCGTGCGTAACTACAACGAATGGAGTCAGAAGCAGGGCCGTATTGCGCAGGAACTGTATGGGCTTGCGAAATCAATTCAAACCGTGAGCGGTACGGAGCTGAATGAAGTCCGCACGGTTATTGAAGAAACTGATGCAGTTATTGCCAAAGCACCTGAAGAGAAGAAGCAGTTGTTGGAACAGCTCAAGGTAGAGTACCAGCGCCTACTGAAGGACCTTGATGCACACAACCTCGATCTTTTGAAGGACTGGGCGAACAAGCAGGAAAAGTACGGTGGTAACACCTTTACCTACAAGGTGCGAAACAAAGACATTACAGTTGATACCTCTTCCAGATCACTTTCGCATCAGCGCATACCGAAAATATCATTGCCGAAATACCAGGCCTGGGGTGATCTGCTACAGTGGCATTTACAAGAAAATGTGCCTGGTGAATTTCCATACACCAGCGGTGTGTTCCCGTTCAAGCGGGAAGGAGAGGACCCGACCCGCATGTTTGCCGGTGAAGGTGGYCCGGAACGTACCAACAAGCGCTTCCACTATGTATCATTGGGCATGCCCGCGAAAAGATTATCAACCGCTTTTGACAGCGTAACACTTTACGGACGCGATCCCGGAACACGACCTGATGTTTATGGCAAGATCGGCAATAGTGGGGTGAGCATTTGCTGTTTGGATGATGCCAAGAAACTGTATAGCGGTTTCGACCTTTGCGACCCCAAGACCAGCGTTTCCATGACCATCAAYGGGCCAGCACCCATGTTGTTGGCCTTCTTCATGAATGCCGCAATCGACCAACAGTGCGAGAAATACATCAAGGAGAATGGGTTGGAGAAGGAAGTCGAAGCTAAGATAGAAGCTATATATAAGGCGAAGCGTGCTGAGTGTCCTAAATACATAGCGGATAAACTGCCCGAAGGCAGGGCGAAGTCCACTGGACTTCGAGCCAGCTTGAACGCGTTGTCCGGGGGAACTTCTCTTCCCGAGGGCAACTCCGGTCTGGGCCTCATGCTGCTGGGTGTAACTGGCGATCAGGTGTTGCCAGCGGACGTGTACGCAGAGTGCAAAAAAACGGCTCTCAGCTCAGCTAGAGGAACAGTACAGGCTGACATATTAAAAGAAGATCAGGCACAGAACACCTGCATTTTCAGTACTGAGTTCGCCCTCCGTCTGATGGGCGATACACAGGAATATTTCATCGATCATAACGTGCGTAACTTCTATTCGGTGAGCATCAGTGGCTACCACATTGCTGAGGCGGGAGCTAACCCTATTTCGCAGCTCGCCTTCACGTTGGCCAACGGCTTCACCTATGTGGAATATTATGCCAGCCGGGGTATGGATATTAACAAGTTTGCGCCCAATTTGAGCTTCTTCTTTAGCAATGGTGTAGACCCTGAGTACGCGGTTATCGGCCGGGTCGCGAGGCGCATTTGGGCCAAGGCCATGAAAGAGAAATACGGTGCCGATTCTCGCAGCCAGAAGCTGAAGTATCATATCCAGACCAGTGGCCGTAGCCTGCACGCGCAGGAGATTGCCTTTAACGATATTCGCACCACCCTACAGGCGCTGTACGCCATTTACGACAACTGTAACTCGCTGCATACCAATGCCTACGATGAGGCAATTACCACACCCACTGAGGAGAGTGTGCGCAGGGCCATGGCCATTCAGCTCATCATTAATAACGAACTGGGATTGGCCAAGAACGAGAACCCCATACAGGGCAGCTTCATCATTGAAGAGTTGACTGACTTGGTAGAAGAGGCCGTGATGGCCGAGTTCGACCGCATTACCGAAAGGGGTGGGGTGCTGGGCGCTATGGAAACCATGTACCAACGAGGCAAGATACAGGAGGAAAGCTTGCATTATGAAACGCTGAAGCACTCGGGAGAGCTCCCCCTCATTGGTGTGAATACTTTTCTCAGCAATGAAGGCTCACCTACCATTACTCCCAAGGAGGTAATACGGGCTACCGAAGAAGAGAAGAAGGATCAAATAGCTACGGCAGATAATCAGCGGGCTCGAAATAAAGCAGAGGCAGTAGAATTGCTTCGTAATCTGCAAGTTGCTGCAATCCAAAACCAAAATGTGTTTGAGCGTTTAATGGAAGTGGCAAAGCACTGTACGTTAGGGCAGATTACCGAAACCCTCTTTGAAGTGGGCGGGCAGTATAGAAGGAATATGTAACTTATTCATTTTATGGACTCAATCATCCAATATTTTAACGTTAATGCCTTGGGCATAATCCTGTTTCTCTTTTCTATTCTCGTAGGGCTGTTTGTGACGAGCAGACTGTTCAAGCTTTTTGGCTTGGGACGGTTTAAGAATCTTGAAACAAACGGGTCATTTGGCTATGCGGTGGGTGTATTGTTCAATAAGATTATAGTAGAGTTCAGGCACCTGCTGGCGCTGGTAATCATACTCCTGTTTGCCGGTGCACTGGCCTATGCTATGATAAGCGGTGACACTTTTTCCGATAAAATGGATGCGCTACAAGCAGTTACTTCTGCATTGGGAGGATTAATAGGTTCCATCATTGGCTATTACTTTGGCGAGAGTGCCGGTAGGAAAAAAGAAGATAAGAAACAGGTTATTGAGGGCAGGGAAGAAGAGCAAGGCGCCAATAATGCCGGTGGTGCTGGTGGTGCCGGAGATATAGAAGAAGTAGGAGATATCCTGTAGGTGATGCAGCGCAGTTATGACATATCAATTAATGACTCGGCCATCTTCATGGAAAGGAACGTGCCTACCGTGCGTTCACGGAAGGGCTGGAATGATAAAACGCTGTACAAAGTGCGCTTCTTTTTAGAGGGCAGGGACCTTTTTTTTGTAGAAAGCGTAGTATATCACCTGCACCCCTCATTTCGTGAAGCGCTGCGGCTAGTTACCCGCACGGCTACCAACCAGGAGTGTGATTTGGTCAATTGGCTATGGGGTCTCTTTACCGTAACTGCCGTAGTGACCATGAGCGATGGCAACACCATGGTGATTGAACACAAAATGCACTTTGATAAAGAGTTGAAGGAGCGAGAGAAAGATATTAATTACATTAAGCGATAGGCCCCTCGGCTAAATTACCGAAGCCCTGTTTGAAGTGGGTGCG
>NVWW01000114.1 GCA_002746335.1 Flavobacteriales bacterium | reverse complement strand
AATTAAAAAGCAAAATGAATATTAATCATTATTCATTAATCATTGTTCTATGAAGGAAGTAGCCCACGAAAGCGGTGCATACCACACCACAGGAGAAGCAGTTTACATTGACGACATGCTTGTGAATGAGCAATTGCTACATGGGCAGGTAGTTTACAGCCCACATGCACATGCTAAAATCAAATCATTTGATTTAAGCGAAGCCCAAAAATTGCCGGGCGTTCATGCCGTTTTGCGCTACAAAGACATCCCCGGTGAAAACCAAATGGGGCCTGTCATTCACGATGAGCTTGTTTTGGTTAAAGACACCGTAACCTTTATTGGACAAGCTATTTTCTTAATTGCAGCAGACAATGAAGAAATTGCCATCGAAGCAGAAAAGTTGATTAAAATTGAATACGAACCACTTGAGCCGGTTCTATCTATCGAAGACGCTATTGACCACGGAAAACTCATTCAGCCCCAGCGAAAAATTGAAACGGGAAATGTAGAAAACGGATTAAATAATTCTTCCAATATTATAGAAGGCGAGCTAAAAATCGGAGGCCAGGAGCAATGGTATCTCGAAACACAGGTCTGCCTTGCTCTGCCGGGAGAAGGCAGTGAACTCAAAGCGTACAGCTCTACGCAACACCCTTCTGAAACGCAAGCGTTGATTGCCGAAGTTTTGGGTATTCCCCGAAACGAGGTTGAAGTAGAAATACGCAGGATGGGCGGAGCTTTTGGTGGCAAAGAAACGCAAGGGAATCATGTGGCTATTTGGGCTTCGTTACTGGCCATATCAACAGGCTGTCCCGTAAAAATTCGTCTTTTTCGTGATGACGACCAAAAGATGACGGGCAAGCGCCATCGCTACCTTACGAAATACAAAGTAGGATTTGATGCTGAAGGTATTGTTTCAGCTATTGATTTGGAACTAAATGCCGATGCAGGCGCGGCAACGGATTTGACAATGGCTGTTCTGGAACGAGCCATGATGCACGCAGAAAATTCTTATTTTATTCCCAATTTTCGCATCATTGGAAACGCATGGTTCACAAATCTTCCTTCAAATACGGCTTTTAGAGGGTTTGGCGGTCCGCAGGGTATGGCAGGCATGGAACAAATCATTGACCGCATTGCTCATCATCTCAAAAAGGATGCCGCTGAGATTCGTTATAAAAATCTTTACGGTTTGAATGACCGAAATATTACGCCTTACGGCCAGACCATTGAGAATAACCTCCTACCGGTAATTTGGGACCAATTAATCGAAAGTTCAGCGTATTGGAAACGAAAAGAATCAATCATCCAATTCAATTCAGAAAATGAATTTTTCAAAAAAGGCATAGCTATAACTCCTGTAAAATTTGGCATTTCATTCACTACTTCGCATTTGAACCAAGCAGGTGCTTTAGTACATGTTTATCAGGACGGAACAGTGCTTGCCAACCATGGTGGAACAGAGATGGGACAAGGGCTGCACACTAAAATCAGGCAGATTGTTGCGCATGAATTTGGTATCAACGTTGAAAAGGTAAAGGTTAATGCTACCAACACTACCAAAGTTCCAAATACATCTGCTACAGCCGCTTCAGCAGGCACCGACCTGAACGGCATGGCAGTTAAAAATGCCATCGAAAAAATCAAGAAGAGAATAGCAGAAGTTATTGCGAAGGAATTGAATTGCAGTCCCGAAACCATTGTTTTTGAAAACAACACAGTTTTCAACTCTGAAAATTCTGAAAAGAAAATCAAATTTGAAAAAGCCGTTCAAACCGCCTATTTGCAGCGAACGAGCTTGAGTGCAACGGGTTTTTACCGTACCCCAAATGTTCATTTCGACAGAGAAAAAGGCAAGGGAAATCCCTACTTCTATTTTGCTTTCGGCATGTCGGTTACCGAAGTTTTAGTAGATACGCTCACGGGTTATGTAAAAACGCTACGTGCCGACATTCTGCACGATGTGGGCGATTCAATAAACACACGACTGGACATCGCGCAAATTGAGGGCGGTTACATTCAAGGCGTGGGTTGGGTGACAACTGAAGAGCTGAAATGGGATGATAAAGGCAATCTGCTCAATCATTCACCTGATACTTATAAAATCCCAAATGTACAGGACGTTCCGGAGGACTTTCGTGTCAATTTGCTTGAAGGTTATCCGAACTCGGTTCCGTCCATTAGAAGAAGCAAAGCGGTTGCCGAACCACCATTGATGCACTGCTTCTCCTGTTGGCTGGCCATCAAAAGTGCCATTTCCGCAATGGGCAACCATGAGTTTGAACCGCAGTTTGAATTGCCCGCAACCAACGAGGTGGTAGTTTTGGCCTGCGAAGACATCAGAAAAAAGATGAAAGATAAAGTGGCTACTGTTTCTTAATTTTGCCTTTTCTAATAATGTAAAACATAAAGTACGCAAGGTGTCTCTTAGCAAATTCCTATAAAATTCTATTTAAAAAAAATGAAAAAAATTGAGATTATAAAAAATGAGATAGAGCCGTTGAGGCAGCAATTACTCAACCACAGGGTTTATCGTGAACTGAATACAAGAGACGATTTAAATGTATTTTTAGAGCACCACGTTTTTGCCGTTTGGGACTTCATGTCATTGCTGAAATCGCTTCAAAGAGAACTGACTTGCACAACTGTTCCCTGGATACCAAAAGGCAATCCGATTACAAGAAAATTAATCAATGAAATAGTGCTGGGTGAAGAAACAGACCATGACATGGCAGGAAACCCGACAAGCCATTTTGAACTCTACCTTGATGCCATGGAATCATCTTCTGCCAACACAACAGAAATTGAGTGTTTGATAGCATCGCTAAAAAAAGGTGAGGACTTAAGCGTAGCATTGCTTAATTTGGATGTTCCAGCCTCTGTGAAAGAATTTATTGAGTTTACATTTAGCGTAATAAAAACTAATCAAACACACAAAATCGCAGCTGCTTTTACGTTTGGAAGAGAAGATTTAATACCCGGTATGTTCAGTGCATTGGTCAATGATCTAAACGAAAATTCCTCTAACGATTTGACTAAGCTAATCTACTACCTCAATCGGCACATTGAGTTGGATTCGGATGTTCATGGACCTTTAGCCTTGAAAATGATAGCCGAGCTTTGTGATGATGACGATAGAAAGTGGAATGACTGTTTGAAGATTAGCAAAATGGCGTTACAAAAACGCATCAATCTGTRGGATGGAATTTTAGATGCTGTCAAAAACAGTGAAATAGTGGCAACATACAGCTAATAATGCCCATACCCCAAAAACACTACATCTTTGATTTCGACAGCACGCTTACGCGTTTAGAAGCGCTGGAGGAACTGGCCGAGATTTCGCTGAAAGACCACCCGAAGCAGCAGCAAATCATCGAAAAAATAAAGACCATTACCGACAAAGGCATTGACGGCACGCTTCCTTTTAATGAATCGCTCGAACAACGCATTAAACTACTCGAAGCCAATAAAGTACACCTCGAACAACTGGTAAAGCGGCTGAAGCGAAAAATCTCGAAATCCATTTCGCGTAACAAGCAATTTTTCAAGAAACATGCCGATGAAATTTATGTTATTTCCTGCGGTTTCAAGGAATTTATCGCGCCTATCGTTCAGGCCTACAACATTCCTGATGAGCGTATTTATGCCAACACTTTTCGTTTCAACCGCAAAGGAAAAATTATCGGTTATGACGATGAGAACGTGCTGAGCAAACACAACGGTAAAATCGATTGCCTGAAACAAATGAATCTGCCGGGGGAAGTGCATGTAATTGGTGACGGTTACAGCGATTATGTGATGAAAGAAGCAGGAATTGCCGACAAATTCTTCCTTTACACTGAAAATGTAGAGCGTGAAAACGTAGTGAAAAAAGCTGACCATGTTACCCCTTCTCTTGATGAGTTTCTATATGTAAACAAATTACCGATGAGCATTTCCTATCCTAAAAATCGTATCAAGGTCTTGATGGCTGGAGATGTACATACCGATGCATTTGAAAATCTGGATTCCGAAGGATATACAATTGATAAGCTGCAATCACATGCTTCCGAAGAAGAGTTGCAGCAAAAAATTCAAGACGCATCAATATTGGCAGTAGGTTCAGAAACGGTGATTGACAGTGTGTTTCTTGCAAAAGCAAAACGTTTGCTCACCATAGGGGTATTTAGCATGGAAACCAACAATATTGACCTCAATGCTTGTTTGAATAAAGGCATAACTGTGTTCAATGCACCTTTCAGCAATACCCGAAGCGTGGTGGAACTGGCCATTGGCGAGATGATTATGCTGCTCCGAAAAACCTTTGACCAAAGCAGGGAACTGCATCGAGGAATTTGGAACAAGTCAACCCAAAAAAGCCGTGAAATACGTGGTAAAAAGCTTGGGATTGTGGGCTACGGGAACATTGGAAAGCAACTTTCGGTACTGGCAGAATCACTTGGGATGCAGGTTTATTACTACGATTTTGTGGAAAAACTGGCGTTGGGTAATGCAACAAAGCTCAATAGTTTGAGTCAATTGCTCAAAAAAGCCGACATCGTTTCTGTGCATGTGGGCTCATTTGCCGAAAACCGCAGTCTTTTTGGAGAAAAGGAATTCCGGCAAATGAAAAATGGCGCGTATTTTCTCAACCTAAGCGGAGGTGAAGTGGTGGACATGAAAGCGCTGGCAAAATCCCTTAAAACAGGAAAACTGGCAGGAGCTGCGGTGGATGTTTATCCACTTGAACCAAATTCAAATAAAACACTTTTCGAGTCGGAATTGCAGGGCTTATCCAATGTGATCCTTTCGCCACACATTGCGGGAGTTACCGAAGAATCACAAAAAGACATTGCCGACTTCGTGCCTCGAAGAATCATTGAATACATTAATACAGGGAATTCCTACGATAGCGTGAACTTTCCGAATATCCGTCTGCCCGAGCAGGTGAGCGCCCATCGCTTTTTGCACATTCACCATAACATGCCGGGAATTCTCGCCAAAGTGAATAGCGTTTTGGCGAAATTCGATTTGAATATCGTGGGCCAATACCTTAAAACCAACGAGCAAATCGGCTACCTCATCACCGATGTGAACAAGGACTACAACAAAAAAGTAATTGACGAATTGAAGAAAATCGAGCACACCATTAAGTTCAGGGTGTTGTATTAAATCTACGAAATACGAATTTTCTCGAATTTGCGAATAACTTGTGATGTACAATTGGACGAATACTACGAGAATGAACTATTCGTATATTCGTAACGATTCGCTATTCGTAGTTCATGCCAACAATCAAATTCACATCGGCCTTAAAACGCTTTGCACTTGATTTGAAAGAAACAGAAGTGCCGGCAACAACCGTTGCGGAAGTGGTGCGCGAAATCGGAAAAATTTATCCGAAATTGCCTGATTACTTGATTGACGAGCGGGGTGAGTTGCGAAAGCACGTGAACATTTTCATCAACAATGAACTCATTGCAGACAGGATAAAATTAAGCGACAGCGTAAAAGAAAACGATGAGATTTACATTATGCAGGCGTTGTCAGGTGGATAAATAAATTTACATATTACGAAGTACAATTTGCAAATTTTAAGTTTTCAATCTGAACTCTAAAATCATCAGTCAAATGAAAAACACCTTATTACTCGGCACACGCAAAGGACTGGTCGTTTACAAAAAAGAAACAAATGGCTGGGAGTTTCATAGCCAGCATTTTCTTGGAATTCCTGTAACCTATGCCATTAAAAATGAGCATAATGGCATTTGGTGGGCCTGCCTCGACCACGGCCACTGGGGCTGTAAAATGCACTGGTCAAAAAATGAAGGTGCGACATGGCAGGAAATCGAAGCGCCAAAATACCCCGAAGGAGAAGTAGTGAAAGATGAGATCCCCGCCAAGCTCGAATACATCTGGTCACTGGCTTTTGATGGTGAGAAAATTTATGTAGGAACAATTCCTGGCGGTCTTTTTGTGAGCGAAAAAGCAGGAGATGATTTTAAACTGGTTGAAGGACTATGGAACCATCCTTCGCGCCAAAAACATTGGTTCGGTGGCGGTTTCGACCACGCGGGCATTCATTCCATCATCATTGACTCGCAAGACAGCAACCGTATTTTGGTAGGGATTAGCTGTGCGGGTGTTTTTGAAACCACCGATGGGGGCAACACATGGGAAGTACGCAACAAAGGCCTTCGTGCTGATTTCCTACCCGAACCCGATGCCGAAGTGGGCCAGGACCCACATATTGTTGTGGCTGCACCTTCCAATCCCGATGTGCTGTGGCAGCAAAACCACTGCGGCATTTTCAGAAGTACTAATGGAGCACAGAGTTGGGAAGAAATTACTGAAAATGGCGGCCCTGCCAAATTCGGTTTTGCCATTGCGGTAGATGAAAATGACGCGGATACTGCTTGGGTGGTTCCTGCCGTTAGCGATGAAGTTCGTGTAGCTGTTGATACTGCGCTATGTGTTTGCCACACAGAAGATGGCGGAAAATCGTGGACAGCTTTACGAAACGGGCTACAGCAGGAAAACTGCTTTGACATCACTTTTCGCCACGCATTGGACATCACTGGTAATACCCTTGCCTTCGGAACAACCAACGGCAATCTTTACTTATCTGAAGATAGAGGGGGTGACTGGCATTGTTGGTCTAACCATTTGTCTCCTGTGTATTCAGTAAGGTTTGTTTGATTAACAAAATGCAGATAACAATGATTTTAACGATTGGCTAAATACGGCAAAGTAGAAATCAGCATTATATTACATCAAAAATGAAAAAGAAATCCGTAGCAGGACTTTCTTCCATCAAATACACGATCCAGGCCGCAAATCAAGTTGGCTACGGCAAGTTATACAAAGCCCTTAAATCAAAAAATACCTGCAAGACCTGTGCCTATGGCATGGGTGGGCAGAAAGGGGGTATGCGTAACGAAGCGGGGGAGCATCTCCAATTCTGCAAAAAAAGCGTGCAAGCGCAACTCAGCGACATCCAGCCCGAAATTCCACTGTCGTTATTCAAAGAGAATTCCATTGAAGAGCTGAAGAAACTTTCTGGCAGGGAATTGGAGCAATTAGGTCGCTTCAACTATCCTTTGTATAAAAAAGAAGGGGATAAACATTATTCCCCCATTAATTGGGACGAAGCACTTTCCAAAATCATTAATAAGCTTAAAGAAACCGATCCCAACCGTACTTTTTTCTATAGTTCGGGACGCTCCTCTAACGAAGCCGCTTTCATTCTTCAACTTTTTGTACGATTGTACGGCACCAACAACATCAACAACTGTTCGTATTACTGCCATCAGGCATCTGGGGTAGGACTGAATGCAACCATCGGTAGCGGCACAGCTACTATTGAGTTGTCAGATTTGAAAAATTCCGATTTGATTTTTGTGATTGGCGCTAATCCTTCCTCAAACCATCCTCGTTTTGTTACCGAGTTGATGCACTGCCGCAGAAGAAAAGGAGAAGTGATTGTGATCAATCCAGCAAAAGAACAGGGACTGGTCAAATTCACGGTGCCGAGTGATGTTAAATCTATGTTATCTGGCGGTTCTGAAATTGCTTCGGAATATATTCAGCCAAACATTGGCGGGGACATTGCTTTGCTTAAAGGAATTTCCAAAGCTCTTAGTAAAGATGCTATCAATCATGAATTTATTGCAAATCATACAAGTGGTTTTGATGAGTATTGGAAAGATATTCAAAAGACAAGTTGGGAAGAAATTACTGAAAATTCAGGCGTTTCCAAAGAGCAGATTGAAAGAGTTGCTGCAATTTATGCGAAAGCACAAAACGTGGTTTTTGCATGGGCGATGGGAATTACGCATCATAAGTACGGAGTGGAAAATGTGGAATCGATTGTCAACCTTGCATTGCTGCGCGGCATGGTTGGGCAAAAAAATGCAGGATTGCTTCCTCTTCGCGGTCACAGCAACGTGCAGGGCATCGGCTCAATGGGCGTTGCACCTGCTTTAAAGGAAAAAGTTTTTCAGAATATCGAAAACCATCTTGGTGTAAAAATGCCTGTTACTTCCGGATGGGATACTATGTCTTGCATGGAAGCGGCCACCGAAGGCAAAGTAGACGCAGCTTTTTTACTGGGTGGAAATCTCTATGGCTCCAATCCCGACAGCAATTTTTCGAAAAAAGCGCTTGACAATATTCCGTTTAAAATTTTTGTGAATACAACCATGAATAAGGGACATTTACATGGAGTGGAAGGCGAAACCATTATTCTGCCGTGCGCTGCGCGAGATGAAGAGAAACAGTCCACTACACAGGAAAGTATGTTCAATTTCGTGCGTATGAGCGATGGCGGCATTGTGAGGTTGAACAATGTTCGTTCAGAAGTGGATATTATTTGCGATATGGCTGTAGCTATCTTAGGTGAAACTCCCTTGAGGTTTTCTGAATTCAAAAATCATCAGAATATAAGAAAGGCAATAGCWGCAACKATTCCCGGTTTTGAAAAAATGGATGAAATGGATGAAACCAAAGAAGAGTTTCAGATAAACAGGAGAACCTATCATCAACCTGAGTTTGCAACTCCCGATAAAAAAGCAAAGTTCACCGTTGTCATTATCCCTGAAAACACAACCCAAAATGGGCAGTTCAAAATGATGAGCGTACGCAGCGAAGGCCAGTTTAATACCATCGTTTACGAAGAAAAGGACGAATGGCGTGGGCAAACYGAAMGGTGGGTAGTGTTGATGAACCCRAAAGACATTTCCCGTTTAGGCCTGCAACAGAACGACAAGGTAACCCTGAAAAGTAAATCTGGCAAAATGAAGGGTGTAAAAGCGCGTGAATTTGACATTACTATAGGAAATGTGCTTGGCTACTTTCCTGAAAATAATGTGCTGGTTTCTACAGAAATTGACAGCAGAAGCAGAACCCCTGGATTTAAATCAACAATAATTGAGATTATCCCTGAATAACATTAAGAAACTGTTTAAATTTTATCCTTTGAGCTGCAAATGTGTCTTTTGCCCCCATATTTCGGAAATTTTTCGGTCAATAGCGCTGCTATTCAACTCAAAATTTCCTTCATCTGGAAACAAAATCCATCATTTTCGCTTTCAAAAACAAAACTTAAACCGTTTCTAATCATTGGCTGTAGCTTTCTGAATCATTTCCACTTTACTGCCAATCTCAATTTCCCCACCTTTAAGCACGCTGCAAGTAACTCCTCCGCGCCAATTTGGTTTCAATGCTTCCTGCAATCCCTTTTGTGCTGCTTCCATTCGCGAACAGGGCGCTGTTTCGCCCGTAATTTCCAAAACAACTTCACCGATTTGCAGTTGATTTCCTGTTGAATTTTCCAACGAAATACCTTCYGTCAGTAAATTTGCCCGCCTTGCAGTCCATGGAACTACAGCRTTGATTTYGGCACATGCTTCTTCCCATGATTCTCTTGCAACAACCGTTACTTGCCGTTCGCCCACCTTTCCTCTGAAATCACTTGCCACGCCTGATTTTTCGCTGACTTCCGCTTTGTCTAATAAATGCATGGATTTGCGCGGTGCAGTTCGGTATGCTATGCCTAAAAGTTTTCCCATTATTAAATTCTGAATTCGTTAGTGTTTAAACCCATATTCCTGCACTTTAAAAATATGAATGATATGCGGAAATAGCGCATCAATAGTCTCGGCAGCGCCTTTTGATGACCCAGGGACAGCCAAAATCAGTGTGTTTTTATGCATGCCCGCAATTCCCCGCGAAAGCATTGCATAAGGCGTTCGTTGCAAACCGTAATTCCTTGCAGCTTCCATAATACCGGGGATTTCTCTTTCGATTAATGGCTTGATAGCCTCAGGGGTATTGTCTCTTGGAGAAAGGCCTGTTCCGCCTGTGATAACCACAAGATTCAACCCGTTATTGCAATAATTTTTCACCTTTTCGCGTAATTCTTCTGGCTCATCGGGCAATACAGTGTAATCATCAATTTCAATATTGAAATTTTTTAGCTTTTCCATCACAATTTTGCCTGCAGTATCTTCCTTTTTACCTTTGGAAACCGAATCGGAGCTCACGATTACCGCTGCTTTCAATTTCTTGGAAAGCGTTTCTTTAAAATCAGTTTTTCCTCCTTTCTTTTCCAATAATTTGATGGAAGCAATTTCAATGCCTTTGTCAATGGGCTTGAGCATGTCATAAACCGTAAGCGCCACGACCGATGCCCCGTGCATGGCTTCCACTTCCACACCTGTCTTGTAAATGGTTTTTACTTCCACTTTAATACGTATTTCGAGCTGGTCAATCTCAAAAGAAATGGCCGTGTGTTCAATCGGAATTGGGTGGCAATCGGGGATTATTTCTGCAGTGCGTTTCACTGCCAACAATCCCGCTGTTTTAGCCATTTCAAACACATCGCCTTTTGGAACGGTTTTATTCACAATGGCGTGAGCAGTTTCCTGCTTACTTACTTTCACAACGGCTTGCGCTGTTGCCTGCCGAAGGGTGCTTGTTTTATGGGTGATGTCAATCATTTTTCTTCCAAATGTGTGTTCCGTCATCAAAAATTTCCTTGCCAAAAACGGGTGCTTTGGCTTTCACTTCTTCCACAATGAAACGAGATGCTTTGTAGCATTCGTCCCTGTGCTTTGAAGAAACGAAAACAAAAAAGGAAATTTCGCCTGCTTTCACTGTTCCCAAACTGTGGTAAATGTGCATGCACGTCAAATCAAATTGTTCAAAAGCGCTTTCGCGAATGTTGTGCAATTCCTTTTCGGCCATTTCTGCGTAAGCAGAATATTCAATGGCTTTTACTTCTTTGCCTTCAATCACATCAGCCCTGACCTGCCCCATAAATATATTGTGCGCCCCGATGTCGGTTTTGGTACTGTGCTTGGCAATAGAGTCGGCAATAAATTGGGGGCTAATTGCCCCTTCGATGAATACTTTTTTTGGTTTTTTCTTGGTTTTTGTTTGTTCCATGTTTCTTGACTTTTTAGTTTCTTACGCGAATTGCTAATCTAACACGAATGAAGCGAATAAAAATTAGCGTATTCGCATATTATTCGCGATTCGTGTAACTTCATCCGCCTGCATAAGGCGGCAAAAGCGCTATTTCATCATTTTCATTCAGCTCAATATTATCTTGAACTACTTCCTGGTTCACCGCCACAAGGTAGTTCATTTCATCTAAAAAAGAATATTGTGTTTCCAATTTGAATTTCAACTCGCTTAAATTCTGCACATTTTCCACAATCACTGTTGAACCACCCGCTTTTTCTATTAACATCCCGAAAAACAATACGTTTACTTTCATTTTGCTGTATGTTGATACTGAACAAGTTTCCGAACGTAATTTCTACTTATTTCGCGAAGCGAATTTCTATAAGTTACTGAAATTCATAGAAATGAATTATTAGAGGTTTCCTTAATGTTAGAAAACCTGAGTTTCTTCGGTATAATTTGCTCCAAATCTTCCTTGGTATTGACATTGAAAAATAAATCGGGAGAGTAAAAATCCAGTGATTCATCAATGGTAATATACTTGGTTTTCAATCCCTTTAAAATTTCCTGCATTTTCAGTTTGTTTTCCTGAATGGCTTTGTCAAATTCAATCATAGAATTCTTCGAATAAACTGCGCATAATGACTGTGGCATGTGTTGAAATACAGGCACAACAGCTTCGTGCTCTTTGTCAACTTGATTTACCAGATGCTTGAGCAACTCAACAGAAACAAACGGCAAATCACAACCCAGCACCAAATTGAAGTTCGTTTTTGAATGTATCAATCCAGTGCAAATACCAC
>NVWW01000113.1 GCA_002746335.1 Flavobacteriales bacterium | reverse complement strand
AACTGCTGGCACAGGAAGTACGGTATGCACTGGTAGTGCAGGTGTTACTTTTACTGGTACTTATGCTAATGAAAGTTGCGTCCCTGCAGGTTGGACGGGCAATGCTGCTGAAACAGTTCGTGCAGATGCGTGTTATGGTACATTCTATGATCCACAGGGCCCGGGGTCAAACTACACTACAGATATTTATGGCGGTGGTGGCTCTGCAGATGCATTTAGAATGGGAGATGGTGTTGCTGGCTCAATTGAAATTTGTTTTTCTGATATTGATTTGAACCCATCGTCATGTATGGGTAATTCAGATGTAGTACAGATTATAGATGGTGGGTTTACTGTTATTGAATTTACAGTCACCAGTGCGCAAAATGGTACGACTCCTTGCTATACTGTGTCATCAACTGATGGCTATGCTTACATAAGATTTTTAACATGGTGTACACCAGCTACTTCTTACGAAGGTTGGACAGCAACATTTAGTACTGTCGATGGGGCTGGAAATTGTGTTTGCCCAGGCGGGGTATGTGCTGATCCACCTTGCCCAACTTTTAGTTGGGGGCCAGGAACAAATTTAAGTAGCACGACAACTTTAGCAACAACATTTAATCCACCTGGAACTGCGGGTACTTATGTCTTTGCATTAACTGTAACCGATTACCAATGTACAGTTTTTGATACGGTTAGCATGACTGTAATTAATTGTTCCTGTCCGAGTTTAACTCCTATAAATTCAGGTCATGTTCGCCCGTCATGTAATGGTAATAGTGATGGTTCTGCAAGTGTAACTGCATTTGCAGGAACTGCTGGATGGTCAACACCATTGTCGTTTACCTGGGTTGGTGGTGGTGCGGTAGTTTCAACGGATACTATTTCCACTATGAGTGGTTTAGTAGCAGGAACTTATACGGTCACGATAAGAGATGCCGGAGCCACATGTGATACGGCTGTCACGATCACAGTTACCCAGCCGGATGTTCTGGTCGCAACCTGGACAAAAGGAACTACAACCACTTGTGCTACGTGTACTTGCGAAGAATGGGCTTTATTTAATACAACCGGAGGAACTTTACCAAGAACTTATATCTGGTCGGATGGATATACGGCCAGGTATCAAAATAATTTATGTCCGGGAACTTTTACGGCTACTGTTACGGATGCAAATGGATGTACCGCATCAGGAACGGTCACGCTGCCATGATAACTTTTTAAAAGAATAAAGTGAGAGCTAGAATAACATATAGTGTAATTAGTTTATTAACCTTCCTTTTATTAGGATATCAGGTAAATATTGCCCAAAGCAATGGTAATCCAATACCTGTGCAAGGACCTACTTTAATACCAGTATCTCCGAAAACGGTATCTGCAATGAGACCTAACTTTAATGGTAAGCAGTGTGGGTCAGGGGTTTTGCATGATCATTTTATGAATACTGATCCTGAGTATCGCAAGAGAAATGAGGTAAGAGAAAGACAACTTTCTGATCTCATTAAAAAACAAGTAAGACAAAGAAAAGGGTCCAGAAATATGATGTTGGAAGACACCTTGGAAATTTGTGTAGTTGTTCATGTGGTACATTTAGGTGAAGCAGTTGGAACAGGTACAAATATTTCTGATGCTCAAATTCAAAGTGCAATTGATGCATTGAACGAAGATTTTCTGAAAGTTGCAGGTTCAAATGGTGATGGAGCAGGCGTAGCAGTTAATATCAAATTTAATTTAGCTGTGCGAGACCCTGCTGGAAACGTAAGTACAGGTATCAATCGGGTTGATGGTACAGGTGTTGCTGGATATTCAACTTCAGGTGCCACTAATTCTAATGAAACAGCCGTAAAAGCCTTAAGCAATTGGCCAAACGATTGTTACTATAATGTATGGATCGTAAGTGAAATAGACGGAAACGATGGTGGATCAGGTACTCAGGGATACGCATACTTCCCTGTGGCAAGTAACGCCGTTGACGGTACATTGATATTATACAATGCTTTTGGAACTGTTGGTAACTTGAAGTCTTATACAAACATGAACCGTACTTTCACTCACGAAACAGGTCATTATCTAAATCTATATCACACTTTCGCAGGTGGAAGTTGTACCGAAACAAGCTGCGCCACTGAAGGTGACTTGGTATGTGACACACCTCCAACACTTCAAGGTGGTTCATGTGCTGCTCCAATATGTCCTGGTCAGCAGGTTGCAAATTACATGGATTATACTTCTCAGACTTGTAAAGATATGTTTACACAAGGTCAGAAAGATAGAATGAGAGCAGCTGCTTTAGGCCCTAGGTCAAGCTTATTAACATGTAATGGTTGTACTCCTGTTACTGCTCCTGTTTGTGATTTCACTTCAGATTCGGCAGCTTGTGTAGGTCAGGCAATCACATTTAATGATAATTCTACCAATAACCCAACTAGTTGGAGTTGGACTTTTACAGGAGGAACCCCTGCATCTTCAACTGTACAAAACCCAACAGTTTCTTATGCCGCACCAGGTACTTATTCTGTTTCTATGACTGCTACCAATGCGCTTGGAACTTGTGCTGGAATTACCAAAACAAATTATATAACTATTTATAACACACCAACGACTGCATGTGTTCCAACTGAACAATTATTGGCTGGGGGTATTGGGGTATTTAATGTTACTTTTAATACTATCAATTATAACTCATCCTCTACCCAGAATGATCCTGGTTATCAGGATTTAACTTGTACTCAAGTTACAACAGTAGCAGCAGGAAGCTGTTACCCAATAGCCGTAACCACCGGTGCAACTAATGATGAGGATGTAAGAGTGTATATAGACTATAACGACAATGGAATTTTTGACTTACCATCGGAGGAAGCATTTGCTTCAGATAACCTTCTGCAAAATCATTCAGGTACCATTTGCATACCTTGTAATGCAGATACAGGTAAGCTTTTGAGAATGCGCGTAATGAGTGATTATTATCCAAACACAATTGGTCCATGTACGGATCCTCAATACGGTCAGGCAGAAGATTATGGTATTTATATTACGGGGTGTCCGAATCCACCAATTGCTAATTTTACTGCTGATAAGGTTTCAATTTGTACTGGCGAGTCTATTACTTTTACTGATATCAGTACTCAAAATATAAACTCCGGTGTTCCAACATCATGGTCTTGGAGTTTCCCAGGAGGAACACCAGCAACTTCTACATTACAAAACCCCACGGTTACATATACTGTAGCTGGATCTTATGATGTTACATTGACAGCAACTAACTCAAATGGCTCTGATCCCGAAACAAAAACAACTTATATCACGGTAACTACTGCACCTGCATTATCAATGGGTAAAATGGATATTAAATGTGCGGGTGGAAATGATGGTGCGGTACAAGTAATTCCTGCAGGAGGAACTGCTCCGTATACCTATAAATGGAACGATCCAGGTAATACAACAGATTCATTGGCAATAAATTTAAGTGCAGGAACCTATACAGTAACAGTTACTGATGGAAATGGGTGTAGTGTCACTGGATCAATTGCACTTGCAAATCCACCTTCCGTAGTAGCTAGTATCAGTGGTAGTACAAATATGAGCTGTAACGGGGTTTGTGATGGAAGTGCAACTTTAGCTGGAACAGGAGGAAGTACACCATATACCTATAGCTGGTCAAACGGACAAACAACTCAATCTGCAACGAGTCTTTGCGCAGGAAATTATGTTGGCACTGTGACGGATGCCAATGGCTGTAAGTCGGTAGCCAATGTTACCATAAGCGAACCTGCGTTTTTAGGATCTGCTATTTCTTCTAAAACAAATACTACTGCATGTGGCACTTGTGATGGAACTGCAACTGCAGAAGGAGCGGGCGGAACAGCACCATATACATTTAGCTGGTCGCATGGTCAATCAACAGCAACAGCAACTAGTTTATGTGCAGGAACAGTTTATACTGTAACTGTAACTGACTCTAAAGGATGTGTTACAAGGAGAAACACTTCGGTAGACGATCCCGGAGGTGTTGTTGCAACAACTTCATCAAGCGCCAGTGTTGCTTGTGCGGGTGGGTGTACTGGTATTGCAACGGTTACAGGAACAAACGGTGTTGCACCGTATACCTACACATGGTCGAGTGGCCAAACTGTTTCATCAATTAGTAGTTTATGCGCAGGTACATATGCAGGAACAGCAACCGATGCTATTGGATGTAAATCTTATGCAGAATTAACTATAACTCAACCTGCGGCTTATAGTGCTAGTATAACTTCTACCAATTTGCAGTGTAATGGTGTTTGTAATGGAGATGCTACAATAACTGCTTCAGGTGGAACAGCGCCTTTTACATATAGTTGGTCCGATGGTCAAACAACTCAAAAAGCTACCGGGCTTTGTGCTGGGGCAATAACCGGCACCGTTACTGATGCAAACGGGTGTAAGACAACTGCATCTACGACATTAACGGAGCCTGTGGCTTTAAGTGCGAGTTTATCAGCTACCAATAATACATCCACTTGTGGGGTTTGCGATGGTAATGCAACCTTAGCTGGTGCCGGAGGAACAGCACCGTATTCCTATAGTTGGTCTGATGGGCAGTCCACACAAACTGCAAATAATTTATGTCAGGGAACTTTTACCGGAACTGTAACAGATGCTAATAGTTGTAAATCATCTATAGCGGCTGTTATTATTGAACCAAGCGTTATAAGCGCTAGCATATCAAGTAGTACTAATTTAACATGTAATGCTGAATGTATTGGATCAGCAACCTTAGCTGTTTCTGGTGGCTCAGCTCCATTAGTTTATAGTTGGACAGATGGCCAGGCAACGGCTACTGCATCTAGCCTTTGTGCAGGAACCTTCACTGGAACCGTAACGGATGCGAATGGATGTAAAGCTTTTGCCTCTGTTACTTTAACTCAACCGTCAGCAATAGTTCCAAGTATTGCCGCACCAAACAATGCGACAGCTTGCGGAAATTGTGATGGAGACTTAACATTGAGTGGCAGCGGTGGAACGGGGGCATTGACTTATAGTTGGTCAACTGGAGCAAATACAGCAGCTATTTCAAGTTTGTGTGTAGGTACTTATGTAGGAACTGTTACGGATGCAAGCGGCTGTAAAAAAACTGCAATTGAATCAATTGACGAATCAACCCTAACGGCAACAATGGTAGGTACAAGCCCATTGTGTTTGGCTGCTTGTGATGGTGCAGCTGATATGTTAGCAGGAGGAGGTGCAATTCCAATGTCATTTAGTTGGTCTACAGGAGCAACCACAGAAATCATTACGGGATTATGCACTGGTACTTACACTGCAACAATAACAGACGGTAATGGATGTAAAACAATTGCGAGTGTAATATTGGATGCAACAGATCCTATTCCGTTAACAGTAACAGTTAGCTCTGATTCTGTAACTTGCGTAGGAGGAAGTGATGGAAGCGCAACAGCTACTGCTGCTGGAGGGACACCTGGCTATACATATACTTGGACACCTGGTGGAGTAGTATCGCAAACAATTAACGGATTAACAGCTGGAACTTATACTGTAACAGTGGTTGATGCAGCAAGCTGTACAACTCAAGCAACAGTTGTTGTACCTCTAAATCCAACACCATTAGCTATTTCCGTTGTTGGAACGAATTTAACGTGTAACGGGGTATGCACAGGAGCAGTGGATGCAACTCCTTCCGGAGGCCAAACTGCTTATTCCTATCTATGGTCTAATGGCGCTACAACTCAAAATATTGCAGGATTATGCGCAGGAACGTATACAGTTACCTTAACCGATGCAAATGGATGTAAAGCGGGAGCTCAAGTCACAATAACAGAACCAAATACATTGAGCATGACTATTACTGGTACTAATTTAACATGTAATGGTGTATGTAACGGGCAAACTAATGTAACTCCTTCAGGAGGAACATTACCATATACATTTACATGGTCAAATGGTGCCAATGTTGAGGATTTGTCATGGCTATGTGTTGGAACATATACTGTAACTGTAACGGATGCCAAGGGGTGTAAAGTGGGTGGACAAGTAACGATAACTGAACCCTCTATTTTATCAACAGCCATTACAGGAACAAATATTCTTTGTAATGCAGCATGTGATGGATCCGTATCATTGACTCCATCTGGAGGAACAGTAGCGTATACTTATACATGGTCCAGTGGGGCAAGCGCACAAAACCTTTCAAATTTATGTCCTGGAACATATTATGGTACTGTGACTGATGCAAATGGTTGTGAAGCTTATGGTGTCGTTACATTAACAGAGCCCTTACCACTCTCAGCAAATATTGATTCATTAACAAATGTTACGTGTAATGCGTTATGTGATGGAGATATGAAAGGAAGTGGAACAGATGGAACATCTCCGCTAACTTATAGTTGGTCTAACGGCCAAACCACAACAAAAGCGACAGGTTTATGTGCTGGGACCTATACTTTAACCGTAACAGATGCGAATGGCTGTCAGGCAACAGCTTCTGGTACAATAACTCAACCGGCAGTGCTAACTGTGAGCATGTCTGCAACCAATACTCCTACATGTAACGGTGATTGTAACGGTGATGCTACAATGAGTGCTGTTGGTGGTACAGGAACATTGACATATAGTTGGTCCAATAGCCAAACAACTCAAACGGCTACAAGTTTATGTGACGGAACTTATACCGGTACTGTAACAGATGCAAATGGTTGCCAGGCAACCGCTCCTTTAGTAATTGCACAACCTACAGCAGTAACAGCTTCTATTTCAGCAAGCAATAATATAAGTTGTAATGGGTTGTGTGATGGAGATGCAACATTAGCAGGTTCAGGAGGCACAGCTCCCTATACTTATAGTTGGACAACAGGTCAAAAAGTGCAAACAGCTACCAATCTTTGTGTAGGTACATATACTGGAACTGTATTTGATGCAAACAATTGTTTTGATGTTGTTCCGGTTACTATAACACAACCACCGGCTGTGACGATAACAACTGGTTCTACAACAATACAATGTAATGGTGGAAATGATGGGACAGTTACAGCGACTGCAGCATCTGGTTCACCGCCTTATACTTATAAATGGAGTGGAGGTGCAACGACACAAACAGTCACAAGCCTCGTAGCAGGAACATATTATGTAACCGCTACAGATGCTAGTGGATGCCAGGTTACAGGTTCGGTTCTATTAGATGAAGTTGTTGTATTCTTAATAACAACTGGGTCTACAAATGTGAGTTGTAATGCATTATGTGATGGAACAGCAGCAGCAACTGGTATTTTGGGTACACCTCCTTATACCTATCAATGGTATACCGGAGGGCAAACTACTCAATCTGTAACAGGATTATGTGCAGGAACTTACACTGTGACTTCTACAGATGCTAATGGTTGTAAAATAGGAGCCGAAGTTACAATAACTGAACCACCTTTATTTACCTTAAGCACAGGTTCCGATTCCGCTAGCTGTAGTGGGGGATGTGATGGAACGGTTTCAGCTACTATATCAGGTGGAACTCAAATTGGTACGGCAAGTGATGATGTCGTTACATATATTTGGAGCAATGGTGGAACAAATCAATATGAAGATAGTGTTTGTGTTGGAACCTACACTGTAACTGCGACAGATGTGAATGGGTGTAAAGCTTTTGGAACGATCACAGTTGCTGCGCCTCCCGCATTATCCGTATCATCTGGAACTACTTCAGCAAGTTGTAATGGAGTATGTGACGGTACGGCTACAGCAACAGGTAATAGCGGTACTCCCGGATATACCTATAAGTGGAGTAATGGACAAACAACTCAAACCGCAACAAGTTTATGTGCTGGTACTAATAATTATGTAGTAACAGTAACAGATGCGCAAGGGTGTATTGTATTAGATACTGTATCTATATTACAACCACCGGTATTATCAGTCGTTGCTGATTCAACCGATGCTACTTGTGGTAACTCAAATGGAATTGTCAATGCAACAGGTTCGGGTGGTACACCTGCATATACCTATAAATGGAGTAGTGGAGCAGGAACAACACAGTCTGTTTCAAGTCTTGCTGCCGGAATTTATATAGTAACAATTACAGATTCCAAAGGATGTATAGCGACAGATGCAGTTACGGTTAATAATTTATTAGGCCCTACTGCGGGAATAAGCGCTCAAACAAATGTAAGTTGTAATGGGGCAAGTGATGGAAGCGTAACTGTAACCGCTAATGGTGGTACTCCACCCATTACATTCAATTGGAGTAATTCAGCTACAACAGCAACAATATCAAGTTTAGCTGCTGGAAGTTATACTGTGACTGTACGAGATGCTAACGGCTGTACTACCACAGTAGTTGCAACAATTACAGAACCAACTGTATTAACAGCAACATTTACTAAAGTTAATTTATTATGTAACTCAGTTTGCACCGGATCAATTGATGTGACACCATCCGGAGGAACTCCTGGCTATACGTATAAATGGACCGGTGGAGCAACAATAGAAGATCTTTCAAGCTTATGTGGTGGAAATTATATTGTTACAATTACCGATGCAAGTGGATGTACCTATATAAATAATAGAATAGTAACCCAACCATCTGCTTTAACATTGAGCATTACCGGTACAAACGCAACATGTAATCTTGCATGTGATGGAGAGTTGGATGCCTCACCGGGAGGAGGAGCAGGAGGCTTCACTTATTTATGGAGTAACGCACAAACAATCCAGGATCTAACCAATCTATGTATAGGCATCTATACATTAACAGTAACCGATGCCAATGGATGTAAAATAGGAGATCAAGGTACCATCACGGAACCACCAGGTTTAACAGCTACGTTAACTGGTACGAATCTATTGTGCGCAGGAGTGTGTATTGGCCAGACAACCTTAACCCCATCAGGCGGCACAGCACCATACACTTATTTATGGAGCGGTACGGAGACAACACAAAACATTACGAGTCAATGTGCAGGAACTTATACGGTAACAATAACCGATGCAAGTGGATGTAAAACAGGAGCGCAAGTAACACTAACTGAACCGACAGCATTAACAGCAACCTTAACGGGCACGAATCTATTGTGTGCAGGAGTATGTATCGGCCAGACCACCTTAACCCCAAGTGGCGGCACAGCACCATATACCTATTTATGGAGCGGGACAGAGACCACCCAGAATATCACGAGCCAATGTGCTGGAACATATACCGTAACAATAACCGATGCCGGTGGATGTAAGACAGGAGCACAGATAACGATCACTGAACCTGCCGGGTTGACAGCAACATTGACAGGAACGAACTTGAGTTGTCAAGGAGTATGTACAGGCCAAACAACCTTAACCCCAAGTGGCGGCACAGCACCATATACCTATTTATGGAGCGGTACAGAGACAACCCAAAATATCACGAGTCAATGTGCAGGAACTTATACAGTGACAATAACAGATGCAGGAGGATGTAAAACGGGCACACAAATAACAATCACAGAACCAACCGCCTTGACAGCAACCTTGACCGGCACTAACTTAAGCTGCGCCGGAGTATGTATCGGCCAGACAACCTTAACTCCATCAGGCGGCACAGCACCCTATACCTATTTATGGAGCGGAACAGAAACGACCCAGAATATCACGAGTCAATGTGCAGGAACCTATACAGTAACAATAACCGATGCAGGCGGATGTAAAGTAGGCACGCAAATAACCATCACCGAACCAACGGCCTTAACAGCAACCTTGACCGGCACTAACTTAAGCTGCGCCGGAGTATGTATCGGCCAGACCACATTAACTCCATCAGGCGGCACAGCACCATATACCTATTTATGGAGTGGCACAGAGACAACCCAGAATATCACGAGTCAGTGCGCAGGAACTTATACAGTAACAATAACCGATGCAGGCGGATGTAAAGTAGGCACGCAAGTAACCATTACCGAACCAACCGCTTTATCAGCGACCCTAACCGGGACAAACTTATTGTGTAACTCTCAATGTATCGGTCAGACAACCTTGACCCCAAGTGGAGGAACAGCACCATATACCTATTTATGGAGCGGAACCGAGACAACCCAGAACATCACAAGCCAATGTGCAGGAACTTATACAGTAACAGTAACCGATGCAGGAGGATGTAAGACCGGAGCGCAAGTAACCTTAACAGAGCCAACAGTACTGGTAGTAAATTCAGGTGGTAATGATGCACTTTGTGGAAACACTGATGGAACAGCGTGTGCAACGGGTCAGGATGGATCTCCTGGATACACTTATAAATGGAGTACAAACGCAACAAGCCAATGTATAACAAGTTTAGCTTCCGGGGGATATACAATAACAGTTACCGATGCAAATGGATGTGTACAAACAGCGATAGTGGCCATCAATGATGCCGGAGGTCCATCCTCAGGAATAAGTGTGCAAACTAATGTAAGTTGTAATGGGGTATGTGATGGAGGCCTGACAGTAACAACCAATGGAGGAACCCCTCCAATTACTTACAGTTGGAGTACCGGATCTACAGCAACAAGTATAACCAGTCTATGTGATGGAGCATATATACTTACGGTAACAGATGGCAATAATTGTAACACGATAGTCAATGCAACGATCACAGAGCCAACAGCCTTAACAGCAACATTGACCGGCACGAACTTAAGTTGTGTAGGAGTATGTATTGGTCAGACCACATTAACCCCATCAGGTGGCATCCCGGGATACACATACTTATGGAGCGGTACAGAAACAACGCAAAACATCACAAGTCAATGTGCAGGAACTTATACGGTAACAATAACCGATGCAGGCGGATGTAAAGTAGGCACACAAATAACAATCACAGAACCAGCGTCATTAACTGCTACCCTAACAGGCACCAACTTAAGTTGTAATGGAGTATGTATCGGCCAAACTACTTTAACACCAAGTGGCGGCACAGCACCATATACCTATTTATGGAGCGGAACAGAGACAACACAGAATATTACGAGTCAGTGCGCTGGAACATATACGGTAACAATAACAGATGCAGGAGGATGTAAAGTAGGTGCACAAATAACCATCACAGAACCAACCGGCTTAACAGCAACCTTAACAGGAACAAACTTAAGTTGCGCCGGAGTGTGTATCGGTCAGACCACCTTAACACCAAGTGGCGGCACAGCACCATATACCTATTTATGGAGCGGCACCGAGACAACCCAAAACATCACAAACCAATGTGCAGGAACCTATACGGTAACAATAACCGATGCAGGAGGATGTAAAGTAGGCACGCAAATAACCATCACCGAACCAACAGCATTGACAACAACCTTAACGGGTACGAACTTGAGTTGTGCAGGAGCATGTATCGGCCAGACAACCTTAACCCCAAGTGGTGGCACAGCACCATATACCTATTTATGGAGCGGAACAGAAACAACACAAAACATCACGAGTCAATGTGCAGGAACTTATACAGTAACAATAACCGATGCAGGCGGATGTAAAGTAGGCACGCAAATAACCATCACCGAACCAACAGCTTTAACAGCAACATTGACCGGAACCAACTTAAGCTGCGCCGGAGTATGTATTGGCCAGACCACATTAACTCCAAGTGGAGGTAGCCCAGGTTACACCTATTTATGGAGCGGGACAGAGACCACACAGAATATCACGAGCCAATGTGCTGGAACTTATACGGTAACCATAACCGATGCAAGTGGATGTAAAACAGGGACACAAATTACGATCACCGAACCTACAGCCTTAACAGCAACCTTGACGGGCACGAACTTAAGTTGTGCAGGAGTCTGTATAGGCCAGACCACTTTAACACCATCAGGCGGCACAGCACCATACACTTATTTATGGAGTGGAACAGAGACAACACAAAACATCACAAGTCAATGTGCAGGAACTTATACAGTAACAATAACCGATGCAGGCGGATGTAAAGTAGGCACGCAAATAACTATCACCGAACCAACAGCTTTAACAGCAACATTGACCGGAACCAACTTAAGCTGCGCCGGAGTATGTATAGGCCAGACCACATTAACTCCATCAGGAGGCACAGCACCATATACCTATTTATGGAGCGGAACAGAAACAACGCAAAATATCACGAGTCAATGTGCAGGAACTTATACCGTAACAATAACCGATGCAGGCGGATGTAAAGTAGGTACGCAAATAACCATCACCGAACCAACCGCCTTAACAGCAACCTTAACGGGTACGAACTTGAGTTGTGCAGGAGTATGTATCGGCCAGACCACATTAACTCCATCAGGAGGCACAGCACCATATACCTATTTATGGAGCGGAACAGAAACAACGCAAAATATCACAAGTCAATGTGCAGG
>NVWW01000112.1 GCA_002746335.1 Flavobacteriales bacterium | reverse complement strand
TGAACAAATAGTAGAAAGCCAGTTCTACCTCACTAGACTAAGAAGAAGAGATATTATTCAAGTAATAGAAGAACCCGCCATGCTCAGTGGTAACTCTATTACAGAACGCCTCATCCAAAGACTGCTAAATGATATAAGAGGAGGAAGAGACGTACTGCCCGTATTACAACACTGCCTGTTAAGAATATGGCATGCAGCAGATAAAGGAAAAGAAGAGATGGACCTGATCCATTATGCAATGGTAGGAGGGATGAAGAAAGAAGATCTCCCCAAAGAAGACCAATCYATCTTTACAGAATGGTTCAACCAACAATCTMAACAAAAACAAAGCTATTACRCCAACCCCAGYCTMCACAATGTCTTGAATATACATGCAGATGAACTATTCGAAAGCCATCAAAATAACAATAARMTCAGTTCCCCTCCTTTAGKAGRAGGGGCTAGGGGAGGTGGTATCATMSAAACCACTTTCAAATGCCTCACCAAGATAGATGACAACAGAGCCATCAGAAACYTAATGACYYTGCARGAGATAACAGAGATGTTAGGAGATAATTACTCAACAGAGCAAGTAGCCGARACGATAGATCAATTCAGAGAACARGGCAACACACTAATAAGRCCATTTAAATCWGARCAAGAWACAATCACCAAAGACACAGTAYTRGATATAACYCATGAAGCCTTAATAAGAAACTGGCARAGAYTATCAGACTGGAGYTGGGARGAACATGCCAGTGTMCAGATGTACAGAGARTTYAGAAGYCAATTAGATAAATGGAAGAASAACAATAACCAGAAGARCTATTTGATGAGTGTAGGTTCCTTGAGCTATTACAATGAAGAATGGTTCAAAMMMCAAAAAGCAGAYCCAAAGATCTGGCTAAAGCGCTACATGTGGGACAGTGAGAAAGAAGCACAAGAACAARMSMATAAGGATGAAAAAGCAGAACAGCACTTCCAGGAAATAAAAGAGTACTTAAAAAAGAGCAAASAAAACGTCAACCGAAAGAAGATACTGGCACAAATAGCTACTATAACAATCACATTGCTGCTAATAGTTGTAAGTATAGCCTATTACAATTCAGAGAAACTCAAAACAGATATAGTAAGAACAGCCAAGGCCAACATGATAGCAACTAGAGCCTACATGGAACTAGAAAAAGACCCCACGCTTGCCTTTCGATTAGCCGAAGCAGCCTACGTAATAGAACCCACCCCCTTGGCCAAACAAGTGATTATGGTAGGATATGGAGAAATGCCTTTCTACCAGAAACTGGAAGGGCATACCGCAGGTGCCAGACCAGCTAAATTTTCACCAGATGGCAAATATGTACTGACAGCTTCTTTAGATAATGATCTTCGTTTATGGAACTTGCAAGGAGAATGCTTGCAAATCTTTAAGGGGCATAAATCTGGTTTTCCTAACAGTGATGGAGCAATAAGTTTCTCTCCAGATGGTAATTTTATTGTATCCGCTTCAAGAGACAGTACAGTACGCATCTGGGATTTAGAAGGAAATTGTCTAGCGATTTTAAAACATAATGGTCCTGTGAATTCAGTATGCTTTTCACCTTTGCCTCTTTCTGTCATTCCGAACGAAGTGAGGAATCTATTACCACAAAATATCCAAGGTAAATATTTAGTATTAACAGCTTCTTCTGACAAAATAGCAAGGATTTGGGATATGGAAGGAAATGAAATCTTTCAAATGAAACATTCAAAGCAAGTGGCAAGTGCAGTTTTTACACCTAAAAATGACCAGATTACAACTATTAATGATAATGTCGTTAGCTTTTGGACTATGAAAGGGGTTTTGATAAAAGAAATAATGGATCATGAAAAAAGTATTCAGTGTATAAGTTATTCGGATAACCGCTTTATCACCGGAGGTGCATGGGATAGCACTGCTATTCTATATAACATCAAGGGTATTGAACTTTTGAGAATTAAGGGATATACAGATTGGATTTACAATTTAGAAATAATAGAAAATAAAAAACTAATAGTTTTAGGGAATCAGAATGGAATAATTGAAATTTATGATTTTAACGGAAAAAAAATAAGAGATATAGAAGGGCATAAATCAACAGTTTGGGAGTTAAATATATCTCCTACAGATAATAATATTATATCTGCCTCCGATGATGGCACCGCACGCCTATGGAATCTCGAAGGACAGGAATTAATGCTTTTTAAAGGGCATACTAGCCAAGTAATGAGCGCCAATTTTTCTCCTGATGGTAAATATGTAGTAACAGGATCAGGAGATGGAACTGCAAGAATTTGGAATATTAAACCTAAGGAGAATCCGGTTTTGAAAGGACATCAAGCATATGTAGTTGATGCTGATTTTTCTCGTAATGGGGAATTTATTGTTACCGCAGGGTGGGATTATACAGCAAGGCTTTGGACTAGCAATGGGATTATTAAAAAGGTGCTTCAACACCCTAATTATTATTGTGTGGATCAGGTTCGATATTCTAAATTGAATACTTTTCTTACAACTAATTATGCTTCAGGAGAAATTCGATTATATGACCAGGATGGGAATTTGATTAAAATAATACGTCAAAATGATGGTGTTGATAGAGGGTTTAATACTGTGTTCTCCAATGATGGAGTGAAAATTATCTCAAAGAATTTTGAGGATCAAGTTGTCATATGGGACACTGCTGGCCATAAATTAAAAGTGCTAAATAAAACCACTGATGCATTCTTTTTTCCTGTTTCAAAGAGTATGTTGGGTTCTATTTCTAAGGACAGCTCAATATATATATGGAATGAACGTATAATTACAGATGATTCAATTTGTTATGACCAGATTAACAAAATCAATATCACTGGAAGAATATTTAGCTCACCTCAAGTATCAAGTGATGAATTGTACTTTATTGCTTCTTCAGATGATAGTTGTTTGTATATATGGAAGATTGCAGATTTTCTAAATAAAGAAAATAATAGAATTGAGCCACTGCTAGTTGAAAAACAGGAAGCAGATATTACATTTTTAAATTTTTCACATAATAATATCCTTATGGGTCTTAAGACTAATTTAGTAATTATATGGAGGCAAACAAATGGTGAGTTTAATTATTATTCTATCTTAAAAGGTCATTCTGAGACCATAACTGATGCTAATTTCTCCAATGATGGGCTATATGTTGTAACGTCATCTAATGATAATTCAGTAAGGATTTGGGATCTTGAAGGCAGCAATTTAATGACTTTAACAAATCATACTTCCGCTGTATACAAAGCCAAGTTCTCTTTGGATGATAAATATATTCTCACAGCTTCGTTTGATCACACTGCCCGCCTAACCCCATGGCGTGTTGAAGATGTACTGCAAAAAATAAACGTAGACAAAGTACGTGGAGAAGTTTGGGAGCTAGGAGAGAAGGATAAAGAAGTGTACGGAATAGAATAAAAGCTAAAACAGTTGTTTGGCAATTCCTTTTTTGTAATGCTCACTTTGTATAAGGTTGCCTAAGAAATAATTAGGTAATCTTTTAATATCTATCGTTACATCTACCAGATGATTTTCATAAATAGAAGTTGCAGTTTGTAATACAAATTGCTTACAGCTAACATTTCCGGTTATATTTCCCTTTAAAAAAAGATTTCCGTTTACATAAACTTGCCCTAAAACAATTGTATTGGGTTTAATCATGAATGATGATTTATTTAAAGAGCTTCCACTTTCAGTAATCACAATACTTCCCATTATTTTGCAATCCGTTTCTATTATGCCAAAAGGCTTATTGAGTGTTTCAACATCATCAATTAAACAAACCGTAGAAGGATAATTCAGCGTGCATTTTTTCGAAATTTTGATCGAGTCTGTTGCAAATAATTGTAATACCCCTCTAAATCCCTGTTCGACTTCGATAGTTGGGGCATATACTAGAATATCTTCTAATTGAGTCTCATTTCCTATGAATACTTTCTCATAAGAAATAACAATAATGTTCCCATATATTTTGTTTTGAACAATTGGTATCGCGACTTCGGAAAAATAGATTACCTGTTCATTATTAAATGAATTGGAAATAGAATCCGGAATAGTTACCCAATTTTGATAATCAATATTTAATTGATCAATATTTTTTGTCAAGAGATCTAAGTTATGATCAATAATACTTGAATCAAGTTGCGGCAAACTGGATTTACTATCTTTAACAGTACCATGAATGAGCTTATCCCCTTTAAAACTTTTTCCTTCGATGTAGGCTCTTTTTACTCCTGCTTTTGGAAGAAAACAATCACCAATAATTTGAGTATTACCAGAAAGCGCTAAAGGTTTATTCTTATCCGAAAGATATAGAGCCGTTTGATTGATGAGTTGCGATTTTTGTCCAATCAGGCCAGCTTTTGTGAATTTTTTCTTTTTGTGAAACGATCTAGAAATCCCAACTTCATATAATCCCCAAGTTTTCTTTTCAAGGTAAACTGAGTCCTGATTATCACCATAAAGATCAATAACTTTACTTGAATAAAATGTAGAAGTTGTATCCGCTAAAAGAATGTTAAATCCTGAATTAGCATTAGTAACTAGGCGGTTGTTTATTTCAATATCTGAATATTGGGTGTTCTGAAATAGAGACAATAAAATGAAAAATGTGCAGATGATCATCACGATCAAGGCAATGACAATTGCATAGAATAATGCAAAGCCTTTAAGCTTCTTATAGTATCGAAAAAGCACTGATAATAGCCCTATTTCTTAATCATGAATTTCTTTATTTCACTCATAGCCACTTTTTCATCGCCCCAACTGATCAATTCCATTTTGCCAATTCCTTTGTAGTGTAAAAACCAGGTTTCAATGATGTTTTTTACTTGAGGATATTTTTGAGAAAGTTCATCAAACGTTGTAGCCTGAAGAAGCTGGTTGGCTGGATCTGCAGGAATTCCAATAATTTTACTGTCCAGCTCTCCTCTATCTTTCAATTCGAGAATTGCTATAGGGACTATTTCCACGATAGTTCCCGTAGTAAAACTTTCTGATATTACTAGTATGTCTAATGCGTCTCCATCTCCTCCAGTTGATTCATCCATTAAAGTAGAAGGGATAAAACCATAGTTCCCGGGATATGGTAGAAAGTCTATTATTCGATCCTTTCCATTTTTCTGATCGCAAGGGAAGGTATTGGTATTCTCATCAAACTCTATTTTGTGATTGGTGCCAGCAGGAATTTCAATAACAGCATTTACAAAGTTATTAGTTGAAAAAGTAGCCACTTCCTTGTACTTAATATTGCCAGACGAAGTGAACAGTATTAATGTAATGAATAGGTAGAGTATCCTTGACATTTTCTTATTTGTTAAGATGAATTTAATTTTGAGTTTTTTTTACAGCCAATTGAATGAAGATGAAAGTAGTTACAAATGCCAATTTAGACAGCAATAGCCCTTTTATGTTCCAATTCTCCTATTTTTTCTAACAGCCAATTAATATCTGCAATGTCTTTAACATTTTTAATCTCACTTTTCATTCTAGCAAGTTTGGCCTGGTCATCAGGTAGTAACTTTGTGAGTTTCTTGAGGTAATTGATAAAATTCAAATAATTTCTTCTGTGGTTGTCTGAAATTAATTTATTTCTTCTTAAAAAAATCCTTGAGCTGTCAATAAGGGAGTAAAGCGCTGTAATTTCATCAGCTTCATAGTAGGTTTTTAATAGTGTTGCTCTGGAATCCAGTCCGTAAAACACATCTTTATATTCTACTTTTTGCAATAGCTTAATTACATGACTAAAATTCTTGTTGTGAAAGTGAAGTTTAGCCATATTATAGATATATGCATTGTCACGATACTCTGTTGCGATTTTGCCTTTATAACTTTTAATAAAATCCTCAACCCAGGTATTTTCGTTTAGCCTTAATCCTATCGCGACTATATTTTTATAATCCCAGGGGGATAAAATTTCTTGTGTGAAAATTACTTTTGTATCTAAAACTATTTGGTACAGTTCGAATAGTTCATTTAAAAATTTCGGTACACCAGTGTTTACTTTTTTAATACAGTAATTTTGTGCAAATCCATACATGACACGCGCTTCATCATGATCAAATTTCGAAGCGTGCAGAGTTAAAAGATTCTTTAAATCAAAATAATATGCTTCATTTCTGCTATCGGTTAAAGTTATTAGGATATTAAAGTAGATCATAATGGCAGGAATATGATCGTAGTTATTTGATTTTACATGTTGAACAATTTCATCAATAAAAAGTATGTCATAGTCAAGGGCAACTACATTTTTGTAATTCAATATTTCGCAGTAGTATTTGAGCTTATTGATCAAATAAAAAGCATCCAGATTATCGATTGTCTTTTTGATATTTACTTCATTGGAGCGTTCTAATCGTTTTTCTAAGTGATTGTTATATTCTCTTTCTATTTGGTATTGTTTGAAATAGAAATATGCATTTCTGATCTTAGCTTGAGCTTGTGATTTTTGAGCAATTTTCATAGAATTGTCAAAATACTTATTTAGTTTCCTGTCATTTAATGACATTAACAAGTTGTTTTGTTTGTTAATTGGGTTATCCATGTATATATCAAGGGCTAAATAATCCCTTACTAACTTTAGTAATTCTGAGCACAGTCCTGTAAAGAATTGAATATTATATTTAGTATTTGGGTAAATTTGAGACCACACAAATTCCTTAGAAATAGCCGTTTTTTCTTGAGGGTAATACGACTGCTCAATTACCTTGTATAAATTTATTAAGATGCTATTTTCGTTGTATAAAGGGGATCGGATAAACTTTAGAAATCTTTTGTGGTCTTTGGCGGAGAAAGTGTCAAAAAACTCAATCAATTTAGTGCTTTTCATATTGCTTTAAGTATTTTTACCGGCTGAAGAATATATGATATTCCCTATAATATGTAAATAATGTTCATTTATTCTCTTTGAAATATAAATTAAACGTACTGTAAATCAGGAGTTTAATTCATCAGGATGCCGAAATAACTGACAAATATACTGTCAATAGTTCATATAATGGCTTAAAATTGTACTTGATTTTAATAATTAAATGTAATTACTTAGTAGAATGGGGATTAAGTGTCAAATTAATAAAGGATAATAACTAGCAAAATGAAAAAAATTAGCCTACTAGTTTTAACGGTCTTACTTGGTTTGCAAGTGCATAGCCAGGTATTTACAAAAGACACCACAGCAATTATTGCCAATGATGGATTATGGACCTTTGGCGGAGCTTGGGGTGATTATGACAACGATGGATATTTAGATCTTTTTATCTCCAACATCTATTCAGATAATATACTGTACCATAATAATGGGGATGGCACATTTACAATAGCTGATACCTCAATAATTGAACATGCCGGTACTTATACAAGGTGTGGAGTTTGGGGAGATTACGATAATGATGGAAATCTTGACCTTTTTGTAGCGTGTGGTGGTGGTAACGCAAGTGTTAATAATCTTTTATATAATAATAATGGAGATGGCACTTTTACCAGAATAGATACAGGGAATATTGTGAATGATGCAGGATATTCTAGTGGTGCTACTTGGGGGGACTATAACAATGATGGATATCTTGATGTATTTGTAACTAATGGCAACACAACTTCTAATTTTTTATATGAAAACAATGGAGATGGAACTTTTACGAAAATAACAACTGGAGATGTAGTGGCAGATGCTGCAACTTCCGCAACTTGTACTTGGGTTGATTATGACAGAGATGGACAGCTTGATCTATATGTTGCCAACTGGGATGTCAATTATTTATACAATAATAATGGGGATGGAACTTTTACAAGARATACTTCAGCAGGTGACATTATTACTGACAACCAAAGTTCAACTGGAAGTAGCTGGGGAGATTATAACAATGATGGTTATCCTGATCTTTATGTTGCAAATTTCAATTATGAAAACAACAATCTTTACCAAAACAATGGGGATGGAACTTTTACAAGAGATACTTCAGCAGGTGAAATTATAAACGATGGGAAACGATCGACAGGAAGTAGTTGGGGTGATTATGATAATGATGGAGATTTGGACATGATGTTATCAAATTGGGGCTCAACCAATCATTTCTATACGAACAATGGAGATGGCACATTTACCAAAGATACTGTTGTAGCAATGGCTTTAGATCAAAGTGCATCTCATGCGGCAGTTTGGGGTGATTATGACTTAGATGGAGATGTAGACCTGTTTGTTGCAAATGGAAGTAACTATAACAACTTCTTTTATACAAATGACGGAAACCTAAACGGCTGGATAAATTTAAAATTAGTAGGTACTGTTTCTAATGCTTCTGCTATAGGGGCGAAAGTTTCCATTTTAGCTACGATTAATGCTACACCAAGATGGCAGTATCATGATGTTATGGTCGAGACAGGTTATGATGGACAAAATAGCTTGAATGTTGAGTTTGGATTAGGTAATGCGACCGTTATTGATTCAATTAGAATTGAATGGCCATCCGGAATTGTTTGGGACACTTCCAATGTGAATGCCAAACAGTTTCTGACAATTAATGAACGTCAAACTTGTGATGATCTGTGTGTTTGGCCAGGCGATGCCAATGCTGACGGGATTGCTAATGTTTGGGATTTGCTACCAATATCTGTTGCTTTTGGGGATACTGGTGCTGCAAGAGTTAACGCGAGTATAGATTGGAAAGGACAATTTGCAGATGACTGGACCAATACTTTGTTAGAATGGAATATTAATAATAAATATGTTGATTGTAATGGTGACGGAGAAATTGAAATAACCGATGTCTCAGCAGTTGTGCAAAACTATGGTTTAATCCATTCCAAATCTTCCTCGTCTGATTCGTATAGTGCATTAAATCCGGATATGTATTTTGAGATACGTTCGGGGGATATAGTGCCGGGATCTCTTGTAGAAGTTGGAATTATGGTTGGTAGAGATACTGTGGAAGCCTTGAGGTTATTTAGTTATGCCTTTTGCATCAATTATGATCCACAATATATTGATAGCGGCAGTGTAAATATTAATTTCTCCAATTCGTTCATTTTCAGGGATACCAATAGTTTTACATTGGTGCAAGATTTTTATACTAATGGTAGGGTAGAAGCAGGATTAGGAAATAAAAACCAAATAAACTCCGCTGGAAGCGGGGAAATTGGTACAATGACATTCTTTGTGACCGATAATGTGAATGGTATTATGGATAGTATTAGATGGTTACCTATAGAATTTTGCAATGTGCAACTAATAGATAGCGTTGGTCAGGAATTGACTGTAAATACTTTTAAAGATAGCGTTGTAATTGAGGTAGTTGGAATTGGTGACCAAACATTACCCTCAAGCAAAATTAAAATCTATCCCAATCCGGCAACTCACAATTTGAATGTAGCCTTTGGAAACTTACAAGTTGAAGAAATTCGATTAATTAACGCTATTGGTCAGGTTGTGTATTCTGAAAAAATAAGTAAACCAACAATTCATAATTTTGATATTGTCGAATTTAATAATGGTATTTACTTTTTAGAACTTCTCTCTCAACAGGGAATTGTCAGAAAAGCAGTTATTTTAAATCAATGATAACTAGCTTTATTTTCTTTTCTTTTCCTCTATCAGTAGTTGGAGTTTTTTACCTTTCTTAGAGTATACTGTTCCGGTTATTTTGGTCTTCTTTTTGTATATGTGAAGTGTTTTCAGGTAAAAATCATTAGGGCCTCCAAACCATGGAAAATCAAAATAAATGGCTTTAGGAGTTTTTTTCGATATGTATATTCGCACATATTTTTTCTTATCCGTAATGTATATAAGTGCATCGGTATGGAATTCCATTTCAGTTGATTTACCTATGTCAATTTCTACCTTTCCTTTTCTTACTATTTTTATTCTCCACCTGCGTTTCTTTTTATAAAACTTCCATGTGATAGATATAATGTTTCCTTTTATGATTTGCTGAATAAAATTCAATAGGAACCTGATAGCTCGGGCTGCACTTTTCTTGTTATCAGAAGTTATTTTTTTATCTGTCGTTTCTTTTATTTCCTTTTTTAGTTTAAGAAGGAGCTTCTTCAATTCACCCAACTCTTTCTTGTCTTTCTTATCAATTTTACCATCATGGCAAATCTTCTTTGTAAAATGACCGCTTACAGCTTTTATGGCTGTCTTGATTTTGCTTGCATCTTTTAGAGTTTTCGGAAACATTCCTTCAAGCATTTCTGTAAAGGCATTTTTTGAATCGGTTCTTGTATTTCCCATAGTATTTTAATTTAATTTTTTAAACTCGCTCCATTGTCTCATTTGGAACCAGCCCATCATCAAATAACTTCTATATTTTCATTTTTATGTCCTATAGTATCTTCCTCATATTTAGGGAGATAAGTTATTTTCTTTGGATCATATTACTTAAAAGTAACATATAAGCCATCAATAATGTTGTTTTTCTGACCATTTAAAGGTAATACTTTTGCTTTTAATTAATACAAAAGAATATTGTTCAATATAAATAAGAAAAAAGTAATGAAACGAGCCATTATAAAACTTTGCCGCGCAGGAAGATGATAAAAGGCGAGTTCCATATGGCCATTAAAAAACCAAATTATAAGCATATGAAACGAATTATTCAAATTATCATTTTATCTGCTCTACTAACGAGTGCTGTAAAATCAATTTATGCTCAACAAAATTCTGTCGGTGAGATCATGTATGTAAATCAAGACATGAGAACTGGTCAACTAATGGATATTAATACTGGGAAAGTGCACCAATTTTTGATCCCAATTAGAATGGATGGAATTGGCCCTGGTGATAAAACCGAAATTAAGATCCCAGCTAGAAAAGTAGTACGTTATACAATGGGTAATGCAGACTGGAGCGAAGAAGGAGATGCAAGAATAAGTAATGCAGACTGGAGTGAAGAGGGAGATGCAAGAATTAGTAATGCAGATTGGAGTGAAGAAGGTGATGCTGTTGTTTTGATAGTGAATAAATTAATTCAGTAATAAACTTACGGGACATTCAAGGGATTACGGTCAGTATACCCTTCTTACTATTTCAATGTGTTTTCAGTTTAAACCAAGAGGTACATCTTAAAGTTGTGACCATTATTGAGGGATGTTCAAAATAAAAGAAAAGTATTTATTTAAAATTGCCTAATAAAAATGTACCTTTGCGGCCAAATTAAGAATCATATAGTATAATATGTAAAAACAATAAAATATTTAGTATAAAACTATTACGAAACTATATTTTACAACTAACACTGATATGAAGAGTCTTAAATTTATTTCAATTGCTTTAATTGCAATTTTTGTGACAACAAATATTGCCAATGCACAAATGAAATTACAACCAAAAGGAGGTAGTAATAACCTAACTAAAGGAAATCTAAACTTAATTGATTGCTTTACAGGGTTAAGAGAAGAAGTTGTATCTACCAGAACTATTTGTGCTGGTACGGAACAGATTTTTGATAATGGAAAAAGGATAATCGATTACAAGAAATTGATTGATCCCAAAATGAAAGAGAGTAATAATCATGAGTGGGTGATTAAAAAGAGTAAGTCTTTATATAAAGAGGAAAGAATAAAGAAGGATCGAATAACTCATAAATTTGACCAGGCAGGAGAATATGATGTGATGTCAGAAACTAAGAATAGGTGTGGAGGTATTGATCGTAAAATTCATAAAGTAACAGTATTACCAAATCCTAATATTTCAGTAACCCCTCTTGATCCCACAGTTTGTATTGGTACAGAGGTAATTTTAACTGCTTTTGGAGCGGTTTCTTATGTATGGCAGGATGGCACTACAGGATTTGAATATAAAACAACTCCTACCGTTCAAACAACCTATACAGTAACCGGAACTGATGGAAATGGATGCTCAAACGATGCTTCGACTACAGTTACTGTGAATGCTACTCCTGATGCCAATTTTTTCACCAGTGTCCAATGTTCAGATAATCCGGTTGATTTTTTTGTATACCAGAGTACTGACTATAATCAAAGTACAGCAACCTATGAATGGGATTTTGAAAGTGATGGAACAGTAGACTATACAACTGTTGGTGATTTAACAGCAAGTCATCAATATGCAGCTGGTGCTTATGATGTTACCTTAAAAATCACTACTGCTAATGGTTGCGTTGGTACAAGAACGGCAGCGATCAATGTAAATTCACCTCCAGTTGTTAATTTAGGGTATGATAATTACAGATGTGAAGGTTATCCATTAACACTTAATAGTGGGTATTCCACAGGAGTATTGTGGTCCACTGGAGAAACCACTCAGACAATTGATGTAACAACAACCGGAACCTATAGTGTAGTGGT
>NVWW01000111.1 GCA_002746335.1 Flavobacteriales bacterium | reverse complement strand
AATCCGCCATCAACGGCAAGGCAAAGGGCTATGAAGGCCAGCCGATTATGCTGTACAAACACGTTGATTTTGTGACTTTTCGTGAAGAATTACTTGCTTCAGACACAGTGAATGAAGATGGTTCATTTCAGTTTAATATCAACATCCCGAGAACCGTTTTGGGCATTTTCAAAACACCATCCACCATTTCAGAGCTATACATGGAGCCGAAAACCGATTACCAAATTACGTACCATCAAAAAGATTCAAGTGCAACCAGACAACAGGTGAAAAAGGTTTATGTGCAAACAGAATTAGCTAATCGAAATCCTCATGAATTAAATTTTTTGATTGAGCGGTTTAATGAAAAATACGATGCCTTTGTTCGGGAGAATTACGCGCAATTCATAACCAAAAAAGCGAAACAAAAAGTAGATACATTTGAAACGAAAATGGCCGCTCAATTCGGGCAAATCGGTTCGGAATATTTCAGAAATTATGTGGAATACAGCATCGCAATGCTGAAAATGATAGCTCGCGAAAGCCGCAAAAAACTGCACGAGCAGTACATTGACAATCGCTCTGTGCTCTACCACAACGATGCTTACATGGATTTCATCAATAAATTTTACAACCAATATTTCAGCACGATATCGTTCAAATTGCAGGACGAGTTGCTCGAAGCTATCAAAACACAGAAAAACTGGAAAATGGCGTTGGATGTTTTGGGAAAAGATGACCTGATGCGCAACGAGCGCATCCGCGAATTGGTGCTGCTCATTGGGCTGTACGAAACCTATTACCTGCCCGAATACGACAAAAAGACCAACTTGTATTTGATTAAAACAATTGGCAAAGAGACAGTCTCGCCCAACCACCGCGCCATTGCCGAAAACATGGTGAAAAACCTAACCCGACTGGCGGTTGGCAGTAAAGCCCCGGATTTCGAATTGCTTGACAAAAACGGCCAACTGGTTAAGCTGGCCGATTTCAAAGGGAAATATGTGTATATCGATTTTTGGGCAACTTGGTGTGCGCCCTGTTTAACCGAAATGAAAATGATGCCTGGATTGAAAAATAAATACGAAAAACAGGTAGAATTTGTAGGTATTTCAATTGATAAAGATGAAAAATCGATGAAAAAATTTCTGGAAAAAAAACCGAAGTACGATTGGAATTTTTTGCATTATGGTCACCAGCCTGAAATCAAAGACATTTACAACATCCGTGGTATTCCGATGTATTACCTGATTGACCCTGACGGGTTGATTATTCAATCACCAGCCTTTCGGCCAAGCGGCAGAATCACTGAGATTTTTGAGAAAATCCAAAAGGAAAGCAAAAAGGGTAAGCCGTCTTTTTTGTGGGAAGAATGAGTATCATAAGCATCGTGAAACTTCAAAACAGAGAACTCTGAATTAATTCTTTTATCGAAGAGAACGAATTTTCCAGTAACTCTTTCATTTCATTCTTTTTCACCCACCGCACTTCGGTGATGCCTTCTTCAGTTTGCGGCTTCGGGGTTTCATCGCCATCGTATTGCATCAAAAACCAATGAGTTTCTTTTAAAATTTTCTGCTCTCCAATAGTATAAGTGTGGTAGGTATTGGGTAGCTTTTCAATGATTTTTACTCCCGCAATGCCACACTCTTCTTCTACCTCACGAATGGCTGTTTGTTCGATGTTTTCACCTTCTTCTGCCTTTCCTTTCGGTATGTCCCATTTYYYGTTTCTGAAAATCAACAAGTATTTATTTTCAGAAWTTTTCACCAAGCCTCCCGCTGCCATAATGGCTGTGTATTTTCTCTGAAATGCATCCCACAAATCTTCCAAATTTTCGTGAAAGATAATTGCATTTTCAGTCAAGCAGTTTTTCAGCGAATCAATAGCATCATCCAACACTTCGGTATCATAAAACCGTAGTTTAAGTGCAACGGGACATTTATTGTAATAGTCATTGTCATCCGTCAATATCATGGGTCTGTCGTTGATGAAAACTTTATACATTCGCATTGTGATTTATAACGAAGAAACAGCCCTGCAAGTAGCCGAGTACTTGTTGCAAATTAAAGCAATTGTTTTGCAACCCAATGACCCATTCACATGGGCAAGCGGATGGAAATCTCCCATTTATTGCGACAACCGAAAAACGCTTTCGTACCCGAAAATCAGGAATTTCATTCGCCACGAGCTGGTGATGGCTGTCGAGCAAAAATTCGGTATGCCTGATGCCGTTGCCGGTGTGGCAACGGGCGGGATAGCACACGGTGCCTTGGTGGCTGAAGAACTCGGAGTGCCATTTTGTTATGTGCGTTCAGCATCCAAAGGGCATGGCCTCACTAATCTAATTGAAGGAGTTGTGGAATCGGGACAATCGGTGATGGTGATTGAAGATTTAGTCTCAACTGGCGGTAGCAGTTTAAAAGCAGTCAATGCCTTGCGCGAAGCAGGGTGTTCGGTAAAAGGCATGGCGGCTATTTTCACTTTCGGGTTTGAAACAGCCGAAAAAAACTTCGAAAAGAATGATTGTCAACTGGTAACGCTTGGTGATTACGATACGCTCATCAAAAAGGCTGTTGAAACGAATTACATCACGGAAAAAGATTTAGAATCGCTGCAACAATGGCGCGAAAATCCTGAAAAGTGGGGCCAATAATCAATTTGTATTTTGATAGAATTCAATTGAAATGACAGAAAACCTTCCCGCTCGCATCGAAACCACAAAGATTGAAATCAATCAGTCGGCTAAAGATGTTTTTGATTTTCTGAATAATCTTGGCAATTTCAGAAAGATTTTTCCTTCAAGCGCAAAGGGATGGTCGCTTCATGATGACAAAATCAGTTTTAATCTCAGCGGCATAGCCGATTTCGGGATGCAGTTTGCGAATTCAGTGGAAAACCGTGAAATCCGCTTGGTGTCCAGTGAAAAGAGCCCTTTTGATTTCGATCTGAAAATAAAAATCGAAGCCCGCGATGACGGTAAAAGCGAAGTGCAAGTAGTATTTGACGGCAAAATGAACCCAGCGTTCCGTGCCATTGCTACCAAGCCGCTCGAAGTGTTTTTTCTTGAAATGGCAAAAAACCTGAAAAAACTCACTGAAAAAATGTAACTTCCTTTAAGTTGCAGTAGATTTTTTCTGAATTTTTCTTTTCCAAAACCAGTAATCCTTCAGCAGTAACATCAACAATTTTTGCTATTGTCTTTTCACCTTTAAATAAATAAGATTTCATTTCCTCGCATTGATACAAGCTACTCAGGTATTCTTCATCGAAGCAACGATTGTTTTTTTTCAATTTTAGGTAACGTACTTCAAGAAAGGAGCATAGTTGCTCAAGGCACTCATTCACAGGGTATTCTTTTTCAGTTATTGAACTCACTGAAACGGTATTTTCTGTTTTGAAATTTTGCTGATTAATGTTTAACCCGATGCCAACTATCGTATGTTGAATTTGATTTTCCCTCACCGAATTTTCGATCAAAATACCGGCTATTTTTTTGCCTTCAATATAAATATCGTTTGGCCATTTGATTTTTATTTTCAAATTTACCGGAAGGAGCGTTGGCAGAAAATCACAAATGGCCAGTGAAACAGCTTTTGTAAGATAAAACTGCTCATCAGCTTTCAGGAATTTCGGGTACAGAATTGTGCTGAAAGTCAGGTTCTTTTTTGCCTCACTCTCCCATGAATTTCCTCTCTGTCCTCTGCCCTTTGTTTGCTCTTCAGCGGCAACGACTGTTCCCTCAGGCATGACAGATTGGCGCGACAATTGAGCGGCATAATTATTGGTTGAATCAATTGACTTTATTTCAATAAGATTTTGTCCTATAAAAATCGTATTCATGGTAAAATGTATCTAAAGTCGCTAAAAAACGTAAACTGTATAAAAATACCTAATTTTGTATTAACAAAACACTTAATGACAGGCGCCAAAAGCAAAGTTTCATCCGCAGGACTCGCAAAAGCAGTAATTCACGGAATACAAGAGATAAAAGGGGAAGAAATTACCTGTTTAAACCTTAAAAACATTGATTCGGCAGTTTGCGATTACTTCATCATCTGCCACGGCAACTCACACCGGCATGTCAGCGCGATAGCCGAATCAGTGGAGGAAGAAATCAGAAAAAAAACAGGCGAAAAGCCATGGCACCGAGAGGGCAAGGAAAATGCCAAATGGATTTTGCTCGATTATGTGGACACCGTAGTGCACATTTTTACGAAAGAAACGCGCGAATTTTACAACTTGGAAGATTTGTGGGCTGATGCCGAAGAGAAAGAAGTTGCAAGCGCATATTAATAAAATTGAAATGAGCGAAGGAAAAGAAAATAAAGGGAAACAGCCAATGAAAAAGGGAGGCACGCCCCAAAGAGGCAAGCAAGGCCCCGAAAAAAGCCCGTTTGACAAAATGAAGGAACAGTTTTCCAAAAAAGGAAACGGTTCCAAAAAGCCATTCAATTTTTATTGGGTGTATGCAGTGATTGCCGTGCTGTTGTTGGGTACTCAGTTTTTCAAGTGGGGCAATAATTCCTTTCCCACCGATTTCAAAAAGTTTGAAAACAACATGCTCAAAAGTGGCGATGTTGAAAAAGTGGTGGTAGTGACCAATGAGCTCATTGCAGAAATATACATCAAGCTCGACAAACTCGATCAAGATGAGTACAAAAGCGTGCGAACCACAGCATTCAGCGACAGCAAAAATAAGGGACCACACTACCACATGATCATCGGTTCGATTGATTCGTTCAAAGACGATTTAAAAGATGCGCAAGAAGGTTTTTCCGACAGTGAAAAAATCACCGTAACCTATGACCAGCGAAGAAGTTGGCTGAGCGAACTGGGTTGGCTGCTGCCCATTGCTATCATGATTGCCATCTGGATTTTTATCATGCGCAGAATGAGCGGTGGCGGAGCGGGTGGCCAGCTGTTCAACATTGGCAGGTCAAAAGCGACTTTGTTTGACAAAGATACAAGCGTGAAAGTTACTTTTCAGGATGTAGCAGGGCTGGCAGAAGCCAAAGAAGAAGTGGAAGAAATTGTTGACTTTCTCAAAAATCCCAAAAAATACACCGATTTAGGCGCCAAAATTCCTAAAGGCGCTTTGCTTGTTGGCGCACCCGGAACAGGAAAAACATTATTGGCTAAAGCAGTTGCAGGCGAAGCGCAGGTGCCGTTTTTCTCCCTTTCCGGTTCTGACTTTGTTGAGATGTTTGTGGGTGTAGGAGCATCCCGTGTTCGCGACCTTTTCCGTCAGGCCAAAGAAAAAGCTCCGGCCATTATTTTCATTGATGAAATTGACGCTATTGGTCGTGCCCGTGGAAGAAGTGTTTCACAAGGCGCCAACGATGAACGCGAAAACACATTAAACCAATTACTTACGGAAATGGACGGCTTTGGTACCAACAGTGGGGTGATTATCCTTGCCGCCACCAACCGTGCTGACATTCTTGACAGGGCATTGTTGCGGGCGGGGCGTTTCGACCGTCAAATTCTTGTGGACATGCCTGATTTGGTGGAAAGAAAAGAAATTTTCAAAGTGCATCTCAAACCTTTAAAACTTAGCAAGTCAGTCGATGTTGAATTTCTGTCGAAGCAAACGCCTGGTTTTTCAGGTGCAGATATCGCTAACATTTGTAATGAAGCTGCTTTGATTGCCGCGAGGAAGAAAAAGAAAAAAGTAGATAAAGATGATTTCCTCGATGCTGTTGACCGCATCATTGGCGGGCTTGAAAAGAAAAACAAAATCATCACCGCCGGAGAGAAAAAAGTCATCGCCTATCACGAAGCAGGCCACGCTACGGTTAGCTGGCTGTTGGAGCATGCTTCACCGTTGGTGAAAGTCACCATTGTACCGAGAGGAAAGTCATTGGGTGCTGCGTGGTATCTTCCAGAAGAACGGCAAATCACTACCAAAGAGCAGTTTCTCGATGAGATTTGCGCAGCGCTGGGCGGCAGGGCAGCCGAAGAAATCATGTTTGGGGAAATCTCAACAGGCGCGTTGAGCGATTTGGAAAAAATCACTAAGCAGGCGTACGCTATGGTAGCGGTTTACGGGTTGAATGAAAGATTGGGTAATATTTCATACTACGACTCTACTGGGCAGCAAGAATTTTCCCTATACAAGCCCTACAGTGAGAAAACTGCCCAAATAATTGATGAAGAAGTGAGTAAAATGATTGAAATGGCTTACGCCCGAACCAAAAAAATTCTTCGAGAGAATAAGGAAAAACTCATTCATCTGGCCGAGCAATTACTCGAAAAAGAAGTTATTTTTAATGAAGATGTGGAAAAGATTTTCGGTAAACGGCCTTATGAAAAACCCGAACCGGCAAGTAAAAAAACCAAGAAAAAACCTTCTGCCAAAAACAACATTACATCAAGTAATGGTAGGGAAAATGTCCGGGAGGCCGCGGAAAAAGAAGTAACCACTAACGCTAAACCTCCCATCAAAGAAGAAATTCAGCCCGAACTTCCTGAAAAGGAAAATTAGTATCTTGCCCACGATTATTCGAGATTTATGAATGCAAATTGGGCAATTGTTTACTTTTCCACTTCATTGCACAAAATCACTCTGGTAAAGTCGTTGCTTGAGGGGAGTGAGATTGATGCCATTATTCTTAACAAACAAAATTCGGTTTATCCCAGCTTAAATTTCGAAGTGAACATCGAGCTTTTTGTGCATTCAGATAATGTGATTAAAGCAAAACACCTCATCAAAAAAAACCAATTATGACAGATCTGCCCAAGCGATTGGCGAGCGGGCTCACCGGATTGGCTATACTGGTGGGTTGCATCTTGTGGAGCAAATATTCATTCGGTGCGTTCTTTTTGCTGACTACAGTTTTTGGGCTGTGGGAATTTTACACATTGCTCGAAAAAGGCGGTTACAAGCCCATGAAATATTTCGGAGTAATCGTGGGTATCGTGGTCTTTTGCGGCAACTTCATTTTCGCTGAAAAAATAGCGCAGGGTGAGCCACTGCCGCAAGCCCTTTTGCTGCTCATTATTCCGTTAGGCTTTTTGTTCTTTCTGGTGGAATTATTCAAGAAAAATGAAAACCCTTTTACCAATATTTCATTCTCATTTTCGGGCATTATTTACATTGCCTTTCCCTTTGCAACGCTTAATTACATTGCCATCTACAAAGGAGATAATCTTGCTGATTTTTACCACCCCGAAATGGTGCTCTGCTATTTTTTGATTCTTTGGGGGAATGATACTGGCGCTTACTTTGCTGGAAACCTTTTCGGAAAACATAAATTATTCGAGCGCATCTCGCCAAACAAAACATGGGAAGGTGGCATTGGCGGGTTGTTGCTCGCAATAACAGTTGCTATTGTTATTTCATATTATTTAACTGAAATTTCCATATTCGATTGGATTGCGATTGCCATTCTGATTGTGTTTTTCGGTACGCTGGGCGATTTGGTCGAGTCGTATTTCAAACGTGGGCTGGGCATTAAAGATTCGGGTAATATTTTACCGGGGCACGGTGGTGTTTTAGACCGTTCTGATTCGCTGCTACTCTCAGTACCTTTCGTCTATGCTTACCTGAGATTGTTCACTTAATGCTAATTTTGCCCCATGACTATTCATCGCGAAGGATATCCGACCATTCTTATCACCATAGCAGTAATTTTTATTTCCAATTACTTGGTGATAAAATTTTTTAACGATAACGAAGTAGTTATTTTGACTTCCTATGTCATTTATGCAGCGCTGTTGCTGGTCATCTTGCAGTTTTTCCGAAGCCCCAGCCGGAAGATTGTAGAAGACAATAATAACATCCTTTCACCTGCGGATGGAAAAATTGTGGTGATTGAAGAAGTGGAAGAAAAAGAATATTTCAAGGGCAAGCGCTTGCAGGTTTCTATTTTTATGTCGCCAAAAAATGTGCACGTGAACTGGAACCCGGTGAGCGGAATTGTAAAATACGTTAAATACCATCCCGGGTTTCACTATGTGGCTTGGCATCCTAAGGCATCGCAGGAAAACGAGATGACTACTATTGTGATCGAAACGCAGCAAAAAGTGCAGGTGCTTGTTCGTCAGATAGCGGGTTTTATGGCGAGAAGGATAAAATACTATGTGGCCGAAGGCAACGAAGTAACACAGGGCAAACAATTGGGTTTTATCAAGTTTGGCTCACGGGTGGATTTGCTGCTACCTGCCGATATTGATTTGCAAGTGGAGTTGGGGCAAACCGTGCGGGGCAACCGTACAGTGATTGCACTATTAGAGTGATTACAGAATTTCTGTCAACTCATCCAGAGAACATATTACAAAATCAATTTTTTCGGAATGATTTTGCTTTTCGGGGTTGAAGTAAACCTGCCTCATGCCCATTGCTTTCGCAGGAAGAATATCCACTTGTAAGTCATCTCCAATCATCAAGCTTTCCGAAGGTTTTGCATTCGCTTTTTGAAGGGCAAATTCAAAAATTTCTTTTGCAGGTTTTTTGTAGCCCGCCTGCTCAGATGTAATTACCTCAGTAAAATATTGCATCAGGTTTGAATGGAGCAATTTGATGTGCTGTACCTCTTCAAAACCATTGGTGATGATGTGCAGTGAATATTTTTCTTTCAAATAAGAAAGTGTTTCGTGCGCAAACGGAAAAAGATGCGTTTTTTTCGGGCTCTCCGCTATGTAGTGGCAGCCGATTCTCTCAGCTAATTCCTGATTTTCAACTCCAAAATATTGAAGTGTTTTGTCGTAGCGTTCAGAGCGGAGAACTTTTTTCGAGATGTGCCCATTCCGGTAATCATCCCACATTTCATCATTGATTTTCTGGTAAACTGAGATAAATTCTTCTGAAGACGGAATGCTTTTTTCTTCCAATTTGAATTCACAAAAAATCTCGGAAAGAGCTTCCGAGGAGTTCTTTTCAAAATCCCATAATGTGCGGTCAAGGTCGAAAAAAATGTGTTTGTATTTTTTCAAGAAAACCCAAGTTTAACCAATTGTGAAAGCGTTGTCAGCGCAAGCGTCCAGGTTACAACTGCAAGAATCAGTGCTGGGACTGCCCTTGAGCTATTGTTAAAATAGCGAGCAACCAGCAATGCACCAATTGGCACAGAAACCACCCCAATAGTGACTGCCAGCCCGAAAATTCCAAAACGCATTTTCATTCGTACGATCAGGCGATTCACTCGGGTGAAAGTTCTGCGTTTTTTACTGTGTCTTTTTGCATCCAGCCATTGGAAAATCATTTCGCCCATGTAATAAAAAAGCACCACTCCAATACTTGCCCCGAAAGATGTGATTAAAAATGTCTCCCCGAAGGAATATCCTGCTGCGGTCATCGCGCTTGGTGTGAATACGAATTTCACAATGCTTAAAAATATCCAGCCCAGCACTTCAAGCACGTCTGTCATAATATCAATCTTTTTCCCCGAAAGCCAAATCTCCTGCATCGCCCAGTCCGGGTATGATGTAGGCTTTGTCATTCAGTTCGTCATCAACTGTTGCGATCCAGATTTTGGTATTCGCTGGAAGGTGTTTTCTGGTGTATTCCAATCCCTGTTTGCTGCTAATGGCAGAAACTACGTGAATCTGTTTTGGCGTGCCTTTTTTTAACAGCGCTTCGTAGCTCAGCACCATCGAACTGCCTGTTGCGAGCATGGGGTCGGAAAGAATGACAATTCTCCCATCCAAAGGAGGACTTGAAAGATACTCGATTTTGATGTCGAAGCCGCTGCCGTTATCTTGGTGTTTGCGGTAGGCAGAAACATAAGCGTTTTGGGCTTTGTCAAAAACATTGAGCAGCCCGCGGTGCATGGCAAGCCCTGCGCGAAGAATAGTTGCCAAAACGGGCTGTTCTTTTAGGATTTTTGCTTCGGAGGTTCCCAGAGGTGTGTTCACTTCCTTTAAGTCATATTCCAATTCTTTGCTGATTTCATAGCCGATTATTTCGCCTAACCGTTCCAAATTTCTGCGAAACCGCAGCGAATCATTTTGCACATTGACATCCCGCAATTCGGAAATGTATTGGTTGGAAATGGATGTTTCTTCCGAAAGAATTCGTGTCATTTTTTTAGCCATTTTACCGGCTTTGGCAGCCGATTTATTTTCACACGCAAATATACGGTTTCCATTGAGCCAAAACTTTGGTAAAACCTTGCTAAGCCGGGGTTATTTGAACCCTCGAAATCTAAAATTGTTTCTGTTTCAGAATTCCTCTTGATGAATGAATCAAGCAAAAAGGGCATAGCACCTGTTTTTTTCCCTTCTTCGGAATTGCCCGAAAACAGGAAAAATTTTCGGTTGAAGGAAGTTATGAAAAGTGCTGCGGCAAGCAATTTTCCGGTTTCATCATGAACGCTCAAAATTTCTGAAAGATTTCTTTTTATGCTTTCGGATTCAATTTTTTTCAGCACTTCGAAGTAATCCTTTTTTAAATTTTTAGCCGCTTTGTTGCTCTGCTTGAATAGCTGGATAATTTTTTCTAATCCCACTTTATTTTTGTGAATTTTTAGTGCGTTTTTTCCCGCTTTTTTGATGTTTCGCTTGGTGTTTTCGGAATAGGCTTTTTGGAGACTTTCGTAAGTCAAATTGAGTTTTAGTTCATAGTTAACGTTTTTGCTGAACGTCATTTTGGGTGCAAGCGAAGAATCTTTTTTAGATATTCCCACCGATGAATTGGGATTAACATGACAGCATGAGTTCAAACAAATATCAATATAACTGTACTTTTTAGGGGTGGAATTAATGAACATCTCCACTTTTTCAGAAGTGATTTTTTCTTTTGAAAAAACACCTAACTGCTGCGTAAAATGCGGCTGAAACAGGTAATTCACTCCGTATTTCTTCCGGCAGGTGAGGGGCACCATTGTTTCGTAGTCGTTTTCAATCAGTGCCTCCCAGTTCGGACAAACCGTATCTATCCACCACGAGTAGGCATAAATGAGCGGATTTTTGGAACTTGTAATGGCTTCATCCCATTTTTGCTTGTCAATTTCGTTGTGCTTATGGTGTTTTATCATTGCCAACTGTCAACTTACGTATTCCACTATTTCTTCAAAAACACTTTTCCATCCTTTGAACTCGTTTTTTTCGCTCAAAAACTCATTATGCCAAACGGTATAAAGTGTTCCGTTTACCGTTTTCACTGCATCAATTACCGGTTTGAAATGCTGCATGGATTCTGCGGGTGGAGTGTTTTTGTAGTATTTCAATGTGGCTTCCATTAGACAAAAGGGGTGGACTTTTAATTTGGTTTCAGCTTCCAAGTCCAAATCATAAAAATTGAAAGGGGTGCAAATGCTTGCCCTGAATCCCAATTCGGAAGCATAGCCCATTGTGTAGTCTTCAGTGATGTCGTTTTCGAGCAGTTGGCGGTAGGTTTGTGGCATATTTAGTTTCAAAAAATGTTGGCGGCTTTTGGTGATGTCTTTGTGTAAGGCATTTCGCAAACGACTGATTTCGGTTTTTAGTTTAGTTGGCTTTTCATTTGAACCATAAGAAGGATGCGTGCCTACATCGGCATAGTCACCCACATGTTTGATAAGCGAACGGAACTTTTTGCTGGTGTGGGGTACGTTTTTGTCGTTCAGTCCGTAATCGGCAACAAGAAAAAAATAGATAGGTTTGAAACGGTATTTTTCCTGTAAATCAATCAGGTAATCGAAAGTATCAAACGGGTCGGGCTGTTGACCTAAAAGCACTTTTGTTCGCTCTGAGATTTCAGCAAGATTCATTTCTATAAGGGAACGAGCATAAGCACCTGCCGTACGCACCCAGCCCTTTTCTTTGTATGCAAAAGCACTATCAACATCAATTGTAGGAATAAACTGGAAACTGGAAACTGGGAACTGGAAACTGGAATGTTTTTTTTGAATAATTTCTTTTATTTTTTGCGCCCATATGTTTACAACTGGCTTTTGCAGGAAGCTGTTTTGAAAGGCAAGCCCTTCTTCGGGCGGAAATCTGCCATGAATATCTTTTCGGTGGGGTAGGTATTCTTCGTATCTCGAAACAAGGTAAAAACTTGCGGCAAAAGGGTCGAAAGGGACCTCTCCTTGCCCCCTCTCCTGCAGGAGAGCAGGAGTTTTGAAAAATGCTTTTGTCTCGTCCCAATCAAAACAAGTAATGTTCTGTTCTTTGATGCCTTTTTCGAACAAGAGTGAATGCGCTCCGAAATAGAGGCCTTCATCCACAGGCTTTTGCGCATAGCTGATTTTTACGCCTTCGGCTAATTTGAACTCTTCCAGGTTTTTGGTAAATTCAACTTCAACTCTGAGAATTTCTTTAAAAATTAACCTGAAAACGTATTGTAAGCGATTTGAAACTTTAGGAGTATAAATGAGAATTTTCAATCGTTCAATTTTTTCAATTACAGTTTTCCTTCATCCGCAAAGCTATAATATCCGTTATCAGTCACAATCACATGGTCGAGAACGTGAATTTCCATCGTTTCGCCTGTTTGCTTGAGTTTCTTTGTTAAATCAAGGTCTGCTTTGCTGGGA
>NVWW01000110.1 GCA_002746335.1 Flavobacteriales bacterium | reverse complement strand
CAACAAACCAATAAACAAAGTATTCGTTCCATCGTTGTTTTTAAAATGTTTAGATATTCTTCCTCTTTTTTCAACAATTTCCTGCTCAGAAGAGAACGCCTCATAAATTCCACCTTTTTCCAATTTGTCGTATTCGCTTGTTGACGTTTCACCCTCATGCCTGTCAACTCCCTCCTGTCCATAAGAAAATTCAACGTGCCCTATGAACAGGCAAACAATGAAAAAAACGAAAAAGCAAATATGTTTATCTTGAATTATCATCAATGATAAATTAATCAGCGTTCAAACCTCATTTGTACTTAACTTAACTCACTTAGGATCAGGCAACTAAATCATACTAATATACGCAATTACGCGGCAAATTCTTGTAATAGAAGCACCCTTTTTATTGTAGGTATTTGTCCTACGTCTTTGATCTATGCTTATCAAAGTACAATTATAATGTCTTGATATACAAGTTATTTGCACACAAAAGTGTCGTAGTTTTGTGATTCTAAGACGTAAAGATATGCTGCTGGTTTACTGTTTTGTTAAAAAAATGTTAACCCTGCGTTGCTATTCAGCAGAATAGGTTACTTTTAGTAATAATTTCCTGCTAATTGTTAATGAAAGTGAAATGTGGGGCATTCACAAACAAAGCATATAAAAATCATAAATCATGAGCGATTACGAACAGCTGGTTTGTGCGGCAATTGTACGTAATTTGAAAAATTTAGTAGTTTATAGGGTTTTCAAGCCATGTATTTTCTTTCATTCATACCGCAATGAAACGCCAAACTATACGGCTCACTATCTTTCTTTCTGTCATCTTGCTAATCGTATTGGTGGCCACACAAATTTTTTGGGTGAGCAAGGCTTATAATTTGCAGGAGAAACAATTTACTTACGACATTACATATGCACTGAAAAACGTTGCCCGTCAGGTTTTACTGCACAATAACTATTCTGCACAATTGATTGGCCCGGTAAAGCAAATTTCTCCAAATGCATTTCGCGTGAGCATTAACGACACGCTTCACCCCTACTATCTTGAATCAATGCTCAAAAGTGAATTCCGCCAGCGTGAAATCAATATTGATTTCGAATACAGCATCTACGACTGCTTTACCGATTCTGTAGTTTACACCAGCTTTGCTTCTACAAAAGAACTATCGGTGCAGTCTGATAAAATCACCCAAACACCTATCAAATGGGAAAAAGACGGCTTCTTTCCTGTTAACCGGTTTTTTTGTATCACAGGCCCATGGTTTTTAAAGATATGGTCATAGAGCTAAAGTCAGGTAAAAGGGGAGTATTAAAAAAAACTGTTTGGGGATAGACCTATTGAGTCCAAACAACCACATCGTCCGAAGCAGTGCAAGCCACATTGGTCACTATCCAGCGGAAGGTTACCGCTACGCTGGGGTTCATGCCCGTAATACCGGAAGTCGGACTGCTTGAACTTGTAATCGTTCCCGTTCCGTTAAGCACTGACCAAACACCGGTTCCGCTTGCAGCCATGGTAGTGGTRGTTCCGCAAACGTACTGGTCTGRCCCTGCATCGGGCGTAGCGGGATAGGTATTGTCAACCGTTACCGTTCCCGCACTGGAAAAAACCGCAGCACATCCTCCATTTTGCACCTGTGCGCGGTATTGTGTGGTTACCGTAAGGTTCAAATAATTCTGCGAAGTGGTGGTGTTGGCAATGTCTGTCCAGCCACCCCCGTCATCGTATTGCCATTTGAGCACGCTGCCCGTATGGCCACTAAGGGTAACCGTACCGCTGTTTGGGCTGCCGCAAACCGCATTACTGCTTACGGTACCGCCTACTGAGACCGCAGTTACGGTAACCGTTGCACAAGTGGTTGTTATCTGGTTGCAGCCCGAGCCGGTTTGGCTGATTACACAGCGGTAGTAATAAGTTCCTGCTGAAAGGGCAGGTGTCGTATAGCTCGATGAATTTGTTCCCACATTGGTTGGGGTGGCGCAATTGCTCGCCATGGACTGCCACTGGTAGCTGAACGTACCCGTCCCACCCGAAGGAGACACGCTCATGGCGTGGGTGTTTCCGGCACAAATGGAGCCACCCGATGGATTACCTGAAGTCGGGTCGGCCACTACGGTTACCGTTGCACTTCCTTCCGGACCCCAGCAACCTCCATCAGCAGAATTGTATGACCTGAAATAATATGTTCCGGCTGCGCTAATCACTTTTGAAGTGCTTGCATCAGCAGTAGAAGTTCCTCCGCTTGTGGTGTTTTGCCAGTATATGGTGCCTCCTGCACCTCCGCTTGCTGTAAGCGTAGCGCTGCCTCCGTTACAAATTGTTCCGCCCCCGCTTACTGATGTTGCTGCCGGGGGGGTGCAATTGATCACGTAATAAACGGTGACTGTCCATGTGCTGTTGACCACCAAGTTATAGGTAGTGTTACAACCGCTTCCTCCCCAAGTCCTTCCCGCATGCAGTTCGAAATTGATATTGCCTCCGCCTGTTACCGAGTTTGCTATTGTTAAGCCCGATCGGCTATAGCTTTGCGTACCTCCAACATTACCAGAGCCCGAATATATTGATGCTTCATCGGTTCCACCAGTTGATACGCACCTCAGTTGAGAACGCTGTTCGCTCTTCCACGCGCCTCCCTGCGCTAACATATCATATTGCACATCAACCTTGGTTATTGTGGCTCCGGCAGGAATATTGACAGCCATCGCACCCGGGCAGCTTGAGGTCTCCGATGTCTGGTCAAACCCATATTCTGTTGAAATACTTCCTGCTGAATAGGTATTGCTTACAGAGCCACCAAGCTGAGCGGTGATGGAAACGGTAAATGAATTAATGCACATTGGGTCGCCCCCGGCATTATCTCCCGCCATGAACGTCCAGCTTCCAAACGGGCTTTCATCGTCAAAACTGTTGAGATTGCCCGTATTTGGCCTGTATGTCCCCGTGGTGGGAGTCGAAGGAAGCGCAGAGCCCGCATCCTGATCGAAAACGGTATTTATGCCTGAGTAAGAGGTCGATCCGCTAAAGAAGCCGTTCGGTGCCAAAATCACTTGTGTTGCTGAAGGAGCATCGATCCGCATTGACTTTTCGCCTGGGTAGGAATTGCCTCCATAAGTTGTACAGTTATTGTTGCCATTCATCCCGTAGTTGACCGTGACATTGACATCCGTAATGACATATCCCGCTGGAAAATCAACACCTGAGACGAAGGTCACAGTGCCTATTGACAATCCATAATTACCCGTGTTATCAACATAGGTAGGCCCTGAGCTCCATGTTTTACTGACCGTGGTCTGCCCAAAAGAATATCCAGCCAAGCCACTCAGCCAAACAACAAACCCGATATGTAACCACCGTTTCATTTTTCCGTCAATTCATTTTAACCACTTTTTCATGGAATGTCTTATTCTTATTGCTGAGCTTCAAAAAGTAAACCCCGCGCTCAAAGGCGCTGCAGTCCACCCGTATGCTGTTGATGCCAAATGAAGGGATAACTTCCTGTTCCAACACTTTTCTGCCTCTTGCATCAAGCAATTGCAAATGCACGAGTTCATCCTCGCCCGCGCTGTAAAACACCAGAAAATCGTCTTTTGCAGGGTTTGGAACAATGTTGATAAACGAAAAAGCGCTGCTTCCCTTACAGCCGTAGCTGGCTACGGTGCTGAGGTTTTCTTTCAGGCCGTCAAAATCAGTTTGGCTGAGACGATAATAGCACACCCCTCCAGGAAATTCATTGTCGGTAAAGGTGTAGCTCAATGTTGCCGAACTGTTTCCCGCACCCTGCTCGGTTGCAATTACTTCATATCCTGAGAATTGGTCATCGCAGCTTCTCTCAATGGTAAAATAATCGTTGTTTATTTCAGAAGCGGTGCTCCAGGTGAGTTGCATCACATTATCATTGCAAGTCAAATCATAAGTAAGGAGTTCTACGGGCAGTGGGTTGTTGTTCTTCGCAACAGCTATTTGGGAAAAGCCGCTCATACCCGTTCTGTTTGCAGTAACTACTCCCCCAGCCACTGAACTTGAACCATAGGTTCCATCCAATGCCCATCCGCCCGGGCACCAGGTACTTCTTTTGGTGACGGTATGCGATTCTGCTCCGGGAGTGCCGTAGCCTCTTCCCCACAATGTGATGTTGTAGTTGGCTGTGCCGGCATCAGGAAATACCGTCCATATTCCTCCGTTGCCTCCCGAAGCACCATTGTCTAATATGGTGCTGTATGAGCCGTTGCCTTCGGCAAGGGGCAGGCCACCTCCTGTATAATTAGCAGGGTTTTCAAATGATACCGTAATGTCATTAAGCCCGGCCTTTGAGGTGATGTCTATATTCATCAACTGGTAATCGATGGCGTTGCCCACCGGAAAGTCGTAAGAGCCGGAGGCGTTAACATACCTTTTCAACCGCCCGGTGATGTATGATGATGTGCCGTAACCGGATACAGCGCCTGTGGCGGGGTTTTTAACGGTTATTGTTCTGTCGTTTTTAGTTGAAAGCAACCCATTTGTCAACGTTAAGGTGCTACTCGCGTTGATGATCATATCCTGGTAACCGGCACCATCGCCTATCTGGGCTCCTGAAGCATTGTTTATAATAACATCTGATAACTCACCAGTACCAGTCGATGGCTTCAAGTAAATTTGTTTAGACGAGCCGTTGAATGTGATGTCCGGAGTACCTCCGCTAATAGTTAACGCGCCACCATGACTAAAACTTCCACAGAGATTTAAAAGTGATGAACTGCTTAACGTAAGCGAACTGTTTGCGTCCATTTGCAAGTCCTTGGTAGTTGCAGTATAACTCCCTACCGTGGGTGAATTGGGAACCGTCCCTGCATCCGGGATAATTATTCCTTTATTGCAATCGGGCATGCAGCCACCCCAGTTGCTGGTGTTGTTCCATGCGGTGTTTGCTGTGCCTGTCCATTTTATCTTCCCGTCCCATACATTAATCGGAACAGTTACTGAACCGCGAGCACTACTTGTGCAGGCAGGGTTTCCGCTATTATTATAGGCCTGGGCATACCACGTTTGGGAACTAATCTGATTGTTGGCTACTTGAGGACCATAGGTTTGGTTACTGCCCAATACCGAGCCGCCCGCAGGCACATTAAACCATTGATAGTTGGTGGCGTTTGCCGCAGATGCGCTAAGCGATAATGTGGTTGTACCGCATAATTCGGTCGGAGTAGCAGAGATGGTTGGCGCAGGCGGAGTGGCATTGACAATAACGGTAGCAGAAACGGTTTGTGGCGTAATGCAGTTTCCTGTAACAGTGGCAAAGTAGGTTACCGTTCCATTAGACACACCGGGAGAAACGGCCGGGTCAACGGTAACGGAAGTGTTCCCGCAGCAATTGCTATATCCCGGAGGGGTTGAACTCCATGAGGTGGACGCTCCCGAACCGACAGGGTTAATGGACAAAGTGGTGGTGCTTCCACTGCATAAACTTGTTGTACTGCTGGCCGGTGTAACCAGCGTAGTAGTGCCCACACCGGTAGCGCCATTAATTTTATAATTGCACAAATCACCGGCAAAGCCATCAACTAAGCAATAATATAGATTCCCAACAGTCAAGCCGGTTGCAGTAATGGTGCTTGTGCCCGGAGGATACACATTGCCGCCCGGCCATGTTGATTTGGGTGACCATCCACCAACAGCCCCGTTGCACACGCCACCTTCCATGATTTGAAATTGAATACCGTTACTGTTGTGGCAATCCGAAACAGTTAAAGTAATAGTAGCTGTTGTGGCAGATGCTTCAAAAGTTAGCCATGAAGGGTTTTCAATAGAAGTTCCGCTGTTACCATAGGGACCGCAGGTACAGCAACACCAGCCCTGCAAGCTTACTTCCCAGGCAGAGCGTAACCCCCATGTCGTGCCATAAGACGCGTTAGTAGTTCCTTCAAAACCGTTCATGTCACAGATAAATAACGGGTTTGAACATTGATGGTTTTCCGGGGTTGAAACGCATAGCTTGGTTTTGTAGTCTCCAACGGTGGAAGTAGAGCGTATTCCCAACCGGATGTATATCCAATTGCCGGCAGGCCTGGAAACAGATGCGAAAGATTCGTATAATCCGGCACCGAAATCGTAATCGTCATTGCATTCCAAATAAGTCAATGAAGCACAATTGTCACCGGGTCCATTGGATTCGTAAACGGCCAACACCTGGTCATTAATTCCGCCTGCGACAAGGTAACCTACAATATCCAGTATTCCATTGGCGGGCATTTGTACCTTAAACCAAATGTCTTTATCTCTTGGAGAAATAGTGCCCCAACTGCATCCTGGGGTGCCGGGTGATGTTGTTAAAGAGGCGCTACTCAAATCATAAGTTCCATAAATACAAGCAGCGGTTGGAGCTGGTAATGCTAATGCACTGCAAGGGTCATCGCCTACGCTCGATGCAGAACCCACATTGCATATTGTAAATGAGCCGTCACTACCGTAAAATGTTCCGTTATGGCTTATTCTTACATAATACGTATTGCCAATTGTCAGCCCCGTAACTATCATGTTTTCGGTAATGTTAATTCCACCGGCATCCTGGCACTGGAACGAAAGCAACGAACCGCAGGCACCCTCAAGGATTTGAATTTGCGCGTTCATTGCTGAGTTGGGGTCAACGGTTATAGTATGGTTAGAGTTCATGGCCACAAAACTGTACCACACATCGTCATCCACGCTGCCACCTGTGCAAGGAGTACCTGTTCCCGATGGCGTAGCAAAGGTGGTTGTAGATGAACCACCGAAAACCACGCAGGAGCCATTTGAAGGCAAAGCGAGCGCACCTGCACAATTGTCATTTGGCGGGGGTGAGCCACCCATTACGCATATATTAAACGTACCCGAAGCGGTCGTTTGCCCGAAATAATTTCCAAAATCATAAACACGTACGTAATAGGTAGAACTCACTGTCAACCCCGTAACAAAAAAATCTTCCGTACCTCCGGTTCCCACTGTGTTTTCACATTTAATACTGGTCAACCCCCCACATCCTCCTGAAAACACCTCCACCACGGGGTCATAGTCGGCATCTCCATCAACAACAATTCTTTCATAGGTAGCATTGGCAGTGAATTGGTACCATACATCATCATCCGGATTTCCGGTACATGCCGCAACACCTGAAGATGTTGCCCATGCGCTTTTTCCGGCAGTGTATGAACATGTACTGCCAGGTGTCAAACTAATGGATCCAGCACAATCGTCATTACTTGGAGCAGCGTCATTCCACACACAAACTGTAAATGAGCCGTCACTTCCACTACCGGACCAGTAGCCATAAGTGCGAATATAGTAAGTGGTACTTCCGGTTAATCCAGCAATTGTTGCCGACTCCGAAGCGTCTGCACCACCTGCATCAATGCAGGCCAGGGAAGTTTGGCTGCCGCAAACGCCAGACAGCACTTGAAAAACAGGGTCATAGCCGGAAGAAGCCGGTGCAACTCTAACCACTGCGTGTTCGCTGCCTGCACCGGTTGTGAACTGGTACCAAACATCATTATCCGGAGTGCCTACGCATGCCGGTGCTCCCCCCGAAGCGGTGGCGCTGTACGTATTGCCCGATGTGGATGTGCAATTATCGGGGTAAGTAGTCAGGGTAGTTGCAGGCGTAGTACAGTTATCCGCCTGCGGCTTAACCAGCAAAGGAATGGCAATAAAGTGCAGAAGCAATACGAGTATTTTTTTTCTCATTCTGAGCGAACTGGTTTCTTCATGTTCAGAATTTTCGATGACTCTTTCGGCATTCTGATGCCGTAGGCACATGTTGGGCATTGTTCTCCCCTCTGTTTGCTCAAGTGTTTTCGAACCCCAAAAGGCAATTCGTTTTCAGCCAAAAGCACCACTTTCATCCCGCTTTCAGGAAACTCCAACATAACATGTTCATTTGTTTTTCGCTTCTTTTCGTAAATGCGCGGGTCGAATGTTCGAACAAACTCATCAACTTCCTTTTGGTTAGCAGAAATCCTYGAYAGCAATTCAAATTGGTATGATTTATTGAAGTAGCACTCGATGTCCTTAAGGCGACTTGGTTCGGCATCACGAAACTTGTTTAACTTCTCTGTGGAGAAATATTTCTTGACAACCGAACTTGTAAAGATATCTTGCTCTCTTACCGACAAATTGATTGTTGCCTGCTCACCAAAAATTTTATTTGCTTTTGCTCTTGTGTCTGCATTAATCTTTTCATTTTTTGTTTTAGTTTCTACATCCTGAATACGAATTACTGTACCTGACCAAAAAGTTCCATTTCTTTGCTCACTTGTTTGCTTTGTCTTCTTGTTTTCAAAGCCGGTATTTTTTTCTGTAGTCGAATTATCTTTCATTCTTTGCTGCTTTTCAAAAACACATTCTTTTTCGTTCTTGTTTCCTGTATTGTCATATTTGGGACAGGCTGGGTCAGCATGTTTTTCAACTGATTTTACAGGATGTTCCTCAGGAATAGGATTAATGACTTTGTTATATTGTGCAATGGATCCATTGCACAAACCAAAAAACAAAAACACCCAAAGCACTATTGCTTTTGTAAGTGTAATATGTACTTTTTTACACATCCTCTAATATTTATCGCCTTAATGCTGGGAGTAACCTACAAATATATACAGCATCGCTTTGCTCTCGTGTAGGACAAGCTCTTATTTTTTTGTAGTCATTTATCCTACAAATACTAATTTCACCATGCTGAATATCTAATAATACTTCGATAAACTACAAATTTATACGTCAAAATAAGCAGACTGGTTTTTAATTTAAGACGAACATAAATACAAAAGGTTGTCAGGTGTTAAAAAAATGTTAAATCTGGTGTTCCATTTGCCAGAATAAAGTATTTTTATCGAAATGAAAAGAAGAACCATACGCGTCATTATTTTACTTTCTGCCATTCTTTTAATTGGGTTGGTGGCTACACAGATTTTCTGGGTAGGCAAGGCCTATGAACTGCAGGAAAAGCAGTTTACGTATGACATTACATATGCACTGAAAAACGTTGCCAGCCAGATTTTACTTCACAACAACGACTCTGCACAACTGATTGACCCGGTAAAGCAAATTTCTCCCAATGCATTTCGCGTGAGCATTAACGACACGCTTCACCCCTACTACCTCGAATCAATGCTCAAAAGTGAATTCCGCCAGCGTGAAATCAACATTGATTTCGAATACAGCATCTACGACTGCTTTACCGATTCTGTAGTTTACACCAGYTTTGCTTCTACAAAAGAACTATCKGTGCARTCTGATAAAATCACCCAAACACCTATCAAATGGGAAAAAGACGGACACTACTTCGGAGTGTATTTTCCTGATATCACCCCCCACATTTTCAGCCAAATGGGATTTTGGCTCATCTCTTCCGGAATTTTACTGGTTGTTGTCATTTTCTTCGCCTACACCATTTCAATTATTCTGAGGCAAAAACGCCTTTCGGAAATCACCACCGATTTCATCAACAACATGACCCACGAGTTAAAAACACCCATTTCTACTATTTCGTTGTCAGCAGAAATGTTACTCAATGAAAAAGAAAAAAAAGAACCTGAAAAACTGAAAAACTACGCTTCCATAATTCAAAAAGAAAACAACCGATTGAAAAAGCAGGTAGAGCGCGTGCTGCAAATCGCCACACTTGAAAGAGAAGAAATCAGGCTACAGAAAAAGCAGGTAGATTTACACGAAATTATTGAAAATACTGTTGAAGGTTTCAAATTGGGTATTGCGGAAAAAAATGGAGAAATAGCAACCAACATGAATGCAGAAAATTCCGTAGTCAGTTGTGATGAGGTGCATGTGACAAATATTTTGAACAATTTACTCGACAATGCTATCAAGTATTCGAATAAAAACCCCAAGATCAGCATTTCAACCAAAAACACCAAAAACGGCATTGTAATTGCGGTGAAAGATAACGGCATCGGCATTAGCAAACAGCATCAAAAATACGTGTTCGACAAGTTTTTCCGCGTGCCCACGGGCGATGTACACAACGTGAAGGGCTTCGGACTGGGGCTAAACTACGTAAAGGCTATGGCAGAAGCACACAGGGGCTATATTATTTTGGAAAGTAAAATTGAAACAGGCAGCAAATTTGAAGTGTTTTTGCCTTTTTAAATTGATTATATATGAACAAAAAAACCAAAATACTATTGGTAGAAGACGACCCCAGTTTGGGCTTCGTGGTGAAAGACAACCTTGAAAATGCTGACTTTTCCGTTACYCTTTCTACCGAAGGYAAAAGCGCGTTACAAACCTTCATCCGCGAAAGTTTCAACCTCTGTATTTTGGACATAATGCTACCCCAAAAAGACGGCTTCACACTGGCAAAAGACATCCGAAAAATCAACGAAACCGTACCCATCATATTTCTCACTGCCAAGTCCATGATTCAGGATAAAGCGAAGGGTTTCAAAGCAGGTGGTGACGACTACATTACAAAACCCTTTGAAATGGAAGAGCTACTGCTACGTATCAAAGCGGTGCTCAAGCGCAACAACGGAGCAGGGGCTGAACCCGATGAAAAAAACGTTTTCAAAATCGGTGAATTTGATTTTGACTACAAAAATCTTCAACTCACAGCCGATGAAAAATCCAAAACACTCACCAAAAAGGAAGCTGAATTGTTGAAGCTCCTTTGTGTAAACGAAAATCAAATTGTAGAGCGAGACATGGCGCTCAACATCGTTTGGGGTGATGACGATTACTTCCTCGGCCGCAGCATGGATGTGTTTATAGTTCGCTTGCGCAAATACCTCAAAGCAGACCCTTACATCGAAATCCAAAACATCCGTGGAGTGGGTTTCCGGCTGGTTGTCAATMASWWTWAANCYYKAKRATAATTCTAAATTMTAAATTACAATTRGTGAATTCCTATCTTCGYCCCGYTTTTCAAAGACGATGACAGAAAATCTCCGTACGCCCACATTTCKCCAAGCGCTCATCCCCATTCTTTTTCTTATTGTTCTGCTTTTTATCAATGTGTTTTACGTGTATGGCGATGCTGCGCTAAATGGTTCTAATCAGATGATTCTGYTGCTTTCAGGAGCGGTGGCTGCACTTGTTGGATTTCGCTTGAAAATTCAGTGGGAAACCATGCTCGATGGTGTGGTGAAAAGCGTTAGTTCTGCTATGCCTTCCATTTTAATATTGTTGCTGATTGGTGCGCTGGCCGGCACTTGGCTACTCAGCGGAATTGTTCCTGCAATGGTGTACTACGGGCTTCAAATCCTTAATCCCACGATTTTTCTTTTTGCCGCCTGTATAGTTTGCGCCATTGTTTCATTGGCAACAGGCAGTTCCTGGTCAACAGTAGCAACTATTGGCGTTGCATTGCTCGGCATAGGTAATGCACTTGGAATTCATGAAGGAGTGATTGCAGGCGCAATTATTTCGGGGTCCTACTTTGGTGATAAGATGTCACCCCTCTCCGACACAACTAACCTTGCGCCAGCTATGGCCGGAACAGATTTGTTCACCCATATACGGTATATGGCGCTGACTACAATTCCTTCAATTATAATTACTTTATTCATTTTTATAGGAATAGGACTGTTCAACACTTCGGATGCTAATGTGGATGAGGTGAACAAATTGCTCACCGCTATTGATTCTGCATTCAACATCAACGGGTGGCTTTTCATTGTGCCGGTTGTTGTCATCTTCATGATTGCTAAAAAAGTGCCTGCCCTTCCCGCATTGCTCGTTGGAACTTTATTAGGCGGTTTGTTTGCCATCATCTTTCAGCCGCATATCATCGAAAAAGTTTCAGGAATTGAGGGTAATTTCGCAAAAGCGTGTTACATGGCAGTAATGGATGCTATGTCAGTAGAAATCAGCATCACCACAGAAAATGAAAAAATCAACGACTTGCTTTCAACCAGCGGTATGGCGGGCATGCTCAACACGATATGGCTCATTGTATGCGCCATGGTTTTTGGTGGCATCATGGAAGCGTGTGGATTACTACAGCGAATTACTCAAAGCATCATTCAATTGGCACATTCCACAGGTGGGCTTATTGCATCCACATCTTTCACCTGCCTGTTTTTTAATGTAACCGCATCCGATCAGTATATATCTATTGTGGTGCCCGGACGAATGTATGCAGATACTTTTCGCAAACGGGGATTAGACCCCAAAAATCTCAGCCGAACGCTCGAAGATTCGGGAACAGTGACTTCTGTTTTGGTGCCGTGGAATACCTGTGGAGCCACGCAGTCAAAAATGCTGGGCGTAGCCACCGGTGATTACTTCCTCTATTGTTTTTTCAATCTCATCAGCCCCTTAATGACTATGTTTTTCGGCTATGCTGGAATTAAGATTGCGAAGTTGAAAGAAAGTGAAAAGAAAAAACATGACTAACATCTCAATAGTCAATAACCAAATTTTCCTATTTTCGCCTTCTCTAAAATTTAAATCATGAAAAAAATCATTTTAGCTGCGAGTGGAATTTGTTTTTTCATCGCTGCCTGCAACAATCAACCAAAAGA
>NVWW01000109.1 GCA_002746335.1 Flavobacteriales bacterium | reverse complement strand
AGCCAAATTCACATCGTCTTTTATACCTGCTTTTCGCTGGTGAGGAGTATTGACAAAAAACATACCACCAAAAGATTCTTTTGCCAGTCCGCCAAACCGACTTTCTTCCGCACGGTCGAGCAGGATAACTTTTTTTTCTGCGTTGAGTAGCTCCAATGCGCTAACCATTCCCGCCAGCCCTCCTCCAGCAATAACTACATCCGCTTTGTGTGTTGGTTCTTCCATTTTTTGAAAGGGAAGTAAAAGTATAAATAAAGTGATAAACGGGCAATAATCATGTTGCTATTATACCTGTTCACTTTTTCTTTTTCGTAACTCATTTATTTTGAGCAGTTTAAATATTATTTTTTATTTGAATTGTATTGATAATTAGTAATTTAGGCACCCGAAAAAAAATTGAAATACGATATGGAGCAGGTTCTGAAATTACTGTCGCAGCGGAATGAAATTGATTTTACAAGGTATAAGCCGAGTACGATTAAAAGGCGGCTGGAAAAACGTATGGAAGAGTTGAAAATTGCCAGCTTTGATGCTTACCTTAATTACATCAAAGAAAATTCGGAGGAACTCGACCACCTGTTCAGCATGGTATTGATTGGCGTTACCGAGTTTTTTCGTGATAAAGATGCGTATGAGGGCCTTTCCAAATTCCTTAAGAAAATTATTTCTAACAAAAAGAAAGATGATGTCATTCGTATTTGGTCGGTGGGGTGCGCCACAGGGGAAGAAGCGTATTCCATTGCCATCTTGCTGTCAAAAATCCTGAAAGAACGAATTTCTCATTACAAGATTCAAGTTTTTGCGACTGACATTAACCACAAGGCGCTGAAGGCAGGTAGGAGCGGCATATTCCCTGAGTCATCGCTCAAAATGCTATCTGCGAAAGACCGCGAAATGTTTTTTAACAAAAAAGGGAAGGAATATGAGGTAAAAAAGTTCATTCGTCAAATGATGCTCTTTTCGAGGCACGACATTATCAGCGACCCGCCATTTGTGAAATTAGACTTGATTACCTGCCGCAACCTGTTTATTTATTTCGACAACGCCTTGCAGCAGGAAGTGATTTCTATTTTTCATTATGCACTGAACCCAAACAGCTACTTGTGTTTGGGCAAGTCCGAAAATCTTGGGCAATTGACTGAACTTTTTTCAACGGTTGACCGCAAACACAAAATTTTTCAACGGAAGCGCAGTAATCACCTGTACAAGCTTCGGCTTTCAAAAATAAGACAGCACGAATTATTTCCTGTTAATGAAAAGCCCGAGATTAAAAAAGAGGCGTCATTGCTTGAAATGGCAAAGGACACCATTTTTAACACTTTTGATCACCCCTTTGTGGTCATCAACGATAGCTACGATTTAATGGAAACGCACGGGGATGTGCGGCTTTATTTAGGAGTGAGTGCGGGGACGATGAATGCTAACATCCTGAAAATGATCAACAAAGAGTTGCGGTTGGAATTCAGGACGCTTATGTCGAAGGTTTTAAAATCGGGTATTTCGCTCGAAAGTAATGCGGTAGGGTTTAACATTTTTGGTGAGCAGCATTATGTCAAGTTGGCTATTAAGCCCATTTTGTATTCGAACAATGATGCGGAATTTTACCTCGTCATCTTTGAAAAAGTAGAGATAGAAAAAGGTGGTTTTTCAAAATCCAAGTCGCAGATAAAAGAAGAAACCCGCCAACGAATATTGGAACTCGAACATGAACTGGCCGCTGCCAAAGAGCATTTGCAAAATTTCACCGAAGAATTAGAGTTCAATTATGAGGAACTGCAATCGCTAAATGAAGAGTTGCAATCAGTCAATGAGGAATTAAAATCTTCGAATGAAGAGTTGGAAACCAGCAACGAAGAGCTGCATTCGTCTAACGAGGAATTATTTTCAGCGAATGCAGAATTGGAACACGCGAATGAAAACCTGGTGAAAAAAGAGCAGCAAATTGGTGAAAGTGAAGCGCGTTACCGGGATTTGTTTGACAATGCGCACGACATGATACAAAGTGTACGGCCTGACGGTAAGTTTGAATATGTAAATAAAGCGTGGCTCAAAACTTTGGGCTACACCAAAAAAGAGGTTCAGAAATTGATTGTTTGGGATATAATTCACCCGTCTTCGGTCAAGCACTGTGAGAAGTTATTTCAGCAGGTAATGTCAGGCCGGTTGGTGAAAAATATTGAAACCACGTTTGTAGCCAAGGATGGCAGTAGGGTAGAAGTAAGCGGTAATGCCACTGTGCGAAAACTCGGGAATAAAATTGTAGCAACACAAGGGATTTTCCATAATGTTACCGAGAATAAAATGGTAGAACTGGCTTTGCAGGAAAGCGAAGAAAGATACAGAACCCTTAATGACTCTGCCTTCGATGCCATTATAATTGGAGATGCAAAAGGCAAAATTATTTCATGGAACATGGGCGCTGAAATAATTTTTGGCTACAAGCCAGCGGAAATTATTGGAAAATTGCTCACAACCGTTATGCCCAAAAGTTATCGTGAACGACATAATATGGGTTTTCAGCGATACGTTACCACAAAAAAACCGATATATATAGGTAAGGTTCTTGAACTGGAAGGACTGAGGAAAAATGGTGAAGTATTTCCGCTGGAGATTAACCTTACAAGCTGGAAAACCGATAGAGGCCAGTTTTTTAGCGGTATAATTCGTGATATAACTGAAAGAAAAAATGCTGAACTTGCTCTGAAGGAAAGCGAAGAACAATTTAAGAATTTGTTTGAATCAGCCCCTATTGGAATGGGAACCGTAAGCCTGAAAGGGAAATTCCTTAGGGTAAACCAATCATTGCTAAATATGATGGGCTATAGTGAACAGCAGATGAAAAAAATGACGATTGCTGATATAACTCACCCTGATGATATTCAGAATAGCTTGGAACTAATAAAAAAGCTAACATCTGGAAAGATTGATCACTTTCAAATAGAAAAGAAGCATGTTGCAAAAAATGGAAAAATAATACATAGTTTGTTGAAAGCTGCTTTACAGAGAAATACAAAAGGAGAACCGATTCATTTAATAGGCCAGCTTCTTGATATTACAGAAAGCAAAAAAGCAGAACAAGAACGCATAAGAGCAGAAATAGCCGAGGAAATCAATAGAATACTGCAACAAGAAATTGAAGAGCGAAAAAAAGTGGAGCTCGCCTTAAAACACAGCGAAGCGCAATTTCGTTCTTTGGCTCAAAACGCTCCAGTGCTCATTATCCGCATCAACAAAAAAGGTGATCTTGAATACATTAACCGCGTATTTCCTGGGTTTAAAATGGAAGAACTCATTGGCTCATCAGTTTACAATTTCATTGACCCATCGAACAAAAAAATTTATAAGGAAAATCTTCAAGGTGTTTTTAAAACGGGTAAGCCAATCACTTTTGAAGTGCAGGGCTACGGGCCCGATCGCAAAATCCATTGGTACGAAACCCGCATAGCGCCCATCAAAAGCATCGGGAAAATTGACTCGGTGGTGCTGATTACATCTGATATTACAGAAAACAAAAATGCGCAGGAGGAAATCAAAAAATCATTGGCTGAAAAAGAAGTGCTGCTTAAAGAGGTGCATCACCGCGTGAAAAACAACTTGCAAATCGTTTCGAGTTTGCTGAATTTGCAGGCAGATACAGCAGGCAGCAAAGAGCTGGCCAGTCTTTTGAGGGATAGCCAGGGGCGCATTAGAACTATGTCGGTCACCCACGAAAGTTTGTACCAGCGTGACTCGCTTACGCAGATAGATTTAAAAGCCTACATTGCCCAGCTTATTGATGGTATTATTGAGGTTGATGCAAGGCGTGGCCTGAAAGTGAAACTTGACATTTCAGTGCCTGAAATCTATTTGCAAATTGACACGATGGTGCCCATTGGATTAATGGTTAATGAGCTGGTTACAAACTCTTTAAAGCATGCCTTTGTCAAACGGAAAAGAGGTTGCATTAACGTTTCATTGAAAAAAGCAAAAGACAAAGAATACATCTTGAGTTACAGCGATGACGGTATTGGCCTGCCTAAAAATTTTGAGAAGGAAAAATCAAAATCGCTTGGCATGGAATTGATTGACTGTTTTGTGGAGCAGCTCGAAGGTAAAATTTCACTCACTTCAAATAACAAGGGGCTTCAATACTCCATTCGGTTTAAATCCTGATTTTTTCATTTGTTTGTGGAATAGTTGTTGCAATTGCATCTTCTACTGAAATTACTAATCTAAAATCAGTAAAGATGAAAGCACAACCCAACTTCCGCATCAGTATTCCTGATCCTTGCCATGAGGATTGGGGCAAAATGACCCCCGATGAAAAAGGGCGTTTTTGCGGTGTTTGCAGTAAATCTGTAGTGGATTTTACAAGTAAATCTCGAAAGGAAATCAATCAGTTTTTGGATCAAAATTCTTGCAATCGAATTTGTGGTCGCTTCAAAAACTCACAATTGGCCGAGCCGCCAAAGCTGAAAATCCCATTTCATCAGTTGCAAAGCAGTCATCTATCACCTCTCAGACAGTTTGCCTTTGCCTTGCTTATTGTATTTGGTACAACGCTTTTCAGTTGTACTTACACAACGGGACAAACAGTGGGAGACGTGATTTTAGTGGACGGGCTGGTTGAAGATGAACGCAACTTTGTAAGAGGAAAAATCGCCATTGTTGACAAGCCTGAAATAATGGGCGATACGATTGCAGTAATTGAAGAAAAGCGGATTATTACCTGCGAAAAACCATTGCTGGGTGTGGAAGAATGGGAACTACTGGGGGATATCAAATACATGCCTGATGATACCGTAGTTGAAGAAGAGCCCATTGGTGATATTGATTATTCACGAATCGAAATAATAGGGGAGGAGCCGATGGGCTGGATAACACCCGAAGTAATTGAAGATGTGAAAAAAGTTGGGCAGGTGGTTGCAGAAGAAATTGTTGATACTTCCAAAATTATTCCTGAAGAAATTATTAAATCAATCCCTGCCATTGTTGAAGAGCCAGTGAATTTGATTAAAATGCTGACCGGTGAAGCGTATTTTGAAGCTGTAGAAATAAGCAAGGCTAAAAAAGTATTATTCATAACTGATGTTGAATATGCAACTGTAGGGTTTATGGTGGCTGAGGAAGTTGAGCTACCTGTTGAAACTCAGGAAAGTACCGAAGAAATTGATTTAGAAATTACAGTGACTGAAAATGAAAACACAGTTTTTGAACCTGAAAATTCAACATTGAAAATCTTTCCAAACCCTTCTAATGGGCAAACCAGCATCAGCTATCAAATCCCAACAGAAGGAAAATTTCAATTGGATTTATTCGACCTAGCGGGAAGAAATGTGAAAATACTGGTTAAAAAGCAAATCCATTATGAAGGCACTTACTCAGGAAAATTCGATGTTTCAATACTGCCTTCAGGCACGTATATCTGCACCTTGCAAGGAAAAAAACTTTATCAGTCAGCAAAAATAGTGGTACGGTAAGATGTGCCGGAGTAGGAGGGTTCGCTGAAATAAAAATCTGTTTCAGACCCCCACATCAATTCAGTAATAGGCACGTTATTTCTGAAATAAAAAGTAGCGCCATAGCGGTGATCAACCCTTTGATAAACTGTTCGCACGCTTTTTTCTTTAATAATTCTTCGTGTAATGGTTTTTTTGCTGCGTTTGTAAATGTTTTCTGTAAATTCATTTTTGGGCAATTTGAAAACTGGTTTTTCAATCACTCTACCCAATAATATGTCAATCAGTTTGATTTTTTCTTTTGGCTCTTTTGCCAGTGGCTGAACATCTAACGCATCAACATAATCGACTCTTGCTGTCACGTATTCTTTTAACTCAAATTTCCCATCTGCATCTTCCATATATCCACCGTATTGCTGTTGCAACATTCTGCGGTGCTTTACTACTTTATACCACAAATCTTCCACTTGTTTTTGAATAGTATTGTTGTAGACCATGTCCCATTCAAAACTATCTTTTTTCTTGTTGTAATTGATTTTTGCGATGGGCTTTTTTAGCAGGGAAACGTCTAAATCTGGAATTTCCTGAAAAAGATCAACATTGATTTCTTCGAAAGCATATTCGGGCTTCAATGTTTGAGAAGGAATATTTCTTGTGTTTATATTGATGATTTTGCTCACATAACCTTCACGGGAAAAAGTTATTAGGTAATCATTTCCGATAATCAAACTAAATTCAAACTCTCCGTTGTCTTTTGACATAGTGTGTACAGAGTGAACGCCATTTTTAGAAATGATGATGTTGCATCCATCCATTTCATAACGATCTTCCATCACTTGTCCCTTTATTTTCAAATAACTCTCTTCAGCAATGACTGACAGAGTAGTGAAAAGTACTAGTTGGAAAGCAAAAATGTATTTGAAAAGAGTCATATTAAGCACGAGCTTTTAAAAGCGCTGCAAAAATAGGGCATATATTTTGGAAATCAAACAAAACTCAGATAATAATTTTAAAAACTGTTAAATATCCAAAATAATAAACTGGATATTAAAAATAAATCAGAATAAATGGGAAGTTGGCTATGCGATTTGAAACGCAATAAAAAAGAAGACTAAGTAAACACAGCAGGAAACAAGAAATGACTTGGATGACTTGTTCATTTTTTTAATTCGTAGGTAAAACCAAGCAGGGAGAATAACTATATTGTGCCAGAAAAGTGAGTAAATAGCAATGCTTATGTTGTCCTCATAAGAAGTGGATAAAATAACAAATAAGCTTGCTGAAAGCAGAAACCAAAAGCCGTAGCTTAGTATACCTAAAAAATAAGAATCTTTTGAAACAGAACCCATTTTATTGCGTCTTTACTATTAAGACGCATAGTAGAAAAATTGGTTGCAGGCTATTTGTAGGACAAAAGGTAATTGACACTGAGGTGCAGGCCTACAGTAGTATTGGATGCAGCAATTTGGGTTGTTGATTGCCCTTCATAGGTAGTGTAAATATTTCCTGTGAAAATATTTTTCAGCCCTGAACTGGCTGTCAGCCCTGCGGTAACTCCAAATTTATTATTCATAACTGCTTCATACTCCATCCCGAAAACAAGCCCGAATTCGTTGTTGCTTACGCTTTGTGAAATGCTCACAGTACCGTAATCGGCTTCAGCAGTAGCTCCTTTTAAAATCCCGAAGTATCCTCCTCCAAAATAATTTGCAGATGCTTTGACATTCATGTTTTTGGTTAACGCTGGTCTTTTATGTTTCGCAATGAGGTTGAATTGGGTGTACTGCATGTTCAATTGGCGGTATTCGTTTTCAGAAAATGTTTTGTAGTGGTTGCCTTTCTGTACAGAAATTAACCAATCTGCGTGTATGGCAAACCGTTTTGAAAGGTTATATCCCATCGATATTCCGTATGATGTGCCAAATTTTCTTTCGGAGTTTGCAGCGCTCACATTGTTGGGTGCGTTATTGTCTTTACTGTGCGTAAACMMCGYWTTGCNCMRYSCKMMRKTAAYWSSMSSWTMYRSMYCKMYKCSSTTWGCTTTGTAGTCATCTACAAGGGTATTTTGAACTTCATRTCCTTTAGCCAACGCTTGACTTCCATTTGATGAAATAAGCCGRGGTTTGATAGTGATAATCTTGCTTATGATGCCTATTGGCTGCTTAGTTTGAACGGTTTCAATGTTTTGCGATTTACTATCGTGTGCTTTTACAGCAGTCACATGTGTATTTTTCTTAATGGTAAAAGCCTCTTTTTTCGGCTTATCTTCATCAGCAATGCTCAGCATGGAAGCGCTGTTTTTTTGAATTGGATTGGCTTTTTTATCAGGTGCATTGACAACAATATTTTCAGCAATTTGAGCTTTCTTTTCACCGATTGAAAGRCCTTGCTTGTCAACTGATACATCCATGAAATTAAGCAATAAAACAATGCCAAGCACAACGGAAGGTACAGCYACGCGRAGCAYGTCCACTATTTTRGGTRTTTTGGGTGCACTGTTCAAAGATGAATTCAGCCKTTCCCATGCATCTTCCGGAGCATGYTCRCGCATGTYTCCAAARTGGTTTTTGTACCAGCTATATATGTCATTAAGCCTTGGCATAAAGCAGGTATTTCGATTCGTAAAGTTGCAGTACTTTTTGCTGTAATGACTTCTTGGCACGGCTCAATTGTGATTTTGAAGTGCCCGTGCTGATGCCTAATTTCTCTGCTATTTCGTTATGGCTGTATCCTTCAATCACATATAAGTTGAAAACCATTCGGAAACCGGGGGGCAATTCCTTTAATACATCAAGCAGTTGCTTGACGCTGATTTTTTCCAAAATCTGATTATCAATCGGCTCCATCATGCTGTCTTCTATGACAATGCTACTGTTTAACCGAATTGACTTGCGATAGTAATCTATAGCCGTGTTTACAAATACCTTCCGCATCCAGCCACGCAGCGCGCTGTGCTGTTTGTAGGTTTTTATTTTTTCGAAAATTTTGATAAAGCCATCATGCAGCACGTCTTTGGCAATTTGATAATCTTTTGAATATGCTCGGCATACTGCAAACATCTCGTCAGCATAGAGCCGGTAGAGCATTTCCTGACACTTGCGGTCGTTGCGTATGCAACCCTTTACCAGTTGTTTTTCGTTATTCGAATTAAATTGCATTTTACTCAAGTGCTAAGTTACAAAAAATTGTGAATTGAAGTACTTTTTATTAACATCACAATCCTATACGTAATATTGGCCTTTCAGGTTTCCAATCTGTATAGGATATTATCATATTTTTGGAAAGTGAAGTGGATACCCGTATCGGTGGTTTTTTTTATCTGCCTTGAAATGTTGGCACAGGATCAGTTTTCGTTTCATGAAAATGTTTTCTCCCGCGAAAAATTTATTCTGGTAAAATCAGATACATTGGATGGTGCTTCAGCCAGCGATAAGCGCAACATTGTTTCATTTGATCCCATACACGTGCTGATTTTTGGCCACCTCACGCTTTCTTATGAACGGCTCAGCAAGTCGCAAAAAAGCACGATTAAAACCCCGGTTTCCATGAGTATATTCCTCAACTACATTTCAACTGGCATTGACTACAAAATCTACCCGAAATCATTTCCTACAACAGAAAAACGACTCAAATATTTTCTTGGTCCTTCGCTGTTGGTGGGGTATAAACTACCTGATTTTTTATATGCAGAGGCCAAGCTTTCTACTGGATTGACTTTATTGCGTGGGCACGACATGCTCATTACGATAGAAGGAGCTGCCGGGCTGGGAGGCTATGGAGAAAGGAGCGAGAAAAAACTCTATCCCGCATGGAATATAGGAATTGCTTTTGGCGGATTGTACTAAAACCGTATGCCTATTGCATAAGTCCAGTTGTAAAACTCATAATTCATAACAGCGTCCTGCAAGGGCATGCGGTGAAACTCTGCACCGCCAATGAGGTTAGTATAAAAATAATCACCATTGTAGCCGAGAGCTGCCTTGCCTCTCACAAAAGCAGGAACTTTCAACTTCAGCACGTAGTCATTATCTAAGCGGTAGGACTGGGCCTGCAACCCTAAGCCTGTGTTGAGCAGCCAGGTGAAGCTCAGTTTTCCTGCCACCCACGTATAAGCCCATCCGGGAATGATGTAAAACGTATTGGTTTTGGCGTTGTGATACCTTTTGTTCAAATCACTGAAACGGTTGCTGTGGTTATTAGGGATGAGCGTTCTGTCGGCATCGAAAAAGCTATAGCGATCGGCAATCAGCAGTAAAAACCCTCCTTTGCTTTTGCGTTGCCGCTCACTTTGGTGGAATGCAGCTTTAATCGAAAATTTCCCCGTAAACACAAATCGCATATCTATACCAATGGTATAAGTATTGATGTCATTCCGGAAAATTTCACTTTCAGAAGTAACCCCGAGCGCATCCGAGTTCATCAAGTAAAGTCCGTTATAGCGGGTATAGTAAACATTCAACCCAAAAATGCGGGTGTTAATGCCGAGCTTGATGTTGTTGAGCGTGGATTCAAACCCGTTGCTGAAATCCTTTTTGAAGATGGGCGTGCTCCAGTCGTAAGACAGGCGCATGAACTTGAACATCAACTCTCCGCCTGCCGTGGAGTTGATATTGGGGCGGTAAATAATGGAATTGGAATTCTTTTTATCAATAAGGAAAAAGTTGGTGCGGCTACCGGCTTTTTTTTCGTGAATGATAAAGAAGTCAGAAAGGTTGGTGAAATGGGGCTTTAAACCCACAATGAAATCAATTTGTTCAATCCATTCGTTATCTTCTTTTTTCTTCTTTTTTTTCTTCTCGTCTTCTTGGCCCCATGCTGCTGAGCAAAACACAAAGATTAAACCAAAGATGAAAATCCGCAGCAAATTCATAACGCAAAATTACAGAATAGCGCTTGTTTTTTTTTGCTTCAAGAAAATATTGTAAACGGTGTTTTGTGAAAAGGTTAAATGAAACACAATGAAAACACTTGGTGAACGCATCATAAAAGCAAGCAAAAACAAGGGCTGGAGCCAGCCCGAACCGGCCGAACGCTTGGGGGTGAACCTGAAGAACATCTCTTGCTGGTGAAAAGGGCGCTGCAGGGCATGGTAAAGCTCAATGAGTGAATATGCCGGGAGGATTTCCCCACCACCATTATACAGCCACACCTTGTTCGCAGGTGATATGCTACCCTGCCTATACGAAAATCAACGCTTTTGAGGCGTTGGTTTCAACGTTTTTTTGTTGAGTGGATAAAAGTACAGGAAAACGGGCTGTTTTCTTTGGGTTGGCTTTGCTGCTATTCCTGTGTTTTCAAGGGGTTGAAATTGTTAGGTGATAGTTTGACCCACTACCATATTTTTGGGATACTACCGGTTATTTTCCCCGCCAACCTCATACAACACACTATCTATTGCCACGCCTTTTTCGTAGGTGATTTCTTTGAGTAAGCCGCCTTGCTCGTTAAAGCATTTAAAAACGCCATTCTTTCTGCCATTTTGTGACTGACCAGCTACCTTTTTTTTTCCACTTTTGTAATACTCAAGCCACGGACCATTTGTAATTTTAACTTCCAATTCCAACTCGCCTGTTTCATACCAGCCATACCATTTGCCAATTGGCTCGCGTTGCTTATAATTGAGTTCAGATTCAACCTGGCTGTTTGGATGAAATGTTAAGAGTTTTATTACTTCGTTATCTTCATATACTCGGCCCTTTGTAAGAATACCGTATTCATATACAAAAGTCGTATCATCCAGATTTCCATTTTCCATATAACCCTTGGCCCATAAACTTCCTTTTTCATCCCAACAGGTATATTCTCCATTGGCTTTGCCATTTGTAAATTCTGTTCTGCACCATAATTGACCGTTTTCATAATATTTTAATTCCTCTACAATATTTTCATCTTTCACATTACCCTCATAAACATAAATTATTTTCGTTTTGCCGTTTTCATAAGTTTCAATAACCTTTTCTATCCTATCTTGACACTTCGAAAGCAATGGAAGCAATAATAAAAGCAGCAGGCAATATTTCTTTCTTAAAAGGAGCATCCTATTTGTATACTTTTTTCTTGACATGCTCATAATGATGTCTATAAGCATCGCCTCTCATCGGTAATGAGTCAGGTTTCCCAGTAATTGGGTTACGGTAATAGTATATTGCTGAATCTACTGCCACATATATTATTATGGAATCATTTGGTTTTTCATGCGCCTTTTCATTGGCATTCATGGTTTGTATTGTTTGCTTCGAATTTTGGTTTTCTATGCTTTCGTTATCATTTTTATGAATAACCGGCCCATCATCTGTTTTAGAAGAAGCGCCACCGGCAGTTTTTACTCTGTTTCCTGAGCTATAAGCCCCTCTGCCTTTTTTTCCCATGCTTCCCCCAGCAAAATCGGGGCTGATACTGGGTATTCCTGTGGGATCTTCGGCTTTGGTTGCTGGTCCGCCTTCGTTAGCATTAGCTCCGCCCCCTTTATCTGTAAGTTGATGGCCTTTAATATCACGTTTTTCACCTTCGCCCATCAATTCTCCGGTGGTATTGCCGCTCCAGTCTGGGTCGGGAATACTTTGCAATGTGGCATCCCAAACATTTTTTACCTTATCCAAAACTGTTTTCGGCTTTTTGTTTGGGTATTTATTGTAATACCATGTGTCGAAGTCGGTTTCTGTATTTTCTTCAGAGTAATACTCGTCAATATCTTCCTGTGTAACGTCTTCTTCTGATCCAGAAGGCATTTTATGCTTGACCTTTTTGGGCGGATCATCAGGTCCATTCCCTTCCAACCCCAACGGATCAGCAAAGTAGATAGGATTATTATTAAAAGCAGCATAAGTGCTCTGCCGGGGGTAAGTAATCATATCCTTGTTCCACCTTCTGCCCAGCCGCGGGTCATACTGCCAGAACTGCGCAGTGTAGCTGTTACCGTTGCCGGAGATTTCATTATCCATTTCCTGTCCGCCAAACCCAAAACGATACCCACTTGCAGGGGTAAAAGTCCTGCCCACCATGCTCATGCCAAAGGGGTAGTAATCCGTAGTGCTGTGTACGTCAGCCTCATAAAAATCAATAGCATTGTCGCTATCACTATCAACTGCTATCTTTCTGTCTGAGACCACCGCGTTCACATTACCCAAGTGGTTGGTTAACTCATATAGTGTTTTGCCCATTGTTCTACTAAAGCGTTCTGTGCTTTTGCTTAGCAAAGTTAATACTTCAGAGTCGGCTGTTATATTAAACAAGGGGTTTCCTGTAGCAAATGCACCGGCATTGA
>NVWW01000108.1 GCA_002746335.1 Flavobacteriales bacterium | reverse complement strand
AATATGCTTCTTATACCTTTTATCTGAGCAGGTTAAAACGCCACAACTTGCAGTAACAGTACCTGAGAACAAGCCGTTACCTGCCACATGTAATTTTTGGACAGGACTGGCTGTTCCAATGCCCACATTACCAGCGCTTGTAATTCTTAGTTTTTCTGTTTCGACTCCAGAGGTTCTCGTCCCTATGGACATGAATCCGTTAAAAGAGGTTATTTCACTTTCGGTGCCAGCACTAATGAATCCCATCACCCTATTTGTTGGGTCTTGAACCCCTGCTTCGGAAAGAGATAAGATGATTCTGCTTATTTCATTTATGCCGGTGCCAGCACCATATGTTTTTCGATTGTCTATAGCTAATCCGGTAAAAGTTCCATCCACACTATCAAACACATGAGCTTTTACAGTTGGGTTTGTGGTCCCGATGCCCACATTACCATCTTGCACAATATTCATCGCAATGAGATCAGGAATAGTGTCTGCATCACTATCAACCACAAATTCCAATCCCTTTATACTGAGCTCTCCTACTCTTATTATTGACGCATCTGCCTCATTCAAGTCCTTGAATAGTAAATATGGCGCCTGGGATGTGATCTGGATGCCCTCTCCTGAAGTCCCATATACTTCAAGTAAAGCATCGGGTACCGTTGTTCCAATACCTACATTTCCATCGCCTTTTATTACCATTGCAGTTTCCCTGACGTTATCTTGTCCTTTCATAGTGAACGCTATTCCTGCAGCTCCACCATCTGGGTCATTGGCATTTATATCCGTTTTTTCTATCACCAGTGCATCCATAGTAATACCAAAAAAACCGGTATCATGGTAAATTCGAGACCCATCGGTTGTAACATTTGCATTCACAGGAGATTCTCCCTTGAATGCAATACCAAAATTATTGTCATCTATTTGGATACCCCCTCCGTTTATATGAACTAAAGAATTAGGTGCAGTTGTTCCAATGCCTACATTGCCATTTTGGTCAACACGAACAGCTTCCGAATTGTTGGTCTTTATCACCCAATCTATCGTATCAGTAGTTCCTATGAAGTTAGCACCTGCTGTTGTACCTGCATTGCCCGTTAAACTCCAGCCGCCATTACCTGATGCAGAGCTGGTCAAAAAAGGAACCCAAACACTGCCATCCCATGAATAGTAACCAGGAACAACATCACTCACCGTTGCGGTATTGTATATTAAGAGACTAATGGTAGCTGATGAAATAGTTACTACATCACCAGTGCCTGTTAATGCCACCCGTGGTATAAGCATTCCTTTATCTGTAGCCACCACATCGAGAATAGCGCTTGTATCAGGATTTAGCGTACCAATACCTACGTTTTGTTGTGCGAGCAGATCTGCTTCCAGCCCTTGCCATAAGAGGACAAAAATGAATGCTGCTAAGATGAATTTGATTTGGTTTCTTTTTTTCATTTGACTATTTGTTTTACCTTTTCCAAATTCCAAACGTTGGAAAAGGTGGGTTAAAAATTTATTTTTTTTCTATCCGTTTATTTTTTTTCCGAAGTTCAGTAATAATATCTATTAAATAGTCTGATTTTAGACAATTTGATAATTCACGACTTATTACTATCTATCTTGTTGACTGTATATAAACTAACGCTATACTCAATTGCCAAGTAGCATTTATTTGCAACCGTTGCCCCCAAGGGTGATTTGCTGAATATATACTTTTCATACCTTTTATTCAATTATTACTTTACTCTTTCCAATTATTTCACGGCCGATTTGTAGCTGGAAGAAATACGCTCCCTTCGTTAAATCACCTCTTTCTATTCTTATTTGTTCATTTGAAATATTTTCAATTTGTCGTACTAATTGTCCTATTGAGTTGTAAAGGGTCAAGGTGTGTTTTTCTTTTTTGGAATTCTTAAACTCGATAATGGTATAGCTACTGAATGGATTGGGATAAACTACGAGTTCCTTCTKTKGTGYCATTAAATTTGYRATRCTTGTTGGGGTGCTATAATAATAATATGCTGAATCAGARTTCTCCCAACCGCTTCCATTCCATGTTTGACCTAGTYTACTTACCTGATTACTRTTTGCATCGTAAGTRTWSAAATATTGCCMATAATTCWCCCARCTGCTTCCAYTCCAWSTTTGAGAYAGCYMACTTRTYTSATTATTGTTTGCATCGTAAGTGTAGAAATATTGCCCAGAATTCTCCCAACTAATTCCATTCCAAYYTTSATATAGYYSRCTTGTMTGATTRTTGTTTGYATCGTAWGTGGTGAAAGATTGCCAATCATTCACCCAACTAATTCCAWTCCAACTTTGATATAGCTYGCTTGTCTGATTATTRTTTGCATCGTAAGYGYWGAAAKATTGCGTACTATTCACCCAGCTGCCTACACTCCAATTTTGATATAGCCTACTTGTTTGATTATCGCTTGCATCGTAAGTGTGGAAAGTTTGCGAACTATTCTTCCAGCTGCCTCCATTCCAAATTTGAGATAGCCCACTTGTCTGATTATTGTTTGCATCGTAAGTGCGGAAATATTGCGAACTATTCATCCAGCTGCCTCCATTCCAACTTTGAGATAGCCAACTTGTCTGATTATTGTTTGCATCGTAAGTGTAGAGATATTGCAAATGATTCTCCCAGCTGCTTCCATCCCATTCTTGATGTAGCTCGTTTGTCTGATTATTGTTTGCATCGTAAGTGTAGAAAGTGTGCCAATAATTCTTCCAACTACTTCCATTCCAACTTTGATATAGCAGACTTATCTGATTACTGTTTGCATCGTAAGTGTGGAAATATTGCCAATCATTCTCCCAATTACTTCCATTCCAATTTTGATTTAGCCGACTTATCTGATTACTGTTTGCATCGTAAGTAAAGAGTGATTTGCTGGAAAATATCCAGGCATTAGTGAGTATATCCCAATTCCAATGGTAAATACTGTCTAACAAGTTTGAAGTTGCGGCAGTAAATTCCTGCATGCGTTCTCTTGAATCAAACTTGGGCAGGCGAGCATGTTCCGCCCGTTTAGCATCATAGGATAAAAACTCCTGATCGATTCCCCATTTTGTGGGAGATAGTTGTTTGTTTTGTGTATTGCCACTCATACCCAGTAAAACGAGTGTAGCTGCTAAGAATAATTTTGTTTTCATAGTTGATGTTTTTAATAATTGTTTATTTGTTTTTGGCTTTTTCAAAAACCCAAATTTCTTAACTGAAAATTAATTAGTACAAATTAATGGCATCGATTAACCACATGCAAAAAAATAGGATTAACAAAAGGTTATCTTAATTTAATTAATATCATTTTTGTGTTAAAATAACCCCTTATTATTCCCCTGTATTGTGGCCGATTTTATTCAATTATTACTTTACTCTTTCCAATTATTTCACGGCCGATTTGTAGCTGGAAGAAATACGCTCCCTTCGTTARATCRCCYCTTTCTATTCTTATTTGTTCATTTGAAATATTCTCAATTTGTCGTACCAATTGTCCTATTGAGCTGTAAAGGGCCAATGTGTGTTTTTCCTTTTTGGAATTCTTAAACTCGATAATGGTATAGCTACTGAATGGATTGGGATAAACTACGAGTTCGTGCTCTTGTGTCATTAAATTTGCTATGCTTGCTGGGGCGATATAATAATGATACATTGAATCGGTCCTCTCCCAATTGCTTCCATTCCAACTTTGCTGTAGCTCACTTGTCTCATTATTGTTTGCATCGTATGTTTTCAAATATTCCCAATAATTCTCCCAATTGCTTCCATTCCATATTTGATCCAGCTCATTTGTCTCATTATTGTTTGCATCGTAAGTGTAGAGAGATTGCCAATCATTCACCCAACTGCTTCCATTCCAACTTTGGGATAGCCCACTTGTCTGATTATTGTTTGCATCGTAAGTGTAGAGATATTGCCAATCATTCACCCAACTGCTTCCATTCCAACTTTGATATAGCCCACTTGTCTCATTGTTGTTGGCATCGTAAGTGTAGAGATATTGCCAATCATCCACCCAACTGCTTCCATTCCAACTTTGAGATAGCACACTTGTCTGATTATTGTTTGCATCGTAAGTGTGGAAAGCTTGCGTAATGTCCATCCAGCCGCTTCCAGTCCAAATTTGAGATAACCAACTTGTCTGATTATTGTTTGCATCGTATGTTCTCAAATATTGCCAATCATTCATCCAGCTGCCTCCACCCCAAATTTGAGATAGCCAACTTGTCTGATTATTATTTGCATCGTAAGTGTTGAAACCTTGCCAACTATTCATCCAGCTGCCTCCATACCAAATATGAGATAGCACACTTATCTGATTACCGTTTGCATCGTAAGTAAAGAGTACATTGGTGGTGGATATCCAGGCATTAGTGAGTGTATCCCAATCCCAATTGTAAGTACTGTCTACCAAGGTTGAAGCTGCGGCAGTAAATTCCTGCATGCGTTCTCTTGAATCGAACTTAGGCAGGAGAGTATGTTTCGCCCGTTTAGCATCAAAGGATAAAAACTCTTGATTGGCTCCCCACTCCTGATTGGTTCCCCATTTGGTGGGAGATAGTTGTTTGTTTTGTGCATTGCCACTCATACCAAGTAAAACGAGTGTAGCTGTTAAGAATAATTTTGTTTTCATAATTGGTTTTTTAATGATTGTTTATTTGTTTTCGGCTTTTTCAAAAAACCCGAATTTCTTAACTGAAATTAATTAGTGCAAATTTATGGCATCGGTCAATTTCGCGCAATAAAATAGGGTTAACAAAAGGTTATCTTAATGTAATTTATCTAATTTTCGTGTTAAAATACTCCTTTATTACCCTTCCCTGAGTGGCCACTATTGTTTAAAAAGTACGAGCATAGAGAAGTTTAATAGCATATCGGGTTATCAAAAACTGAGCAATGTTGGTATGAAAATCGAAAAGGAATGCTTTACGGAGGCGATTACGGCTTATTTTACACTGGCCGGAGTAATGTTGAGAATAGTTGCAATGTCTTTCAAAGAAAGTTCAAGCACAAGTAACTAACAAAGCCTTTTGTTTGATTTAGTGAGTTTTGAAAAGCGCTTAGTGGGCTTGTTAAGAAAGGTTTGATATGCGCGCCTGTAATTATTTTCGTCTCTTTCCTGCTCAAAGCACACTCTCATCAAGTGATTTAGTACAGATTTAAAGCTGATTTCCGTTCAAGGTATCTTTAAGGCAATATTCTTGAAACTATTTAGGAAACCATAGTTACCTTACCACAGTAACATGTCCGGTATATTCATGTTGCCGATTAAATAAATCAGTAAGTTGCACCTTATAAACATACACCGCCTGTAAAGCTTGGTTCGGCCGGTCATGTATGCTTCCATTCCAAGGTAAATTTAAATCATGTGACTCAAATATTTTGTCGCCCCAGCGGTCAAAAATGTATAGAGAGTATCCTTCGGCCAGAACACCAATTCCCTTCGGGGAAAATGAGTCGTTTGCGCCATCCTCATTCGGGGTAAAAGCATTCGGGATGTAAAGGGTAAACACCCCGCTGACATTGACCGTTGTAGAGATTGTATCACTACAGCCATAGTTATTGAACACTACTTGTTGAACGATATATATTCCTGTGTCAGTGTATATGTGTGTGGGGTCAGACCCAACGTCAGTATTTCCATCTCCGAAATCCCATTGCCAGGATGAAGCATCTAACGAAGCGTCACTGAAATTAACCTCAGGGTTAAGGATTGTTATCTCATCTGGAGTGTAGTTGAATCCAGCTTGCGGATTAGCCCAAACTGAAATCATTTGGGTGATAACAAGTGTATTCTCACATCCTTTGTCCGATATAACGGAAAGCTCGATGTCGTAGATCCCTTCTGGAATAAAGCAGGCACTCGGATGTTGTAGTACGGAAGACTCACCATTGCCGAAATCCCATTGCCAAGATGTGATCACATTATTGACAGAGGATCCAACATCAAAAAAATTTACGCATACAGGCGAACATCCGACAAAACTATCGGCTATAAAGTCAACTGCAGGAATATCATTAACCAGAATGAAATGCTCAATAGTATCTATACACCCCTTATCAGATGTTACTATCAATTGCGCTACAAATGTGCCAGCGGCAGCAAAATTATGGGAAGGGTTTTGCAGAGATGTAGGAAACCCATTGTCAAATAACCAATCCCATGATGCAGTTGATCCGGAGGAAATAGAAGAAAGGTCCGTAAAACTTGTGGGGAATGCATTAACACATACGGTATCAAAAGTAAACGCGGCAATGGGCAATGGATAAACCTCAACAGTTTTATTCACCGAGCCTATGCATCCATTGTTCGAAATAACAATGAGTTCTACATCGTATGACCCCGGAGGATAAACATGCCCCGGGTTTTGCAGGTTGTTTAAAGGGGATCCATCGGAGAAGTTCCAAACCCACGTACCAATTGTGCCATTGGTAACAGTTGACAAATCAGTAAACTGAGTAGTATCCAACCAACAAACAGCTGTAGGACTAAAATCAGCTATAGGTAGTGAAAACCGAGTGGTTGACAAAGTCATCGTATCTGTACAGCCCTTATCAGAAGTAACAATGAGGGAAACATCATAGGTTCCGGCATTAGTATAGTCATGATTGGGATTTTGAACTGAAGCGAAAGTGCCATCACCAAAACCCCATTCCCATTGGGTAATTGAAGAAATGCCTCCCACAGTGGAGTTGTCAGAAAACAAGGCAGTAACTCCGATACAATCATCAGCTACATTGAAATCGGAGACCGGTGAATCAAAAACATTCACCACAGCAGAGGCCGTATCCACACACCCGCTATCGGACGTAACAATTAGAGTAGCCGCATATGTACCAGGAGTGTTGTAGAGATGTGCCGGACCAGCTAATGAAGATGAGGTTCCATCCCCAAAATCCCAGGAGGAATTGTAGTTGCCCGCTGATATAGTAGTATTATTAGTGTATATCACGGTTTCACCAAAACAGACGTCTGTAGTGCTAAATCCAGCAATGGGGAATGGATGAACCTCGACTATCTGTGAAACCGTATCCGCACATCCATTGATCGTGGTTACCGCTAGGGTTACGGAATAAGTGCCTGAAGCACTAAACAGATGAGTTGGGTTTTGCGTTGTAGCCATATTCCCGTCTCCAAAATCCCAGAACCAGGAATTAATTGAACTTTGACTTGAAGTGGAATTATCCGTAAAAGTGACCGGTGTACCAAGGCATGCGGAACCCGATTGAAAGGAACTCATAGGGTTGTCCACTGTTATTGAAGTCGAACCTGTTACCACATCACCGCTCTGAAAGTAGGCGGTATAATTGATGGTCTGATTTCCGGTTTGACCTGATGAAAAAATAATGATCTCGTCAAGCATCGTATCACCGAATAAAGGTATCGTAAGTGGTGAATTAATTATGTTACCTGTGACTATTACGGAATCCAACGGACATGATCCGGTGCCTAACAGTTGGTAGTCGCATGAACTATATGCATTTATTGAAGTTAATATACCAGGAAGCGCTCCAGTGATAGCCTGAATGTTATCTATCATTGCGTAACCCGATCCGTTTCCACATGTTTCATTGAGGATAAAAGTGATGACCGCATGTGCACTGGTTGGTGTGAAATTGATACTTTGAGTTACCCAGTTGGTGTTCATAATAACTCCGGAGCTCCATAATAATTCTGAAAAGTCACATACTAAAGCTCCCCCCCAAATTTGTAGCTCTACACAACCAGGCGGAGCAACTCCTGCAGTATTGGATTGGGCCAGATCCATAGTAAACTGATAATTTGTGCCTGCTACCAATGGTGAGGCCAATGTCTGGGCAACTGCTTCCACAAAACTTCCAGACCAGTTTACGCCAAATCCGACATATGTACTTCCATTTGAGGGAGTTATGTTTGACAATGCGGATAATGGCCCGGTTAGATCCGGATGTGTGTCTGGAGATCCCACACACGCATTCCAGGGCGAAGGGACAATAGCAATTCCAACTGGCCCCTCAAAGGAGGGGTTTGTGAAAGCCGGTATAGGTGGCCCACTTACACATTGTGCAATTAAAAAACTATTAGTTATAAAAGGCGAGGTGACCAGCGTGCAAAACATTGTTATAAATTTCGCGTATTTATCAAAAACTCTCATATAGCTAATCTGATAAAAATAATAGTTTTATACTATGGCCTTTATTTATTGGAGACCATATTCAAAATGGCCCCAAGTGTACTGAGTTGGTTATTTATTGCCGCATTTTGTAAGTTGTGTTTGTTATTGGTCACAATAATTTTCTCGGTTACCACTTTTTTTTCAACCCTCCCAACAACATGAGTTGTTAATTTACTGAATATATTTAATAATGGGTCGGGCATGGTCTTTACTAAATCAATTGGTACAAATATATGATGTCAGCCAATTTTCCGCAAAAAAATTGGGTTAACAAAAGGTTATCTTAATGAAATTATACTTATTTTTATGCTAAAATACTTCTTATAGACCTCTGGGTTTTGGCCACTTTTATTTCAAAATGAAGGAGTATAGGGAAGTTTAAACCTTATAAGGTTATCAAAAATCGGGCAATGTCGGCATGAGAATCGAGAGCGAGTACTTTGCGGAGGTGATTTACGGCTTATTTTTACACTGTCCGAAGCAATGTTGAGAATAGTTGCAATAATCTGCTGCTGCATAGCTGCATATTCTATTGCCATTTGCTGCTGCTCCTGTATTGCTTTAATCAACAAATAAAAAAGAGGTGATAGCTGAAGAAACTTGAGGTCTTCAATTGCTTGGTCTCGAAAACATATTCTCCAATGCTCTTACTTTTTCATGCAAATCATCAACACTTTCACACTTTTGATTTAAAATTTGATTTTCTGTTTTTATTTCTTCTGTTTCTTTTTGAAGTTGCTGAATTATTCGTTGTTGATCTTTTATGGCTTCTAATAAAACAACGGTAAAACTCATGTAGTCCATTGACATAAATCCTTCATTATCTATATTCACTAACTCCGGATACACTTTTTCAACTTCCTGTGCGATCAAACCAATTTGCTTTTTACTATTAAAATTTTTGTCAGGAAATTTTTGTTTCCTCCAATTGTATGTTACCCCTCGAAGTTGGGATACCTTATCCAACGTATTTTCCAATTGTATTACGTTTTTTTTCCATCTTATATCTGATGAACAAGTACCTCCAGTGCAATTCACCGATCCATTGACCTGTAATTTGGCATTAGGAGTGATAGTACCAATGCCGACATTTTGAGTAGTTGCCTTGAGATACATGACGTCATTCACACCTCCGACACCAAAAGAGGTATTAACCCCTACAGTTGCACCGTTTATTCTGTAGGTAGCCACGCCAGCATCATATATCAAATTAAACCTTTCGCCACTATTTCCTGTTAAAGCGCCTAGCGTTAACGTACCAATGCGGGCATTGCTGCTAACCGTCAGTTTAGCATCGGGGGTTGTCGTTCCGATTCCTACATTGCCTGACACAACTACCAGTGTTTCGCTGCCAGTTTGATCATCCAAAGATATCCGGAATACTGCTGAGGTGTTTGAACGAGAAGTTAATCCACCCGCGGTCACAGCATTCGATCTTAGGAACTCAATCTTTTGGGTTTGACTGCTTGCATTGGCTATATTTAGTGTTAACAAAGATGTTGGATTAGGTGTCCCAACGCCTACGTATCCATTATTAAGGATTGTCATTCGCCTTATTTCTTCTGTGCAAAAGTAGAGATCACTTCCCGAGGTATTCATAATAATGACACCATCTTCGTTACTATCCAATCCAACCCTAAAACCATCAGTTGCGCTTGTATTACCGGTTGTACTGTTAGTAAATTGCAGGTTAACAAACGCACTGGAAGGCTGGTGCAAACTAAGTCTGTTATATGGGACTGTCGTGCCAATCCCAACATTGCCACCCATAAAAATACCTGCATAGTTTGTGCCGCCCGTTAGCCCGCTGAGATCCACATTCAACCCAATGTTGGTAGCAGTGGAGTTAAACGCACCGTCAGAAAGGTTAATGTCTAAGCCGGTGAGGTTGGCGGTTTGGTTGGCCGTAATGATGTCTCCGTCAATCAGTAGCCAAGTTTTTGCTGTAGCATCACCCGCTTTGTCAAAGTCAATTTCCACATTAATGCCCGCAGGCGGGGCAATGCCATCATCGTTGATGCCTATGGATTGCGAGTAGGTATTGGTGGTAAGCAGCAGTACTGTTATGATTACAAAAGCAATAATGGGCACAAGCTGTTTATAGATTATTGGCTTTGTTGCAGTGGCCAAGTGCAGTGCTTCTGTGTATAAACCGGTTTTAAAGATGAGGTTTTTCATAATTCGTTGAATTAAAATAAAGCCTGAATTTTATAGTCACGTTTTCATGTAAAATATGCTTTTATTATTTCTTTTCCTACCTTATATTATATCTAATTCGGCACACCTCCGGTGGTATTGATACCTACATTCTGAGCGTAGATTAATGCCGGGATTGCAACAGGGTAACTGACAGAATGAGATTCTTTATCATTTATTTTTTAGAGGTCTCATTCAAAATAGATTCAATTGTGCTGAGTCGGTTATTTATTGCTGCGTTTTCTCCTTTGATCACAGTATTATCCGATCTCAACAGATTGTTTTTCTCTCTTAATTCCATGATCATTTGCTGCTGCTCTTTTATTGCTTCAATAAGAATTGGTGTTATTTTAGCATAATTCACACTTTTGAAACCATCTTGATCAACTGATACCAATTCAGGATAAACTTGCTCTACATCCTGGGCGATGACCCCAATTTGTTTTCTGCTATTAAAGTTTTTGTCTTTAAACCTGTGAGATTTAAAAAAATAAGATACTCCCTCCAATTGCAGCACTTTGTCTAAACTACTTTCAAGAGGTGAAATATGCTTCTTATACCTTTTATCTGAGCAGGTTAAAACGCCACAACTTGCAGTAACAGTACCTGAGAACAAGCCGTTACCTGCCACATGTAATTTTTGCACTGGGTTAGTAGTGCCGATCCCTACATAATTATTGGTGGAGTCAATGGCTACCGCAGCACTTCCTAAAGTCCCATTGTGGATATAAAAGTCAGCTCCTGTCAGGGGGGAACCGACGGTCCATTTCTGTACCTTTCCTTGATATACGGTTCCAGGAAAGCCATCTGGCCTTTCCACAAGCAGGCCTGTTCCTCCATAAACATGCAGCGTGCGCGCAGGATTGGTTGTTCCAATACCTACTTTACCATCTCCTCTGATCACCATCGCAGTATCAATTATGTTGTCCATACCTTTGTTGGTAAAGGCAATACCACCATCCGGATTATTTTGAGAATTGTCCGTTTTTTCGATGACCAACGCATCGTTATCACTGCCAAAAAAAGAACTGTCGTAGTAGATCCTCGCCCCATCCTTGGTTACGTTTCCTGTTGCCGGGGTTTCTCCTCTAAATCCAATACCATCGAAATCATTGATCTGCAATCCTCCACCGTCCAATTCTAAAAGTTGATCGGGTGAAATGGTGCCAATACCAACATTGCCCCCTAAAGCTGCCAAAAAAGACGTGCCATTAGCGCCGGATTGGAGCCGATGGTCAACTGTAACCGCACCATTACCACGCAGGATATCAAAATTGTGATTAGCCGTGGAGTTTGTTATACGAAACAGTCTTACACTTGCATTTGATATTCCGTCTGAAGGCATTGGATTTATATCGATCAGTGAATTTCCGCTAACGGCTATCTTCTTGATAGTGCATTGATTAATTGAAATGTCCGAAAGATCCATATACGAGGTCGTACTCCCTCCTTCCGAGATCCGAATTTTAGGACTTGCAGCAGCAACCACCTCTAACTGAGCTTGAGGAGAGATGGTTCCAATACCAACATTACCATCTCCTCTGATCACCATCGCAGTATCTATTATGTTGTCCATACCTTTGTTAGTGAAGGCAATACCACCATCCGGATCATTTTGAGAATTGTCCGTTTTTTCGATGACCAACGCATCGTTAGGACCTCCAAAAAAAGAACCATCGTAGTAGATTCTCGCCCCATCCTGCGTGACGTTTCCTGTTGCCGGGGTTTCTCCTCTAAATCCAATACCATCAAAATCATTGATCTGCAATCCTCCACCGTCCAATTCTAAAAGTTGATCGGGTGAAATGGTGCCAATCCCTACATTGCCGTTTTGGTCAACACGAACAGCTTCCGAATTGTTGGTCTTTATTACCCAATCTATCGTATCAGTAGTTCCTATRAAGTTAGTACYGGCAGTGGTTCCGGTATTACCGGTTAAACTCCAGCCGCCGTTACCTAATGCAGAGTTGGTCAAAAAAGGGACCCAGGCRCTGCCATTCCATGRATAGTAACCAGGAATGACATCACTCACCGTTGCGGTATTGTATACTAAGAGACTGATGGCAGGTGATGGGACAGTTGCTRCATCACCAGTRCCTGTTAATGGCACCCGCGGTATAAGCACTCCTTTATCTGTAGCCACCATATCGAGAATAGCGCTTGGATCAGGATTTAGCGTGCCAATACCTACGTTCTGTTGTGCGAACAGATCTGCTTCCAGCCCTTGCCTAATGMCGACAAAAATGAATGCTGCTAAGATGAACTTGATCTTGTCTCTYTTTTTCAYTTGACTATYTRTTGTACCTTTTACAATGTTCCAAACGTTGCAAAAGGTGGGTTAGAAATTTACTTTTTGTGTAAACTGTTTAGTATCTAGCCAACTAAAGGTTTAGCAATTTAGATGTTGTGCACCTTCTTTATCGTACACTAAAAGGAATATAAGTGGCTAAAAACGTTAAGTAACTTGCAGGTTTTATATGGAGCATTGTAGACTTATTAAGGAGTAATTAC
>NVWW01000107.1 GCA_002746335.1 Flavobacteriales bacterium | reverse complement strand
TGGAACAAACGGGACCAATGGAACCAATGGTGTTGACGGAGTTACAGGGCCAACCGGAGCGCCAGGAACCAATGGGACAAACGGAACCAATGGAACAAACGGGACAAACGGGACAAACGGAACCAATGGAACCAATGGTGTTGACGGAGCTACAGGACCAACCGGACCTGGCATCACAGCAAGCTCACTTGTCTATTCTGAAACAACCACCCTGTTTGGAACAGCAACAATCTTAAAATCAGTGACAATTACAAGCGCTGCCGGTGACGAAATATTTTTGCACGGTGAAGCAGATTATAATAAAACCGGCTCAACTGCTTATTTTGCACTAGGGCTTTACAGAAGCGGTGTGGAAATACACGAAGTAGCTGCCTTTTCTTCAAATGGAGCTGACAACAGTATTCACACGCAATGGGTGGATACACCTGGTGCAGGAACGTGGACTTATACGATTAGGTGGAGTGTTGGGGCTGGATCGGCCACATTTTACGGAAGCGGGTTAAGAGTTATTGTTTTCCCTAATTAATAATTAATTCTCAAACACAAAGTCATGAAAAAAACTATAGCGTTGTTTTTATTGGCGTTCATTCATCTATCCTTTTTTGCACAACGTTCAATTGATAAAAATACGGATGAATTAACTCGTGCATCTTTGGCTTCTCAATACTTACAAGAAGCAAAAACAGAACTGTACGCTACTTCATTTGGCGAAGCTTGTGCAAACATCATTTTATCTGTCTACAGAGAACTACAACCGATTCCAGATATATCTATTGATAGGGTATCAGGACAAGACAAGGAAAAACTAAGACAACTAATCGGAAAATTGCAAGGGTTAAGAAAAACTCCACCCACATGGGCAGAACTTGCAAAAATGGAAGAAGAACGGCTGATAAAATGGGACAAAGCTGTGAGAAGACAATCTAAATATACTGTGAAATAATAACCTGAAGTCCTTGGTATTGAAGTATTAGCCCTCTCTGTTGAGGGTTTTTTCATTTTGGTTTGCCAGTTAATGTACAATTACTGCAAATAAACCTCTGAATTTAATCTTACAGGCAACGATTTAATAGATCCAGCGTCTTTTTGAAAAATTTCTTTATCCGTTTCAAATTCATTAAATTTGAAAGTTTCTAAATCCTATGCTTATGTATAACAGATACACCTTCAGGCATTTATGCAAGAAACTACCGTTTCTCTTCTTATCGCTTTTCTTGCTTCAAAATACAATAGCACAAGACAATGTAGGCATCGGCACCAATACGCCTGACCCCAGCGCCATGCTCGAAGTGTTGGCTACTGACAAAGGCATTTTGATTCCCAGAACAGATACCAACACCGTAAATGCAGTAGGAACACCCGCAACAGGTTTGCTGATTTACCAAAACGGAGACAATACTTTCTACTATTTTGATGGTACTAAATGGCGGCCCATGGGCTCTACCACACAAGGCACCGCAGGACCAACAGGGCCAACAGGCAATGCTGGTGCTCCCGGAATGCAAGGATCTACGGGACCTGCCGGAAGTGCAGGACTCCAGGGTGCAACAGGATCCACGGGGCCTACCGGAAGTGCAGGGCTACAAGGTGCAACAGGACTCACGGGAAGTGCAGGCACGGGAGGTTCTACCGGACCAACTGGAGCACAAGGCATACAAGGAGCTACAGGCATAACCGGTTCTGCCGGTATTCAGGGCTCGACCGGATCACAGGGCACCCAAGGTACCACAGGATCACAAGGACCAACAGGATTAGGGCTTCAAGGACCGACAGGCACAATCGGGCCTATAGGTCCCACAGGAACCGGAGTAGGAATACCCGGCCCCACCGGACCTACTGGAGTTGCGGGAATCCAGGGACCAACAGGAAACATAGGAGCGCCAGGAACCAATGGAACAAACGGAACCAACGGAACCAATGGAACCAATGGTGTTGACGGAGCTACAGGACCAACCGGAGCGCCAGGAACCAACGGGACAAACGGAACCAACGGAATCAATGGAACCAATGGTGTTGACGGAGTTACAGGGCCAACCGGAGCGCCAGGAACCAATGGAACAAATGGGACAAACGGAACCAATGGAACCAATGGTGTTGACGGAACTACAGGGCCAACTGGAACTGATGGAGCGCTAAACGCTTGGTCACTGACAGGGAACTTAGGAACATCACCACCGGCTAATTTTATTGGCACAATTGACCTTGCTGATTGGGCGATACGAACAAATAATATTGAAAGAGTGCGAGTGGAATCAGGAGGACGAGTAGAAATTTTTGCAACAACCGATGCTACGCCAACTGCTGGCTCAGGAGTTCTTGAAATCGGCAACAGCTTGAGATTAGACCCAAATGAAGTGATTACCAACACCAATACAACACTTTTTATTAATAACGATAACAACGGGGATGTACAGTTTGATGGCAACTCCTTGTATGTGGATGCAAGCGCGAATAATGTTGGAGTTCGCACTACCCTACCTCTAAGTGAATTCACCATTAGCAATGGTGGCGCAGGTGACGTCACACAAACCTGGACGGTTGGCGCAACCACCTGGTATGCTGCCATTGATGATTCTGACGTGGATAAACTTCAAATCGGAACAGGCACAACCCCAACTTCAAACGAAAGCATGACCTTTCAAACCGATGGAAACGTAGGCATCGGAACAACAGCGCCCAGCACGCAGTTGCATGTGGACGGAGTTGCCGGAAGGGATGCGTTCAGAGTGCAAACCAATGGAGCTACAAAGGTTTTTGTGGAAAGCGATGGGGATATCGCAATGGCATCGTTCTTCACACCAACTTACGACCACGAAGTTCGTTCAGATGGCGTAGATATTATTTCCAGAACGATCAATACCAATGCGACCGGCACTGGTATCTTGGGAGTCGGAAATAATTTAGCAGGAACTTTTCTTGCCGGTGGCTCAGGAGTAACCGGTCAGGGTACAAACGTTGGGATATTTGGCACTGCAACCACTGCGGGCGGATCAGGCGTTTACGGATCAATTGGGCAGGCAGACGGCTTTGGCATTGACGGTTTCAACACCAATACCTCGGGAACAGGAATAATTGGCACAGGAAATAACCAAACAGGCACTTATCTTGTATCGGGAACAGGTGGTGCTTTTACGGGCCAGCGAATAGGTATTTATGGTAAGGTGGGCGCTGATTCCATCACTGCCGGAGTGTTAAGGGCAGGCGGTTATTTTTATTCAAACTTAAGTTCGTATGTGTATGTAGGTGCGGTTACAACAGCGGGTGTAAACAGAAAAATTGAAGGAAACGGAACAGTTAATACGATAGTAAAAGACCTCAATAACAACCTGGTAGTGATGAGCGCGTCTGAAGCGCCTGAAAATCTTTTTGAAGATTATGGCAAGGGGCAGCTTTCTAATGGCTCTGCGCATATTGATTTAGACCCCATTTTCAGCAAAAATATTGTGGTTAATAATGACCATCCCTTGCGTGTTTTCATTCAACTCGAAGGCGATTGCAACGGAGTATATGTAGCGGATAAATCGGCCAACGGATTTGATGTAACTGAACTTAAGAAGGGCAAATCAAACACTAAATTCATGTGGCATGTGGTTGCCAACCGGGCTGATGAAGTTTTGCATGACGGCTCTGTTTCAAGGTATTCATCTGAGCGATTTGCGCCTGCTATAGGTCCTCAGCCTTATCATCATGTGAAGCGCGGAGATGAATGGCAAATCCACAAAAGCGAACTTCCTAAAGAAGAAAAAGAGGAAAGGAAGTAATTACGCTACGTTTTCAATGCTTTTAGCCGCTTCAGCAAGGGTGGGTGCGAGTAGTGAAAAAACACATAGGCAGCATGAGGAGTAAGGTTACTCAAATTATCCACAGACAATTTCTTTAAAGCCGTTCGCAACGGTTCTCCTTTGTAGGTTTCCTTTGCATACGCATCGGCTTCAAATTCGTTTTTTCGTGATAAAATATTCATCCCCAGTCCTAAAATCATGGAAAGCGGGCTGTAAAGCATTCCGAAAACGATAATTCCAATGTGAAAACTTTGTTTTTCTGCACCGAGCGCAATGGAAAACTGCGGCAGGTTAATCATCAGTGACAGCAGGTAAAGCGTCAATCCCGTTTGCAAAACCGAAATGAAGATGGAAGTGCGTGTGTGTTTTTTCTTGTAATGCCCTACTTCATGTGCCAACACTGCTAATAATTCATCATTGGTATGCTTTTCAATCAATGTGTCGTATAAAACAATTTTCTTTTTAGGGCCGAGGCCGCTGAAAAAAGCATTGGCTTTGGTGGAGCGTTTTGAGCCGTCTATCACAAAAAGATTGTTGAGCTTGAAACCAACTTTTTTGCAGTAATCTTCAATTTCCGTTCGTAAACCTCCTTCTTCTAAAGGTGTTAATTTATTAAATAGCGGAACAATTAATGATGAGTAAAACATTGCCATAAACAGCATAAAAACCGTTACTAGTGCCCAAGCGTACAACCAAAAATATTCACCAGCCGTTTCATAAAACCAAACAAAAAGCGAGAACAGTCCGCCACCTATTATTGCACCAAGGATGGCTGATTTGATTTTGTCAAAAATGTAGGTCTTAACAGTAGTTCTGTTAAACCCAAATTTTTCTTCGATAACAAAAGTGCTGTATAAAGAGAACGGTTCTGTTAATATATCGGATGCCACAGCCAAAATACCAAAAAACAACAGCGCCATCAAAATAGGATGCTCGGTGTAATTCCTTACGAATTCATCCAAAAAAGCAAAGCCATCAAAAAACAACATTCCTATCATCAAGAGAAAGCTGAAAGTGCTTGTCAGAAATCCAAATCTCGAATTTATCCTATCGTATTCTCTTGCCTTTTTGTATTTTTCTGAATCGTATATACCTTCGGCTTCCTTGGGCAGTTCATTGCTCCAGGTTTTGTTATTGAGGTATTCCAAAACACGCTCCAACAAGTAATTAAAAACGAGAATGGAAACGATGATGATGAAGATAGTTTGATGCATTTGTTGTTGGTTAATTGTTAGTTGTCCTTATAATTCGGCTTTTCAAAAGATTTTCAAAAAAAGCATGCAACGGAAAAATTACAGCCGCAAATCCTGCATTGATGATGAGCTTGTAAAGCGGCACTCCGCCTGTCCATTTATCCACATAAGGGTCGGTGAGTACGAGCAGGAACTCAAAGAATAAAAGAAAAGTAAAAAACACCAGCCCCTCTGTCATGCTTACCGAAAGATTTAACCTACCAAGAAACAAGATACCAGTGCCAAGCACAAGTATGAAAATAAAGATGCCGGAGTATTGCAAAAGGTTTCTTCTTTTTATTTTTTCATTCTCAATTCTTAATTCTTCCTTATGAATTCTTTTTCTTTCGGCTTCGGTTTTTTCGAATTCGAACTTGGCCTCAAGCTTGCCGAGGGCTTTTGATGCTTCTTCATTAAAGAGTGAATCGTTTACTTGAGAATACTCCTGAAAATATTGCAATGCCCTTTGATAATTGCCTTGTCGGGCATATAATTCTGATAGACCTTCAGTAGCATAACTTATTTCGCGTTGAGCGCTTATTTTACTCGCGAGTTTATAGCTCTTAAGATAATATTTTTGTGCCTTATCATATTGATCCTGATCTTTATAAAAGTCACCTAAAATAAGGTAGCTCTCCAATATGCCGGCAGACTCACCAAGTTTCTTTCTTATTTCCAAGGCCTGGAAAAAGTAATCTACTGCCTTGTCCTGTCTTCCAGTGTTGCTTTCCAGATATCCCAAATAAGTTAAAGCGTAGCCCATCCCCCTGTTGTCTTTAATATCTCGAGCCGTCCTAAATGAGTTGAGATAATACTCCCTGGCCTTGTCATATTCTCCAATAGATACGTATGTAGTGGCAATATTGCCCAAACTGGATATGATGGAGTTCTGATTACCTGCTTCGCGGTGTATTTCCAGGGCCTGCTCAAAATAACGCACTGCTTCCAGGTAATCTGCTTGTTCAAAGTAGATGGAACCAATGTTATTGAGGCAAAAAGCCCGCCCGTAGTTGTCATTTAATTGGCTTCTTATCTCCAGTGATTGGGAATAAAGAGCGATGGCTTGTTTGTAGTGCCCCAACCCCTGCTCGATAATACCTTTGTTATTTAATACGAGCCCCTTTCCGCTTCTGTTCCCTGTACGCTCAAAGTATTTCAGGGCTTCATCATAGCAATAGTTGGACTGATGATAGTTGCCTGTTATATCATTTACATTCCCCAAACTGTTATAGCTGTAKCCAATRCYGTTCTCATGGTTTAACTTNAGCCCTAACCCCAATGCAGAGTCGGCATATAGCATRGCAGAAKCAGTATTGGTGTATTTGTATTCTTGGCTAATCTTGTTGAGCAAACTTACCGCAATGGTATCCTGATTGGAGATTACTGAATCCAATTTTCGATGCAGCTCTCTTATGCTCTCTCCGCGGGTTTGAATGATAATGGAGCATAGCCCCAAAACAAGCCATATTTTAAAAAGACGGTTCAATTTAAATGGTCAATAGACGAGTTTCTTTTTTAACATATTTTCAAAAAATTGATGCAAAGGAAAATGAATAACATAGCTATCCTTGCCATTACTTTTTGATAAATTTATTAACGGACTCTTCCATAAAAAACCCGCGTATCATACTCCATCAGCACTTTTCCCTTTTGCTGGTGCTTTTGAAATAACAACTCCAATGCATCAATCATTTCATCAAAACCCCTCTCTCCTCTTGCCGGCACATAAGATGAAGAAGTGAGCCTGCCCTTCAAGCCATCAAAATCAAATTGCTGAAAATTATAGAATGCCCTTTGATTGAATTTTTTTTCAAAAAAAGAAATAAGGGCTTTATCGTCTACTTGCCTGTGATTCACTTTTTTGTAATCGGTTCCGTATTTTAGCAGAAATTCTTCGTATTCGATTGCAAAAGGGTGGTTCGTGAATTTTCTGTCGTTCCATAACAGCACTATCCAACCCGATGACTTCAAAATACGCTGAAATTCTTGTTTTGTTTTTCCTTTATCAAACCAGTGAAAAGCCTGCGCTGCCACAACAACATCAATAGATTGGTCGGGCAAGGTGGTGTTTTCAGCTGTACCGTTGAGGCTAATAAAATCTCCCTGCTCTGACAAGTCGTGGCTTTCGCCCTTTTTAAATGGGGATAAAAACTCTTCTGCTACATTTCGCATTTCATCATTCGGCTCGATACCATAAACCGTATTGCCGCTTTTCAAAAACAATTCAGCAGACTTGCCCGTGCCCGAGCCGATGTCGGCAACTACCCATTTTGAATTTAACCCGATTTCTTTTTCCAAAAAAGGAATAATTTCAGCAGGATAACCGGGGCGGTATTTCACGTAATCCCCTACCCTGTTGGAAAAGCGCTTGGAAGAATCGACAGACATATAAATTGTAAATCTAAAATCGTAATTCGTAAATACTAATAAGCTCCGCTCCTTTTTCTCACAAACCACTCCAAACTCAACAGCCCTAAAAGCAAGAAAAACACCCATTTCAGGTTAATGAGATCACGCAGTTTTTTTTGAGTGTAAATTACGGGTTTGATATCGCCCCGCTGTTCTAATAATTGAGGCAGCTTGTTCATTTCATGGGGCAGCAGCATTTCACCACCGTGCTTTTTTGCCAAGTTGTAAAGCAGTTGATGATCAGCAACTGTATTAACCGACTCTACTTGAATAGCACTAACAGTAAACTCACCTTTTTCAATCAGCACCTTTTCGCCCAGCCGTATTTTTGCTTCGTATTGGTATTCACCGACAGGAAAATTTCCCGCATTCAACCTGTAGGCTTTAGATGTTTTGCTAAAAGCATACGGGAATTTCTTTTCTTCTTCATTAATAATTTCGATGTTAACTTCTACATCATTTACCAGTTCGTAACTTTCATTATATACTTCTGCATCAAATATCACTGATTCGTTTTCCAAAAAATTGTCTTTGCTTGACACCCTGAAATGGCTCTTGTCTTCTTTAGCCGCAAGATACTGCACTGTTTTGCTGATAATTTCGTTAAAAATCTCATGGTTACCATGCTGAGCAAAATCGCTGAGCCGCCACCGCCAGATGCCATCCCCTACAATAATTCCCGTCTTTTGCCCATTTACCGAATTGAACAGCATGAGCGGATAATCAGTTTCTACCAAACCAATTTTCTGGCGAAGAAAAATGTTGGCGGAATTGCTCGTTTTGTAATTGCCGAATGGCGTTTGCAAAGGCGGGAATTGGTTGATATAGTTTCTTGCAGCAGCACTAATAGTGAACAGATTGAAGTTTTTGTCAACAATACCCTGACTGTCACTTGTTTTTCCCCTATTTGCAGTGATTTGCAGCCCTGTTCGCAGTCCTTCAAGCCGATTTACCGATACCGAACCGCCTAAAATTACCAACACCGGCAGTAATTCCGCTTTTACAGCATTAATGATTTTATTTCGGGTCAACCCCGAAGCGGGCATCTGGTGCAAAATGACCATACTGTAATCCTTAAACGATTTGGTAAAATCAGCAGCAAGATGCACTTCCACTTCGTAATTTTCATTCGATTCGATGGATTGGCGGATAGCCGCTACATCGGGGTGCGGCACAGYGGCAAGAAGCAGAATTTTTTGTCTTGCATCCAAAACATCAATGAAAATATGCTGGGTATTATTAGCATGGCTAATTTCTCCTTCGAGTTCAGATAACCGCACGGTGTATCGTTGAATGCCCGTTTGCTTGGCTTCAATTTGGATAGGTATTTTAATGCTGAATAACTCCCTGTCAATTTCAATGATTTGTGTAAAAATTGTCTGGCTGCCTCTCGTTACCTTCAAATTAGCTCTGTTGCCTTTCAGTCGCTTTGCTTCTACTATCGCTTCAAAAGGAAAAAAATTGCCGAGATACGCCAGCCGATTATGAGCKACTTTTTTAAGAATAAGRTCTTTTTTCACTGAAGTATCGCCAAGCGCAATGGCATAAACAGGCATTTTCAGTTTGCTGGAATAAAGCGGATTGGCTCCTTTATTATAAATGCCGTCTGTTGCCAGAATGATGGCGCCCACGTTGCGGTTGCTGTAGCGGTTGTAGATTTCATCGAAAACGGCTGACAGATCGGTCTGCTTCTCCGAAAAGTCAAAATTTACATCTTCCGAAATGCCACTTCCAAAAGAATAGGTTTTAACATCGTATTTCTTTGAAAGCTCTTTTGACARTTCGTTAAATTGGTTTTGATATTCCTTTTCMTMRTAAWCMGANTCRYTNNRTTAMTNRGMANMGACWYKKMRKKRTYCTGTGCAATGACAATAATGGGCTTTTCAACTTCCCTGAAAATGGTTTTCAGCAAAGGACTTAAAAGAAAAAAAGCCAGCAATGAGGTCACGGCAAAACGAAAAAAAGCCAACAGCCATCTCAGCCACAGGGATACGTCCTGCAGCAACTTGTCTTTACGGTAAAGAAAAAAAGAATAGCCCGCTCCCAAAGCAAGACAAAGAATCGTGTACCAAATGGGTTGTTCTGTGATTAAATCCAATGAAGTGGATTTGAGATGTGAAATGTGAGAATTGAGATAAAATCGTAAATCGTCATTCGTAAATCGTAAATCAGGTCAGCATTCCCCCATCTACATTTATTACTTGCCCTGTGATGTATGCAGCCATATCTGATGCGAGAAACACTGCCAGATTTGCCACATCTTCAGGTGTTCCGCCCCTTTTAAGGGGGATGGCATCGCGCCATTCAGCAACTTTTTTTTCATCCAATGCTTCTGTCATTTCGGTTTCGATAAAACCCGGGGCGATGGCATTGCAACGAATATTCCGAGAACCTAATTCCAACGCTACTGATTTGGTAAAGCCGATAATGCCCGCTTTCGATGCCGCATAGTTGGCCTGCCCGGCATTGCCTTTAATACCCACCACCGAACTCAAATTGATGATGCACCCTGAACGGTTTTTTAAAAAAGTCCGCTGCACAGCTTTAGTCAAATTAAATACGGATTTCACATTGCTTTTCATCACTTCGTCCCAGTTTTCTTCGCTCATGCGCATCAATAATCCATCGCGGGTAACACCAGCATTGTTCACTACAATATCAATATTGCCGAAATCTTCCAAAACGTTTTTTATCAACTCTTCTGCTGATTTATAGTCAGCCGCATCAGATTTGTAACCCTTTGCTTTAACTCCTTTTTCAGCCAATTCATTTTCTAATGTCTTGGCTTTTTCTTCTGATGAAAGGTAGGTGAACGCTACCAGCGCTCCGTGCTGTGCAAAATTTTCAGCAATGCCCTTGCCGATACCTCTTGTACCTCCTGTAATTACAGCAATTTTTCCTTCAAGTAATTTCATTTTTAGTTAATTTTGTCAAGCACGTAATTATGTGTGCTGAAAAACGACAAAAGTAATGAGAAAAATCAGTATTGCTGCCTTCGTTCTGCTTTTTGCGGTGAATGGGTTTGCACAGAAAAATCCAAAATGGATTGATGTCGGAGTTAAAGGCTCTTACAACCCCAGCGTTATTTTCAATTTGAATATTTTGAATGACAAAGCTTACGACTACAAATACTCGGCTGGTTATTCCTTTGGTGGTAAGTTGGGATTCAATTTTAATGCAGAACACCAAATCACTGTTGATGGACTTTATTCTAAATTCAATCAGTTTATGGATATTAATACCACTTCAATCACCAATCATCTTTCATACAACTCGTTCGATATTGCCCTGTTTTATCGCAAAAACGACTTAGGTGGCGGCTATGTGGAAATCGGGCCGCAGTACTCCATGATTTCAAATGCTGCGCTTAATGGTGATGGCGTAAGCGACAAATTGGAAAAAGCCAACTATGCAGTGATGCTCGGTTTCGGGCAATACATTGGCGGTAATGATAAAATCGGTTTTTCGTTTGGGTTTCGCTTCGGATATGTTATTAACGACATCATCAACGCTTCCAGCCGTACCGAAAACGGTTCTCCTGTATACCTGCCTATCAAAAATAATAAATTCGAATATGCCCCATCAAACCCTATTTATGCACACGTGATGCTTGAAGTGAATTGGGATTTGGGCTACCTTGTATCTTCCCAGTGTGGCAAGAAAACGAGATTTATCTTGTTTAATTAGAGGCCGTCCGAGAAGTGTTTTTGGTAGCTAAAAAGATGTGTTTGTGCTCAGAAAAAGCTCCTTTTGAGAAGCATAGCCATAGCTACATGCCGAAAATAGCTGCCGTATGAGTGCAAAAAACACTTTTGGAGCCCAATGGATACTTTTCGGATGGCCTCTTAGAATGATTTCAATCATACCCTCGCCCCAATCACGCACACATCGCCCATGAGAGATGATTCCGCCTTACCGGAATGTCTCCATCGTGACTTTGCAATCATACGCGAATGCCTATGATGCAAACGTCATCCACCTGCTCGCAGCCGCCTTTCCAGTTGTCAAATTCGGTGTTGATGATTTCTTTTTGTTCATCCAGCGGCTGGTCTTTTAATTTGAGCAAGAGTTTTTTGAAGGGCTTGTATTTGAATTTCTTGCCCTTCTCCCCGCCAAACTGGTCGGCAAAGCCATCGGTAAACAATACAATGCTGTCTCCTTTTTGCAACGTGAGCTCGTGGTTGGTAAACGGCTTCATGTCATAACCAAAGCCAATCGACTGCTTATCAGGCAATATCACCTCAACATAATGAGTCTCGTTAACTGTGTCTTTTTCTGTTTCGTTGCCATCTAATGCTTTGATGTGATACAATGGATTATTGGCGCCTGCCCACATCAGTTCGTGTGTATCTAAATTCAATCTGAGCAACGACATATCCATCCCGTCTTTGCTTTCGCCTGACGCCCCAGTTTGCCCCAATTCCTTAATTATTCTTGCCCGCAACTCGTCTAATATCTCCGCAGGCATGAGCAATTCACCGTGTGCATTGATTTCATTGAGAAACGACATACCCAACATGCTCATAAACGCGCCCGGCACACCATGACCCGTACAATCGGCTGCTGTAAGGTACAAATAGCCCTGCTTCTCCAACGCCCAATAGTAATCCCCGCTTACCACATCTTTCGGCTTAAACAAAATGTAGTGCTCCGGCAAATGTTGGCTGTCGTGTTCTTCACTGGCAAGCATGGCATCTTGTATGCGCTTGGCATAGGCAATGCTGTCGGTGATTTCTTTGTGGTGCTCCGCTAATTGCTCATGGGTCTTTTCAACTTCTTTTTTCTGTTTTTCTATTTCCTCTTTCTGTTCCGTGATTTCAACAGTCGCCCTGCGCACCTCCTCGGCCAGTTCTTTTGCCCGCGCCCGCAACCGCCTGCCGTTTGCCCAAACCAGCAGAAAGACACCGGCAACCAGCAGCAGCGCGTAAGCGCTGTACGCCCACCGGTTTCTGTACCACGGGGGCAGCACTGTGAACGTATATGCTGTTGGTTCGCTCCATACGCCCCACGGACTTTGCGCTTTTAACAAAAAGGTGTAATTCCCTTCATACAGGTTGCCATAAGTTACATCTGTTTTCTTAGTTACAGGGCTCCATTTTTCGTCCTGACCTTCTAACATGTATTGGTAATTCACCAAAAAATACCTGCCCGTTTCAATGGCATTGTACTCAAAGGTAAGGTGGTTGTAATCATAAGGCAGCACCAAATTTTCAGGCATTGGATAAAACCTTGTTATGCCATCAAACTCAACCCCCGAAAACTGTTTACGTACAGTATCCCGCTCCGCTTCACCCAACACTTTCCCATAAGTCATAACCTCCTGTTGAACAAGAGTTAAACTATCTCTTGGCTTGAGCCTTAGGTCTTGGGATTCAGAATTTGTGGCTTTCATTGAGTACCAACAAATATTCTCCTCATTCACCTTCACGCTTTGTATCACCACCACAGGCGGTTGTTGGCTTTTGTGCACCGCCTCCAGGTCAACCCTTGCCACTCCGTTGCTGCCATGCCCCACCCATAATATGCCTTTGCTGTCCACATGCATGGTCCCGTTATCCCCCCCCGTGTTTACATCTCTCACCGGGTAGCCCGTAAACTGATTGTAAACTTCAAGACCGGACAGCTTACCCACAGCCACAGAGCCGGTAATGCGCTTCGCTTCCTCAACGGGTATTACGCATAGCCCGAAATTGTTGCCGATGATGATGTTGCCCTGCTCATCTTCCCGTATGGCGCAGATAAAATTATCAGGAAGGCCGTCTGTTTTTGTAAAATTGATAAATAATTGCTTCCTTTTGTTTCCTGCTTTCTTGATTTTGTCATTATTTTTTACTAACTTCTCCCCATCCACCCGTTTAACGCTCAGCCCTTCCTCGGTGCCGAACCATAAATTCCCGTCTTTATCCTCTGTGATGCTATAAACATTGTTGTTGGCAAGCCCCTGGGCGGTGGTAAAAGTGGCAAAGGATTTCCCA
>NVWW01000106.1 GCA_002746335.1 Flavobacteriales bacterium | reverse complement strand
AGTTGCAAACCAGATGTATCCTTTCGAATCTTGCATTACGTGGTAAACTTCTGAGCTTGGCAGGCCATCTTCAACGGTGTAATGCCTGAAAATGGGTTGGGGGTGTTGAGAAAAGGAAGAACTTGAAAAAAGAAGGAACAGAAGCAAAATAATTAGAGATAATTTGTTTTTTGACCATGTCCCCATAATGTTACAAAATAAAGATATTTGTGGATAGTTTGTCAAATCGCTGTCATAATCTCATTATTTGTAATTAAAATTTGGGAAAAACAAAATCACATGTAATTGTAGTATGGGATTGAAAACTTACAAAAAAAAGAAAAAAGGTAATAACAAGAATAAAATCTAATTTTACTTTGAAAAAACCTGTTCTAATCAATCACGTTAATCTGTCGACTTTTATTTGAAACGGAGGACATTCAAAGTGACTTAAAACATGGCTTGTCTGGAGGGATGCTTTTCGATTAATTCAGGCAGCTTACTTTGCTTATTGCTCTATGCTTATTGGCAAAAACACCGTAAATGTGCTGCCTTTATCCAACTCACTTGTAAGTGTGATGTGCCCGCCCAATTTTTCAACGGCATTTTTAACGATGTAAAGCCCCAGACCTGTTCCCTGTGAGTGTATATTGCCCCTGTAGAACATTTCGAATACACGAGGGCAAGATTCTTCGCTGATGCCTTGCCCGTTGTCGCTTACTGCGATTTTTGTAAATCCGTTAAATATTTTTGCCTCTATTTTTATATAAGAGCGCGTTGCATTGTACCGTTGGTATTTTATGGCATTGACCAAGATGTTTTGAATAATACTATTAAACAGAGAACGGTCTGTATTGAGGGTGAGATGGGAGTTGATTTTAGACTGAATATCAATTTCCCCAAAATTTTCCAAGTAGCTGATACTTTGTAGAATTTCATCTATTTCGTTGTTGACGTTAATGGTTGATGTAACAGTTTCTCCCTTGGTGATCTTTATGACTTGACTTAAATCCAGCAGAACGCTTTTCATGCGCTTATTGCACGCTTCTATTTTTTCAAAATAAGACAAAGTAGTTTTGTCTCTGATTTCTTTTCGGGCGAGTTGGATAAGGCCTTCTATGGAAGATAGCGGACTTCTTAAATCGTGCGATGATTTATAGATGAACAGGTTAAGTTCTTCTTGCTTTTCATGTAGTTTTAGGACGGCTTCTTTGCGCAATGTGATGTCCATGATGATACCTGTTGAGCCAACTATATGACCCTTATTGTCTTTTATAGGTGAACGGCTGATCTTTACCCAAATCATTTTACCTGATTTATGACGCATTTTTAATTCATAAGTACTGGAAATGGACCCTATCATAGAGCGCATTAATTCTTTATCTTCTTTGCTGTAGGGTAGTAACTGGTATGTGGGTTTTTCGAGTAGTTCTTCAGGTGAGTAGCCCGTGATTTGGCAGAATTTATCATTGATATATTGAACCATATAGTTATTGTTAACAATAGAAATTCCCTCTGCCATATTGTTGAAAATGGTTTGGGGAATTTCGATCGGGGAGAAACGGAACATTTCGTATTTCCGAATAGCGATGATAGTGCATATCGAAAAGCAGGTCATGAAAGTGGAAGCAACAGGAATGGAGTCGAGTTGGGTGAAAATAGGAATAATGACTTGGGTTGCAGTGCCTTGAACAGTAGGAATGGCAAAGCCGATAGCGATTAGAGTTGATTGTTTTAAAGTGACATTAGGTTGTTTACGGCATTGCCAGGCATATGAGAATAATAGCAATAGTATGACAAAGGCGGTAGCTGAAATCCACAAGCTGCGAAATTGATTTATAAAACTAATATCAGAATCCATTTGCCACGACCAGAATGGATGGTGGACGAGCCCTGGCTGATTGATCCCTGATGAAACGATGAGGGACAAGAACACATATGGTAGGTAAAGAAAAAGCAAAAGTGACGAATTGGCCAGTTTTTCCCTGCGTGTGAAGATGAGGGCGAAGTGCAGCCCGAACGGAACGATAAAGCTACTGCCTACATTAAGGAGTTGATTCCACAGGATAGCAGTTTGTGCAGTAAGGCTAAGGCGCATCATGGTTTCATGCATCTGCCACACAAACAAAGACAGTACAAACAGCGAAAAAGTAGTTGTTGTTTTTGTTTTGGGGACTAAAAAATATACGTAGATAAAAATACAAAGGTTGACAAGAGCTGGAATAAAAGAAAAAAGTGCGGCCTGCCAGTTATCCAAGGTAAAGCTGAAAAGAGTGCTTATCATTTAGTTCTGTCATATCATCTGCAATAAACATACGGTATCTGTAAGATTTAGTTTGCTGCGATTTAAATGATTTCTTGCACATGTAAGTTTTTTACATTTTTTTAATTTGCAAAATGCAAGTTGCTTAGTGCTAGAACTAACTGCTTTTGTTTTTCTTATATTAACTGCTGTGGGAAACTAAAACTACTTGTAAATGTGGCTGGTGGTTTTAAGTTTTTATTGAGAAACCATCTTCCCCGCAAAAACACATTTTTGCTGTGGCATGTTTTTACAAACTATGTTCACAAAGTCCTTTGTGTTCTATAGTTCTTCAAAGAATTTTCTTCAATGTAGCAAAAATGATTTTGAGGTCGGTAAAAAAGCCTCGGTCTTCAATGTATTTCAAATTGAGTTTTAGCTTGACAGGCATTATCTGTCGAATGTAATATTCCTGCGGATTTTCCGCTTTTCCTAGCAACTCATTTTCATTTGAAAATTTGAGTGAAGCGTAATCAGTAATGCCCGGCAAAACGGAAAGAACATTTTTTTGTTCTTCACGATACATCTCTACATATTTCCGCAGTTCGGGCCTTGGTCCAACCAACGACATCTCGCCTTTTAAAACGTTGAGCAATTGGGGAAACTCATCAAATTTGTGCTTGCGCAAAAATCGGCCAATGTGTGTTATCCTGCTATCTTTATCGCTGGTTGTGATGTCACCTTTTTTGTCAGCATCTTCAACCATGGTGCGAAATTTATACAACTGGAAATCTTTTCCGTTTTTCCCCACTCGCAGTTGCTTGTAAAAGACAGTTCCTTTTGAATCGAATCGAATCAAGATGGAAATCAACAAAAAAAGAGGGGATAGGAAAATTAAACCGAAAAACGAACAAATAATATCAAAAAAGCGTTTCATTTAAGCGGGCTGCTCTACCTTTTCGACAGCATTAACCACCGCGTTGATAACGGTTTGTACGTTTTGATCAGTGAGGTCGTAATAAACAGGCAGTGTGATTTCGCGGCTGTAGTTATCATAGGCAACAGGAAAATCGCTGATGTTGTATCCCCTGCTTTTGTATGCAGTGAGCAACGGTAACGGTTGAAAATGCACGTTTACGGCAACTTTTTGATTAAATATTTCTTGCATGATTTCATCGCGCTGAACTTCTGAAATATCTTTTATTCGAAGTAAAAAAACATGGTAAGACGATGTTTTTTCTTTGGTTTCGTAAACGGGAATTTGTGCCCAATCGTATTTTGAAAGCCCTTCAGCGTATGCGTCAAAAATTTCCTTTCGCCTTTTGAGCGTTTCCGAATCGTAGCGTTCCAATTCCACCAACCCCATTGCCGCCTGAATGTCCATCATATTGCATTTATAGCCTGCATCTATGACATCGTAGCGCCAACCTCCTTTTTGCACTTTTGCCAGTGCATCTTTGCTTTGGCCGTGCAGCGACATGGTGTTGAGGTAACTGTAAATAGTTTGATTTTCAAATGGTTCAGATAGGTTGAGCGCTACTGCCCCACCTTCGGCTGTAGAGAGGTTTTTTACCGCATGAAAGGAGAAAACAGAAACATCGGTTAAACTGCCGGTTTGCTTTTTCTTGTAAAAGGCACCAAACGAGTGGGCTGAATCAGAAAGCACCAACATTCTTCCGAGTTTTTGCTGGTTTTCTGAGCCGGGCTGAAACTTAGCAACAACATCTTCTCTTCGAATAAGGGCATTTATTTCATCATAATTGCATGGAAACCCACCAATGTCAACAGGCATAACAGCTTTCGTTTTTGGGGTAATGGCTTTTTCAATGGCTTCAACAGTAATGTTAAAATCAGGTCCTACATCAACCAACACAGGTTTTGCACCACAATGCACTACCACATTGGCCGTGGCACAATAAGTATAAGCCGGGACGATGACTTCATCGCCTTCCTTTATACCGAACCAACGCAAAATCAACTCGAGGCCTGTAGTGGCGGCACTGGTGCAAAGGGTGACTTTGTTGCCGCAATATGCGGTTATTTTTTGTTCAAACAATTTTGCTTTCGGCCCGGTGGATATCCAACCCGACCGCAATACTTCGGCAACGGCCTCTACGATTTTTTCATCTGAGCGTGGTGGGGAAAAGGGGAGCATTGCTGTGTTTTTGATTAGTACAACTGCAAAACTATGTTAAAAACTCGGCAGAACAAATTAGAGCTATCACTTGCTTTGGGTTAATTTTGCTCGCAAGATATCTTGTTTTGCAAGTTATCGAAATTAATGAATGATGGAGAAAAAGGTCTGCGCCTTCGTTTACAATAACTGCAAAAATGACGCCCGTGTATTAAAAGAGGCCAAAACTCTTGCAAATGCCGGTTATCAAATGCGCATTATTGCTTTGCTTGACAAGGATACCGTGCCTTATGAACAGCGAGATGGGTTTGAGATAATTCGAGTTGAGAAAAACCCTATTCATTATCGTATTTTGAAAGCCATACGTTACCCATTTTGGTTAGTGAAGTTGGTAGTTTTGAAAATCATGGGGGTTTTGTTCCAACTTTATGAACGAATAATCATCGGCAAAACCAACAAAACAAAAGGAGAAGATTCGGATGAGTGTTTGAAGACAAAGCTAAGGCAACATCAGCAATCAATAAAAAGCAAAGGGCTAAACGGATATTACCGCCACCATTGGAAACATAGGAAGACCATTTTGTTTTTGTTGCTGGCTTTAACAGGATGGGCACTACCTCTGTTTCTTGTTGCGGGGATTATTGGTATAGTGTTCAGGACAATTTATGAAGGCATTAGGAAGGCATTACTCGTTTTCCACAAGCCGTTGTGCTATTATGATTTTCGCAGCAATTGTTTGAAGATAGTAAAAAAAGAACCCGCTGATTTTTATCATGGTCACGACTTACATGCGCTTCCCGCAGCAGTTGCTGCATGGCGAAAAACCGGCGGAAAAGTAATTTATGACTCTCACGAACTTTATACCGAAATAAGCGTACTTACCCCACTTGAGCGAAAGGTTTACAGATGGTATGAAAAAAACATTGTTCCCAAAGTTGATGGTGTGATAACTGTAAATGAGTCTATTGCAGAGGAGTTGAGCAAGCGTTATCAAATAAAGAAGCCGGTAGTATTGATGAACTGCCCGGTAACTGTAGGGGAAATAGACCATACTTCAGGAAATCTATTAAAAGAAAAGGCAGGCATTACAGAAAATAAGCCCATCATTCTCTATCAAGGCGCTTTTCATCCAAACAGAGGGTTGCAAAACCTTGTGAAATCAGCCCAATATATTGATGAAGCCATTATTGTTTTTATGGGCTGGGGAAAACTCGAAGAAGAATTGAAAGCACTTGTCGTTGATGGGGGATTGGAGGATAAAGTGAAATTAATTGGCCCGGTTCCACAGCACGAGGTATTGAATTACACTAAAGGAGCTGATGTGGGGGCAATTCCATACCAATTTATAGGGTTGAATAATTACTACACCAGCCCAAACAAATTGTTTGATTACATTAACACCGAAGTAGCAGTTGTTGGTAGCGATTTCCCTGAATTGAAAAGATTCATTGAAGGATACGAAATCGGAAAAACATTCAATCCCGAAAGCCCGCAAAGCATTGCCGATGCAATTAATTATGTGATTGCGGACCCTTCTCGCCTACAGCAGATGAAAGAAAACACAAAAAAGGCGGCTATAATTTACAATTGGGAAGAAGAATCAAAAAAGCTGTTGAACTTGTATAAAGAATTACAAAATGGCATTGTTGTTTAATGAAATAAAATTTTTGCGTAAACGGAACGACTTGTTGAAGTACTTGGTCAGCACTGAAATCAAAATCACCTATAAAAACAAAACACTTGGGGTTTTGTGGTCCATTTTAGACCCCTTTTTCATGATGTTGATTTACATTTTGCTGGTTGCTGTGATTTTTCAAAAAGGTGGTCCGCAGTTTCCCATCCTGTTGTTTTCAGTACTGCTTCCGTGGCGTTGGTTTGTGCAGTCCATTTCAGCTGCGGCAAGAGCAATGGTAGGAAACGCAAAACTCATTCAAACTGTCAATATTCCCAAGTCGGCATTGCCCATCAGTCGTGTCCTCATCAGTTTAGTGAATTACCTCATGGGATGTGTTGTACTTATACCAATGCTTTTTTTATTCGAGGCAAATTTTAGCTGGCATTTACTGTGGTTTCCAGTTTTGATATTGTCTCAATTTATTTTCACTATCGGTGCTGTGCTTATCGTATCGGTTGTAGGGGTGTACTTCAGGGATTTGCAAAACATCATACAATTCGTTGTGAGACTATGGTTTTACTTATCGCCTGCATTGTATTCCATAAATGATATTCCCCAAAAGTACTATCACGCATACATGGTTCTCAATCCCTTTGCCTCTCTGTTTGCCTCGTACAAAAATGTATTGGTTAGGGGAACAGCGCCTAATGAATACATTTTATGGTTTACTGCACTGGGAGTTATTTTGTGCATTGCAGGATTAGCTTTTTTTGACAAATACAGTGCAAACATTACCAAAAACTTGTAATGGAAATTATTAAAGCAGAAAATCTTGGGATTCGGTTTAAGTTGAGTGGTCATAAAAAACGCTATATCAAACATACCCTGGCATCTGTGGTTAAGCAGCAGAAAAAAACAACAATGAGCAGTTTTTGGGCTTTGCGCAATGTTAGCTTTTCTATTAATAGAGGCGATATACTGGGGGTGGTTGGCAGCAACGGTGCCGGAAAAAGCACGCTGTTGCGGGCAATAGGTGGCATTTATCATCCCGATGAGGGCAATATAGAGGTGAATGGAACAGCTTCTGCTTTGCTTTCATTGGGAACTGGCTTTAAAATGGATTTGAGCGGTTATGAAAACATTTTTTTAAATGGAGTAATCCTGGGGTTTACAGAGCAGGAGATACGGGAAAAAGTAAAAGAAATCATCGGATTTTCAGAATTAGGTGATTTTATTTACGAGCCGGTGAAGAACTATTCTTCTGGTATGAACGCACGTTTGGGCTTTTCAATAGCTGCTTTTCTTTACCGTGAAATTATGTTGATTGACGAAGTATTAGGAGTGGGAGATCACAGGTTTAAAAAGAAGAGCCAGGATAAAATGGCAGAGATGATTACTGATGGTCGCACAATAGTTATTGTGAGTCACAACCTTGAATCCATTAAACAATATGCTACCAAAGCTATTTGGATTGATAAGGGCAGATTAAAGGCTACAGGCCGCCCCGAGGAAGTAATTGAGAAATACCTCAAGAATTAAAACCCTATTTCAATCCCAGTAATTTTCTTATCCGCGACTTTAGCTGCCAATGGCTTGTTGCAAGCTCAGCTTTTTTGTAGAGTGTCTTTTTTTGAAAAAGCATTAACTGATAGTCCTCCTCAGTCCAAATGTCGTATGTGCGGAATTGTTTAAGTACCAACCCTTGCCGATAAGCAACTGTTAACAGCTGGTTGGCCCACACGGGTTGATCAATGACTTGTAATTTTTTCGGCTCGTTTTCGCTCAAATATTCGATAAAAGCAGGATTGGGAATGTTGATTAGAATTTTGGTGTGTTGATTAGAATGTTTTGCAAGCCGTTCGAAAAGCAATTCATGGCTGTCAAGAGGAACGTGTTCCAAAACATCAAAAAGTGTAATAAAATCAAAATGCTTGCTTGTGTGCTCTATCTCCAATATATCTGCGGCAATAAATGACACATTGTCAAATTTTACTTTTTCCTTAGCTGCTTCTATACTTTTAGGGCTGATATCTATACCAATGATTGTTCCATTGTTGGCATACGCTGCAATCATTGAAGTGCTTACTCCAATGCCGCAACCCAATTCAAGCACGTTTGAATTGTCTTTAAGTCCTAATTTGAGTAGCTCATCAAAAAGTATAAAATGCCTCACATTATAGGCGTGCCGTAACTGGTGATTTACGTACTTGTCGTAAAATTCTGTGAGCTGTTTTTTATCTGTTTCAGGCATAATTGTATTACTCTTCTATTAGAATTTTTTTCAATTGGGGCATTACAACAGAGTAATCATATTTTTCCATCACTTCGTTTTTCGCAGACAAGCAACACTCATCATACCTGCCTGTGTTTTGTATCTCAAGTATTTTATCGGCTGCTTCACGAGCATCATTGATTATCCATTTTTCATCGAATATGTTTTTTGGACCACCGTACTTACTTACAACGGGCCAGTTCACAATTAACGGAATACAGCCCGATGCCATGCTTTGTATGATAGATTCGTGTGTGCCTTCCCGTTCGCTCAGTGATAAAATATAGCCGATTTCCGTTATTGCCCCTTCCAATTTATCCATAAATCCATATTCACATATTGCTTCATGCAAATTGCTTTCCTGAATAAAGTTGTCAAATTTTTCCTTGTGTTCTTTATCCTCTTCATTTTTGGGAATTTCAGGAAAGGTATGTCCTACAAGCAATAACCGCCAATCGTCATCCTTCTCTCGAAGCATTGAGAGGATTTCTGCAGCCATCAATGGGTTTTTGTTTGCGTTATTGTAGCCAATCAATCCCAGAGTTTTCCGGGCATTTTGCTTTTTAGGTAATTGGTAAATTTTTAGCTGATTGAAATTTGCAACAATGCGCAGGCGCGTATTTGCATGTTGTTTGATATTGATTTGTTCTGTCAAAAATTTTTGAATATGTGGAGCAACGTTGATTAATACATCTACATTTCCCCAATTCACCAAATGTGGTAATGGAGTGAAAGCCTCAAAGCTGTGTAAACGAACAACAAGTTTTTTTTCTGGCGGAACAAACATGGACATCCAGACAGCCGAATAGTTGCACCACTCAACAAAAATGATGTCAGCCCATTCCATCAATTGCCGGTAATAAGATTCTTTGGGCAATTCAAAATTAGTTTTTCTACCGTTAAGGTTGTCAGCTATGAGCCGCCCAGATAGAGTGTAGGACTCGATTCGGGATTTTTTTGGTAGGTCGGACAATTCGAGTGTTTTTACATTAAAATCGGCATCAGAATAAAACCATTCGACAATACCTTGCATAAAATTCCAGTTGCTATCAGTTACAAACAGCAGGTTTGCCTTCTTTTTGATCTTTTTTTGAGCGGAGTTATTTTGTTGGAGTTGTAACTTAGCTCTGTCCAGTACAGATTTAAAAAGTGAAGTGTCCCATTCTTCRAGGGCTTTGTTGGGGTTAGATAAAAAGTTCGGGCGATATTTTAATGAGATAGGCAAAAGTTGACCTCCTTCCCCAATTCCTCCTTGGCACATGTTCAGCATGGTAATGACATTCATCCCTATTGCACGGTATAATTCTTCATCATCGGGATGCTCTTTTACCCCTTTGATTACAAGCTCGTTGCTTTTCTCTAACATACCTGTTTTCAAATATGCAAGYGAGGCAAGAACCAGCAGCCGAACYGATTCTTTATTTCCCGGGTAGGCCTTTTCAAAAACYGTTATCGCCTGTTGATATGCTCCATTATTGACGTGCAGTTGCATAAGYGTTGCACCCACTGTTCCGGAACGTTCCAATTCAAATGACTTTGTAAAGGCCTCAATTGATTTATTRTCATCAYTACGAAATTGAAACTTTCCCAATTCYCTGTATGGCAATGGGTTATYCGGRAATTTTCTGATAAAGTTTTGGATGAATTCTTCTAATCCTTCTGTTTTTTTTAATCGTCTTTTGGCGCTTATCAAYCCCAATGTGGCTCTKATGTTATTCGGRTCTTCGCGATATGCCTTTTCCCACCAAGCTAAAGCTTCTTCCCAATTCTGTCGCTTAACAGCGGAAACGGCCTTCCTTACATGCCTGCTGTCGGTGAGTTGGCGATAAAACTGACCGTATTTTTTATATAAGACAGGAAAGGTTTTTTGTATGCTTTTTTTTATGGCTCTCATCAAAGTGATGATAAAAATTACGATAGTTTTTGCTTGAGGTCTTTGGCTCTTGCTTCGGGGTAAAACTGCTGGGCCCGTTCTATCATGTATCGGCTAACTTCTTTGTAAAATTCTTTGTCATTATAGAGCTTAATGATTTTCTGGGCCATGTCATCAGCAGAAGTATAAAAAAGAGGATATTCCTCGCCGAGTTGTGTAACTCTCGAAGGGCGTTTTGTAAGGATGATGGGTATGCCACAGCCCATAGCTTCAAGGGGTTTTGCAGAGCCGGCCCAGTTGGCTTCGTCTTGCTCGTTGGCAAGAATCACATCACAAGCGGTTGTTGCACAGGGCATTTCTTCAAAAGCTATCGGCCGGGATATTCTGATTGATTTATCTGGAATTTCAGTCCTGATGCTGCCTGCAATAACGGTTTCGAGGTTTTGAATTTGTTTTTTTAATTGCGGAAGAACCGAAAGATAATCCCTTGGCATAGTTTCTTCAGTTATTCTCCCGAAATACCCTACGGTGAACCCCATTCCGTATTTGGCTTTGTATCTAAACAAAGGAAAGCCGTTTATACCGGGTTGAAATGCCTCATTCAGCACTTGACCTATATTAATAACTTTCTTTGGTGCAATAATCTTTTTTGGGTAGACACCAGAAAAGAATGAATAATATTTGGAGTCATCATTATATTGCTCAAGTCCCCTTTTCCACGGTTCGTTAAATGTGAGCACCGCGTCAGCGCTTTTAAATGCTTCTTCGTTGTAAGGCAGGGCTACCCAAACTTTGGGATGAGGTAGTTGGCGGAATATTTCTATATTATTCCTAATGTAGTAGAGGTCAAATTTTTCCGAGGGGACTGTAATCTCTGCTTCCTTCAGCCCATAGTCAGGATCATTTGACGAAAAATATTGATTGTTGTAATATACATCTGAAAATAAAGAAAGCGCACGAAGCAAATTTATTTCATTGATTTTATCACCACTGGTTGGCTCCAGGCGTTTCACAGATGAGAGCAAGTGGTATATTTTCATATCATTCCCCTAAAAACGGATATCGGTAATCAGTAGGAGGTACAAATGTTTCCTTAATCGTTCTGGGGGAAACCCAGCGCAATAAATTGAGCATGGAGCCCGCTTTGTCATTGGTTCCCGAACCGCGTGAACCACCAAAGGGTTGCTGCCCCACTACAGCGCCTGTGGGCTTGTCATTGATGTAGAAATTTCCGGCAGCGTTTTTCAATTTTCGGGTTGCCAAAGCCACAGCATACCTGTCTTGCGAAATAATTGCCCCTGTGAGCGCATAAATGGAAGTGCCGTCAAGCAACTCAAGGGTTTCTTCAAATTTATCTTCATCGTATTTGTAAATGGTGATAACAGGCCCGAAAAGTTCTTCGCACATGGTAGCATATTTCGGGTCTTTTGCAACAATTACAGTTGGTTCAATGAAGTAACCTTTTGATTTGTCATAACCACCACCGATGAGTATTTCCGCATCAGCATCTTCTTTTGCGCGGTCGAGGTAGCCGGCAATGTTGTCAAAAGAGGCTTCGTCAATCACCGCATTTACAAAGTTTGAGAAATCTTCAATTGGCCCCATTTTAAATGATTTTACATCCTCAACAACCGAAGAAGTAACTTCATTCCAAAGATTGGATGGGATATAAGCACGGGATGCGGCAGAGCATTTTTGCCCCTGGTACTCAAAAGCACCTCTCGAAATAGCTGTTGAAACAACAGAGGGGTCAGCCGATTTATGCACCATGATGAAATCCTTACCACCCGTTTCGCCAACAATTCTGGGGTATGATTTGTATTGATGGATATTGTTTCCAATGGCTTTCCAGATGCTTTGAAAAACTTCAGTGGAGCCGGTGAAATGAATACCGGCAAAATCAGGATGTGAAAAAATAACTTCAGCAGCTTCGGGTCCGCTTGGATATATAAGATTGATAACACCATCGGGCACTCCAGCTTCTTTAAAAATTTCCATCAGCACATTGGCAGAATACACTTGTGTTTTGCTTGGTTTCCAAACCACCACATTGCCCATCATTGCGCATGATGTTTGCAGATTGCCTGCAATGGCCGTGAAATTAAAAGGCGTTAATGCATAAATGAACCCTTCCAATGGGCGCTGTTCAAGGCGGTTCCATATTCCGGCAGATGATTCGGGTTGCTGCGCGTATATTTCAGTCATGTATTCCACATTGAACCGTAGAAAATCAATGATTTCGCAAGCAGAGTCAATTTCTGCCTGATAGGCATTTTTGCTTTGCCCGAGCATGGTCGCGGCATTCAATTTATAGCGATAAGGACCGGCAATTAGGTCTGCTGCCTTTAGAAAAATGGAAGCCCTGTGCTCCCACGAAAGGTTTTCCCAATTTTCTTTTGCTGCAAGCGCGGCCTCTATTGCCTGAGACACATGTGATTTGTCGCTTTTGTGATAATAACCAAGTACATGCCCGTGGTCATGGGGTGGTCGCATAGCAACTTTATTTTCACTTTTCACTTTTTTGCTCCCAATATACATGGGAACTTCGATTTCTTTTGAGCGAAGTTCTTGGAGGACAGCTTGCAGTGCTTCTCTTTCTTCGGAGCCTGGGGCATAACTTTTTACCGGCTCATTGACTGCTATCGGCACATTGAAAAATCCTGTTGACATGGTTTGATTATAGATTGAAAGTTATAGATTATAGATTGTTTCGCACATAAGCTTTGTGCAGCAGGTGGCAAATTTAGGAAAACCCAAACAGAAGGCAAGATGATTTTATGGCATTCTAATAATCTCAAATCAGATATTTTTCGGTATGAAAAAGTAAAGGTGTGATTAGCCAGCTTTTCCATATTTATTTTCATAAACAAAGAATTATGTAATTTAGCATCAAACTTTAGGTTATGGAACATCTTCATCTTGAAGGAACCCCCAAACATCCAACCATTGATTTTAATGCAGATACGGGTATGCTCGAAATCAAAGGCCGTTCGTGGCCAGAGCATGCAACTAATGTTTACCAGCCCGTTTTTGATTGGCTGGCTGGATATTTCAAAAACCCAAAGGATGAAACCGTTGTCAAGGTTTCCCTCGAATATTTCAATACCAGTTCTTCAAAAGTGATTCTTGACATTTTTAAACAATTAGAAGAATACATTGGGCAAGGGCACAATGTGAAATGCGAGTGGTATTATGAAAACGATGATTACGATTTGCTGGAACAGGGTGAGATTTTTCAGGAAATCACCAAAGTGCCTTTGGAACTCATCGGTATCGAAGAATTCGGCTTCACTTTTGTTCCTTAATTCATTCGATAGGACGCAAACATTTCAAAAGAAGGTATTTCCACTTCAAAAGTAGAACCATCTGACTTGCGTTGCATCAAGTAAGT
>NVWW01000105.1 GCA_002746335.1 Flavobacteriales bacterium | reverse complement strand
TAACTTCCAGTGCTTGTCAAATTGGCTGTTCCGGGGCCTGGGTCAAAATCAACTGTGCCATTGAAATATCCGGTTGAATAAACATTTCCGGAGGCGTCAACAGCAATGGAATGTCCTTCATCAATACCTGTACTCCCCATACCATTAGCCCACTTATAATCCTGCGCACCGGCAACTCCGCTAATAAGAGTAACTCCGCATGCAAGTAACCAAGTGTTCAACTTCCTATTTAATTGGGGGAAAAGCATTTTGTAAGGTAAGCGGTTATCTTCTTTATTTTTTGTAGGGCATTGTTGCTTTGTTTTGTCATCTTTCATTTTATCGAGCTAAATTCTGCAAAACATGAAAACAAGTCAATACGGTAATGTTCGTATTTTTATACACTTGAGCACAAAATTGATGGCTAATCATAATAATTAATCAATATATCCGTGTTGAATGCCGTAACGAATGAGGCCTGCCATATTGGTTACTCCGAGCTTGCGCATGAGGTTGGTTCGGTGAGTGTCAACTGTTCGGTGGCTGATAAACAGTTTTTCACCGATTTGCTTGTTGGAAAACCCATCCACAATCAGGGTTAAAATTTCTTTTTCCCGCTCGGTAAGCTCATGGTCATTTTCATCGTTTTTTACGAGTTGTTTTTTTGAAATCGGGTCTCCGGTTTTTTCAGAAAGTATCTTTGTTACTTCCGAACTGTAGTAATGTTCTCCTTTTGCCACTTTTTGAATGGCCTCAATAAAGTCATTTTTTTCAATATTCTTCAAAACATAACCCACTGCACCTACTTCAATTGCTGCTTGTATCATCCCTTTTTCGCTGTGCATGCTCAAGATGACTACTTTTATATTTGGATTGAGCCAAGCGAGTTTTTGGGTGGCTTGCAAGCCGTTTAGTTCCGGCATGTCAATGTCCATCAACACTACATGCGGGTTGGTTGCCTTGCTTTTTTCAATCACTTCTACTCCTGAATATGCTTCAGCGACCACTACGAAATTCTTCATCGAATCAATAATGGTTTTGAATCCCTGAACAACCAGGCGGTGGTCATCGGCTATCAATATTTTTATTTTGTTCATATAATTGGTATCCGAACAGTGACTCGGGTAAACTGATTTAGCTCTGATTCAATGTTTGCTTCACCGTTTAATGATTCGGCACGGGTGATAATGCTCGCCAGGCCCATTCCCATTGATTTTTCTTCTGTTGAAAACCCTTTTCCGGTGTCTTCTACCATCAGTACTAACTGTTTTTTATTTTGGTAGAGCTGAATATTCACTTTATTCGCATCGGCATGTTTGATGATGTTTTGGATGAGTTCTTGCCCAATACGAAAAATGCCCAATTCTATTTTTGGTTCGTATTTTTTTTTCACTTCAAAGTGCTCAAAATCAAATTCGATTGCTGCATTTCCCAAGGTACTGTTAAGCAATCCTTCAATAGCAGGGATAAGCCCGTTTTGTTCCAGCACCCTGGGCATCATGTTATGTGAAATCCTGCGAACTTGCTCACATGCGGTATCAATCATTGCGAGTGATTCATCAACTGAATTGTCATTGTTACCTTGTGTGTTTTGAAGTGATAGCTTTGCGGATGTGAGGACTTGGCCAATGCCATCATGGAGGTCCTTGGCGATTCGCTTTCTTTCATCTTCCTGTGCTTCGATTATGGCTTTTGTTCTCGATTGACGTTCAACAAGGAGCTTTTTATTGAAATTTTCGCTTTCCTTTAATTGATGGCGATTGAAAAGCAATACCAAAATAATAATTAGTGCTATTGTACCACCGCATATGATATAAATTCGATATTGGTAGTGGTTAATGGCCAACTTCTTGATTTCGTTTTCTTTTCCCAGCAACGCTATTTCTTTGTCTTTTTTTTCGGTTTGGTATTTGGCTTCTAATTCGGCAATTTTCTTTGCGTTTTCTTTACCATATATACTATCGTTGTATTGTGAGAATTGCTCATAATAAGTAAATGCGCTATCAATTAGCCCCAGTTTTTTGTAGGTAAACGCCAGCTCCTTATAGGCATTTGACAGCACATCGAGGTCTGCCAATTGTTTGGCAATTAGTTCCGTTTCTTTCAGTATTTTAATTGCAGCGGTGTTGTTGCCAGCTTTTCTATAGATATACCCGAGGGATAGACCTACTTCAGCTATTTGTTGCGGGTGATTGATGCTTTTGGCTAGATTATAGGCCTTTGTGAGGTGATATAGCGCACTATCCAGATTGTCTAATTCGCTATAACAACTCCCTAAATTCAGATTGATTTTGATAATCCCTTCAATGTATTTTGTTTCTGCCAAAAGCTTTTCGGCTTTTTTGAAGAAGTGCAGCGAAGTTGAAAAGTCCTTTTGATAATAATGCAAGCTGCCAATATCCATGTAAGACAATCCTGAAGCAACATTATTGTTTAATTCATTAAGCAACTTGGCAGCTCTTTCGTGGTATTTTGCAGATAATTCGTAATTCTTCTGATATTGATAAACCAACCCAATGTTGCCACAAGCTCTTGCTATTCCAATTYTTCTATTAATCTGTTCATTTAATTCCAGTGATTTTAGAAAATACTCCAATGCTTTTGGAAATTTGTCTTGAATGGCATAAACAATTCCCAAATTTGAATAAACACTGGTCATGCCTAAAGTATCATTCAATTCTTGCTTGAGTTTCAGTGCTTGTAGGTGGTGTTCAGCAGCTTTGTCGTATTTTCCCATGGCTTCATAAACCATGCCCATGTTGGTTAAACTTCCAGAAGCCCCATGTTTATCACCTAATTCGTCTTTTATTTGCCTGCACTGTTTGTGATAGTTCAGCGCCTCTTCATAATTTCCTTTTCTCCAATTAATTGTACCAAGATTGTTACAAGCCCACGCGATGCCTAATTGAAAGTTAATTTTTTCAGCCAGATTCAACGCCTTATTACTGATTATTTCCGCAGTGTCTGCATTATTGTCTGTATAGGCAGCCGCAATATCACATAGGATAAACACTTTTTCTGTATCGTGCTTTTCTTCTTGTAAAACAAGATTCAAACTGTCGATTGTAGCTTGATTTTGCGAAAAACAATTACTGATGCTTGCAAATAGGCAGAGATGAATAATGCTAAGTATTTTTCTTTTCATCGGTTCTTCGTTTAACCCAAAATTGTTATTAGAAATCAAAGCCTATTGACAATTTTGGTTAAAATTAAGAATTGAAACTGCTCATTAGCAAGCTTTTAATAGCATTTGGGACGAAAGTGCCGAAATTTGGGGCGAACGGCACACTTGCAAAGAGATGAGATGGAAAAACTGCTTGGTTTAACTCTTTGAAACGCATAAAAAAGGTGTGTTTTTCTTACAGGGCTATCTGTTTTTTTGTTGAAAAGGTGGTTTATCAATAAAACTCTGCCGCCCAAAAACAGAAAAACCCTTTAAGTAAAAGGTTTTGGTGCCGTTTTGTACACAAAGCGGGACAAATATCAAACTTTTTTAAGGAAGATATTGAACTGGTATTAACTAATATTCATGTATAAGGGTCAATCAAGAAGCTCTGACGTATAAGGTAAGAGTGTAACGGATGTGCTTGACCAGCATACGTTGACAAACGCATAATTGCTGATATGGCAAGGAATTTCAAAGTGTTTAAGTTAACAACTGATGAAAGCAAAGACAAGCTAAATCAGGTTCGTAGCGATGAACAAAGAGATATGATTAATAAAGAAATAGAACGATAAGTCGCTGATAGGAACCCAAAAATCAACGATTCAAAACAATATTACTTTATGAAGAAAACAACACACCAAACAACACACCGATGCTATTTTTCGTCCACAAAAAAGACGCAAACCTTCTGAAAGCCGCATCTTTACTACGTGGTGCGGGGCAGACCATCTAATACTTATTTTCCTTTTACTGCATTTAACTAAATTTCAATGTTTATAGGTGATACAGAATGATTTTCAATAAAGTTAAGTAAAAAGAAATTAAATGAAATCAACTTCAAACTGCCCCTGAGACCGCACTCAAAGATTAGAGGTATAATGCGACAATGCAAAAGTAATAACAATGCACTCGGGCGATGAGGTTATTGAGCAGTATTACGTTGATCTTGTTCTATCTTGCGCAACACAGTAAAAAATCTAAGTGATATTGAACTTCATTCGTGTGATTAAGCTTCAATTATTCTGTACGTCATCAAACCAAAGTGGACAAATTTGCTGTAAAAGTAAAAGAAACAATTTATCATAAAAGTCGATACCACTGCATAAAATGTTTCAGGTGCTAATGTGGAACGTTACCGAAGACATACATTTATAACCGTTAATTAATTATCAGCTTTCTGGTTATCACATTTCGCTCACTTATTATCTGTAAGCTATAAATTCCCGCTGGAAACTCTTTGAAATCGAAATTTCTGCGATAATTGCCTCTCAGTTGACCTACATCTTCAGAGAATGTTTCTTCACCTATAATATTAATTATTTTCAACTGAATATCCTGAATTTGAGAAATATTCATCTCTAATGTAAATATCCCCCTGTTCGGATTCGGATATATCTGTAAACTTGTTACAAAATCGTCTTGGTCTATACCAATGGCAATTATTGTTATATCCTGTGTTATTGTATCCGTTCCACAAGCATTAAAAGCTATCAACATAACAGTATATATACCTCCACTGGCGTAAGTATGCTGAGGGTTGTTAACTATATCGCTACCACCATCGCCAAAAAACCATTGAATCGATGTTGCATCTGTTGATAAATTATTAAAGCTTATTGTAGTTCCATTCGTTGAGTAATTAAATAACGCTTGAGGCAATGGGTCTACTGTTACTATACTCGTTTCTGAATCCGAACATCCGTTCATATCTGTCACTGTAACACTGTAGGGTGTGGTTGAAGTTGGGCTTACTGTAATCATACTGGTTGTGTCTCCCGTACTCCACAAATACGTTGCACCGCCATTAGCTAATAAAATTGTTGACTCTCCCTCACATACGGTAGTATTGCCTGTTATAGTTGCTATTGGGCTAGAGTTAACCGTTACAATTGCCGTTTCGGTGTTCGTACATCCGCTTCCATCTGTCACCGTTACACTGTAAGGGGTGGTTGAAATTGGATTAACTGTAATTGTGCTGGCGCTTGCTCCCGTACTCCACAAATAAGACACCCCTCCAGTAGCCAACAAGGTAGTTGACGCCCCTTCACAGATGGAAGTATTACCAGTAATGCTTACTGTCGGTATTGGACTTACAGTTACGGTCACCGTTGCTATATCCGAACATCCGTTCCCGTCTGTTACGGTTACAGTATAGGGAGTAGTGGTAATTGGGCTAACAACAATGACACTGGTATTATCGCCTGTATTCCATATATATGAAACACCTCCGCTTGCTGTTAATGTCGTTGATGTTCCTTCACAAATTGAGGTAATACCAGCTATATTTGCCGTTGCTTGGTTAACAGTTACTGTTGTTACAGATGTACCCGTACAACCATTCCCATTAGTTACAGTTACCGTGTAAGAACCCGATACAGTAACAGTAATTGATTGTGTAGTTTCTCCTCCCGGTGACCACACGTTGCCTGTGGTGCTGCTTGATGTTAATGTTACACTACCGCCTGCGCAAAAGGTCGTTGCTCCACCTGCTGTTATGGTTGGAGTTGGTAATGAATTTACGGTTACCGTTGTTATTGAATTATCTGAACAACCATTACCATCCGTTACGGTTACAGTATAAGAAGTAGTAGAAGCTGGGCTAACGGTAATGGAACCGGTATTATCACCTGTATCCCAGGCATAAGAAGTACCGCCATTTGCTGTTAAGGTTGTAGAATCTCCTTCACAAATAGTCGTAGTGCCTGTTATGCTTGCTGTCGGCAATGAATTTACGGTTACCGTTGTTGCTGATGAAAYAGCAGAACAGCCATTACCGTCAGTAACYGTTACTGTGTAAGACCCCGCTGAATTTACRTTGATGGACTGTGTTGTACCTCCACCCGGTGACCATACATTGCCTGTGACACTACTTGATGTAAGGGTTACACTGTCACCGGCACAGAWAGTMGTYGSKCCGCTTGCCGTTATTGTCGGAGTYGGTGGCAATGGATTTTCTGTAACAGTCGTTGCTGCAGAAGTWGCMGAACAGCCRTTWCCGTCAGTTTCAGTTACGKCATATGAGCYGGAAGTAAACACATATATTGATTGCGTAGTTTCCCCGCCCGGTGACCAAGTGTTTCCTGTAGCAGCACTTGAAGTCAACTGCACACTATCTCCTGCACAGAAAGTCGTTGGCCCGCCTGCTGTWATGGTTGGGGTTGGTGGTAATGGATTAACCGTTAACATCACGGAATCTGTATTTGTACAGCCAATGCTATCAGTCACAGTGACGGTAAAAGAAGTAGTTGAAGTTGGGCTACCGGTAATGGAACTGGTGCTATCGCCTGTACTCCAGGCGTAAGATGTGCCACCACTTGCTGTTAAGGTTGTGGAATCTCCTTCACAAATTGTGGTAGCGCCTGTTATGCTTACCGGAACGGCTGGAGGTTCATTAATGGTAACGCTATCGCTTGAATTACACCCAAGAGTATCAGTAACAGCAAATACATAGGTTCCGGGTGGCAAACCTGTTTCTGTAAGTGAAGTTCCACCTGAAGACCATGAATAGGTAAAGCCGGAAGTGCCTCCAGTAACATTAGCCGTTGCGGTTCCATCCGTATTCCCGTTACAAGTTACATCTGTTGAAGATGATATACTTGCAGTTAGCCCGCCAACTTCAGCGACCGTTACAGTATCTGTTTGAGAACAGCTATTTGCATCTGTAACCGTAACAGTATAAGTTCCCAACACCAACCCGGTTTCTGTTGCTGCAGTACCTCCGGAAGACCATAGATAAGCATAACCCGGTGTGCCTCCTGATGGTATTACGGTTGCTGTACCGTCAGCCGTATTACAATTGGCATTTGTCGTGCTGTTAGTTAAGCTAATGGCTGTTGGCTCTGTTATACTTACACTCACAGTATCTGTACAACCTTGACTGTCTGTAACGGTAACTGTATATGCTCCGACAGATAAACCGGATGCTGTCGCTGTGGAGTTGCCCGAAGACCAGGAATAAGTATAACCCGGTATGCCTCCTGTCCCGTTTGCTGTTGCTGACCCGTTAGAACCGCCATTACAACTTACATTTGTTGAAGATGATATGCCGGCTGTTACAACTGATGGTTCGGTAATGATTACACTGGAAGTATCTGTGCAACCATTGTTATCTGTAACCGTGATATAAAAGGTTCCTGCAGGTAAGCCGGTTTCAGTTGTATCTGTACCACCAGAAGACCACAAATAAGTGTAACCCGGAGTGCCTCCTGATGCGTTAACCGTTGCTGCACCGTCCGCGCCTCCAAAACAGCTTACATCATTAGATAAAACAGTTGCTGTGAGAGATGTGGGCTCAACGATAGAAATACTCATCGTATCTGTACAACTATTATTATCGGTTACGGTTACTGTATGTGAACCTGCCCCCAGTCCTGTGGCAGTAGAAGTAGTTTGACCATCAAACCATAAGTAAGAATATGGAGTAATTCCTCCCGTTACTGTGGCGGTTGCCGTACCGTCAGTTGAACCATTACAACTGATGTTGTTTCCGGAAACAGATACAGTTGGCGCGATATCAAATAAAGTGACGGATGAAGTATCTGTGCAACTGTTGGCGTCTGTTATAGTAACACCATAAAACCCTGAACTTAGTCCTGTAACAGAAGATGTTGTTTGGCCTCCCGTCCAGGTATAACTAAAACCGCCTGCGCCACCTGATGAAGTAACCGAAGCAGAACCATTGCTGCTGCCGCAAGTTGGGTTAATCCCAGCTATTGAAGAAACGATTGCAGAAGGGGCAGTTAACGTAACTACGCCAATACCAGTACATCCATTGCCGTCTGTGGCGGTTACAGCATAGCTGCCTGCAGAAAGCCCTGTTGCTGAAATACCCGTTTGGCCGTCAGACCATGTGTAAGTATATGTGCCAGAGCCACCCGATTCGGTAACAGACACATCATCTATGGCAAAATTATCAAATCCGGAACCTGAATTCGTAACTTGTCTCCATCTGAATCTGGTTGAACTGGTTTGAGCAGCAACAGGAATTGTTTCTGAAATTGCCGTAAACACGGTATAAACGGTTTCATCATACGTGTTTATGATAACCCATGTGGAACCGGCATTTATTGAGTATTCAAGTACTACATCTTCGCCCGCATCGGCATTTTCACAAGGAGAGCTTCCTGATCCGAACTTAATACTAAAGTCCACCGTACCGCCACCAGAAACGTCAAGGTCATTAGTTACAGCTTCTCTCGTACCTGCATTATTAAAATATAACGCATTGCCGGACACCGATCCGCATGAAGTAGCTGCTGTACCAGTATAGGAAGCCCACATTGTCACATCAACTCCGGGATCAAAATCATCGGACATAACTGTACTGGATGCCCCGCTGCTGGCCGCTGCACTTGCCGAACCGTCTGTACTATTGCCGCAGCTCGGATCAGTAACGGTAGTTGTCACTGTAATAACCGGACAGCCTCCACCGGAAGCTTGACAGGTTGTAAACTTTATATTAGGACGATTAGAGCTTGTACCGGTAATGCTGGTGTTGGTGCATAGTCCGCTTGCATCCGCTCGGTAGTATACAACAGAGGTAAAACCGGTAGTCGTGTAATAGGTTGCTGAATTATTGGTATAGTTGGTTTTATTAAAGCAAACTTCCACAATAATGTTTGAGGTGCCATCCCAATCATAGGCATTCGTTAATGTATGAGTATTCCATCCGGTTGTTATTGTAATGGTTTGTGCTGGAAATACCGTTGTAAGCCCTGTTTGCCACGTGGTAATGGATGTTTGGCTGGTACAACCCATTTTTATTTCAAAACTATTATAGATAGTGGTACCGTTGATAGTGGCGACATTGAATGCTATTTCTGACAGGGTCCCTCCTGAAAATCCTAATGCCTGCAATTCTGAAGCAGTATATAATATCTGATGCCGCGCTCCCCAATACCAGTTACCATACGGTGCAGGGTAAGAGGTAGTAGTGTTGGTTGCCGTTCCAGTACCTACGGTATAGGGTGTTGTAGCACCCGGGCAGCCCGTTGCATTTGTTCCACAGGAAGCCGGTGCAGTTACTATCACATCAATGTAACACGTTTTTGTAGCAGTATCAGTACCTCCAACATTAGTTGCTATTAGGATTACTTCATAACAACCTGAAGAATCGTACCTGATGTTTATGGGATTTTGTAATGTTGAACTTGATGGAATTCCTCCGGTAAAGGTCCAAGACCAAGAGGTTGGATTATTAGTGGATAAATCTATAAAGTCAACACTGTCTCCCATTGCAATAGTAATTGCAGTTGCTGTAAAATCTGCAACAGGTGGTGGAGGCAAAATTACATTCACGGTTACGGAATCCGTGCCTGTACAGCCATTTCCATCAGTGATTGTTACTGTATAAGTGGTGGTTGCAAGCGGGCTTGCAACGGGATTAGCAATGTTGGGGTTACTTAAATCAGTTGTTGGGCTCCAGCTATAGCTTATTCCTCCTGAAGCGGATAGGGTTGTGCTATCGCCTGCAACAATATTAACATCTGGCCCTGCATCGGCTGTCGGTAAGGAATTTACAGCAACTGTAGTTGCTGCAGAAGTTGCGGAACAGCCGTTGCCATCAGTTACAGTCACATCATAAGAACCAGAGGTGTTTACCGTTATTGATTGTGTGGTCTCTCCACTTGACCATACATTGCCTGTGGCACTGCTTGAAGTTAGGGTTACACTATCGCCAATACAGAAAGAGGTTGGTCCGCTTGCAGTAATTGTCGGGGTAGGTGGCAATGAATTAACTGTTACCACAATTGATGATGATGAATTTACACAGCCATTCCCATCTGTTTCAGTTACATAGTAAGAGCCACTGGAAGTTACAGTGATGGATTGCGTAGTTTCTCCACCGGGTGACCATACATTTCCTGTAGAACCACTTGCAGTAATTATTACACTGTCACCCGCACAGAAAGTAGTCGGGCCACTTGCCGTGATGGTTGGAGTTGGCAGTGGATTCACAGTAATAATTTCATCTGCAGTAGTTGCCGTACAGCCAGCACTGTCAACCGTTACTGAAAAAGTATTTGATACAAATACTGTTATTGATTGCGTGGTTTCTCCCCCGGGCGACCAAGTGTTTCCTGTTACATTACTTGATGTCAAAGTTACGCTATCACCAAGGCAGAAAGTTGTCGGACCACTTACCGTAATAGTAGGTAAGGGGCTAACTGTTACAACTGTTGCTGATGAAGTAGCCGAACAGCCGTTTCCGTCAGTTTCAGTTACGTCATATGAGCCGGAAGTAAACACATATATTGATTGCGTAGTTTCCCCGCCCGGTGACCAAGTATTTCCTGTAGCAGCACTTGAAGTCAACTGCACACTATCTCCTGCACAGAAAGTCGTTGGGCCGCCTGCTGTTATAGTTGGTGTAGGTGGTAATGGATTAACTATTACTATCACAGAATCTGTATTTGTACAGCCGTTGCCATCCGTTACATCTAAAATATATGTGCCGGAAGTGGTTACTGTAATTGATTGAGTTGTCTCTCCTCCCGGTAACCAAGCATTTCCCGTAGGACTGCTTGAAGACAGTATTACACTATCACCCTGGCAGAAAGTGGTTAAACCACCTGCGGATAATGTGGGTAATGGATTTACGGTTACATTCGTTGCTAAAGATGAATCCGAGCAGCCATTCCCATCCGTTACTGTTACATAATAAGAGCCCGAATTATAAACCACAATAGAATCAGCGGTCTCCCCACCGGGCGACCAGACATTTCCTGTTGCACTGCTTGAGGTAAGGGTTACACTATCTCCAGCACAAATAGTAGTCGGACCGCTTGCTGTTATAGTCGGTGTTGGTAATGGATTTACGGTTACTACTATCACTGATGAAGAATCCACACAACTATTTCCATCGGTTTCAACTACATAATACGAACCTGAAGTCGTAACCGTTATTGATTGCGTTGTTTCCCCACCGGGTGACCATACATTGCCGGTTGCGCTGCTCGCAGTTAATACTACACTATCACTTGCACAGAAGGTCGTTGGTCCGCCTGCTGTTATAGTTGGCGTTGGCAATGGATTCACAGTTACTGCTATCACAGATGAAGAATCCACACAACCATTTCCATCGGTTTCAACTACATAATACGAACCTGAAGTCGTAACCGTTATTGATTGTGTTGTTTCCCCACCGGGTGACCATGTATTGCCGGTTGCGCTGCTCGCAGTTAATACTACACTATCGCCTGCACAGAAGGTCGTTGGTCCGCCTGCAGAAATAGTCGGAGTTGGAAGGGGATTAACTGTTACACCTGTTGTTGTGGATGCCGCGGAACAGCCGTTCCCATCGGTAACGGTCACAGAATATGAACCTGTAGCTGTCACTGTAATAGATTGCGTTGTTTCGCCTCCCGGTGACCATACATTGCCTGTAACACTGCTGGAAGTTAAAACTACACTATCTCCGGAACAGAAGATTGTTGGTCCCCCGGCTGTTATTGTTGGAGTCGGTGGTAGTGAATTCACGGTTACAACTGTTGCGGAGGAAGTTCCGGTACAGCCGTTGCCATCAGTTACTGAAACAGAGTAAGAACCAGATGCAGTTACAGTGATGGACTGGGTCGTTGCTCCTCCCGGTGACCATGTATTTCCCGAAACATAACTGGAAGTTAACACCACGCTGCCTCCCTGACAGAAGGTAGTAGGTCCACCAGCTGTTATCGTTGGAGCAGGCAATGTATTAACTGTAACCGTAGTTGGCGATGATGTTGCAGTACAACCAACATCTACCGTAACTGTATAGGAGCCGGATGTGTATGCATAAATGGATTGTGTAGTTGCTCCCCCTGGAGACCATGTATTGTCGCTGGCACTGCTTGAGGTTAATTGCACGCTATCCCCAACGCAGAAAGTCGTTGGTCCGCCGGCAGTAATGGTTGGTGTTGGAGGAACCGGGTTGACTGTAACCACAGTTGTACTTGAGGTTGCCGAACATGCATTTCCATCAGTTACAGTTAAAGTGTATGAACCTGATGTCGTTACATTAATAGATTGCGTGGTTTCACTCGTTGGATTCCACGTATTTCCAGTAGCGCTGCTTGAAGTTAACAATACACTTCCTCCGGCACAGAATGTAGTAGGTCCATTCGGAGTGATTGTCGGTGTAGCCGGAACTGTATTTACTGTCACTACCGTTGGATCAGATACTGCAGAACAACCGCCACTGGTTACTGTAACAGTATAAGAACCGCTTGCAAAAACCCAAATTGATTGCGTTGTTTCACCTCCGGGCGACCATACATTTCCTGTTGCGCTATTAGATGTTAACTGCACACTATCGCCTGCACAAAAGGTGGTTGGCCCACCAACGGTAATAACTGCAGTAACTGATTGTGTGATCGTAAATGGCTGGTCACTCTGATCAACATTTGTGGAAGTAACCGCATCTGTTACTTTAACAAGGACAATAGTATCTGAAATATTTGGAACATTCCATGTATAGGTGTCGGGAACCGTGCTGTAGCCGGAAATAATAATGATCCAGGTTGCGCCCCCATTAGTTGAATATTCAATGTTATAAGTATCTGAAGTTCCTGTTTCTGTCCAGGTAATGCTGTAATTGCTGCAACCTGAAATGGTTTCCCCACCATTTGGAGCCGTGAGGGTAATCGTAGAAGGTGTGTTCGTGATTTCAAAAGGAATATCACTATCATCTGTTTTACAAGTGTTGTTGTTGTCCGTAACCCTTATTAAACAATTTGTGGAAGGATCGTTGGGAACCGTCCAGTTATACGTGCCTAAAGTAGTATTGTAATTGAAGGCAATATTGGTCCAGATAGCGCCTCCATCGATGGAATAATAAATATCATAAAAGTTGGAAGTTCCGTCAGAGATCCATGAAATAGTGTGCGTTGCACCTACTGCCAGTACCTCACCGTAATTCGGAGAAGTAATGGTAATTGCAGGAGCTATAGTGAATGTACTGTCGCTTGCATCCACTTTTAAACCGTTATTGTTATCAGTTACCCTTACAAGGCATTTAGTTGATGGCGTATTTGGGATACTCCAGTTATAGTTTGCTGGTGATGTCGGTGCGTTGTAGTTTGTTACGATGTTTGTCCACGTGGCCCCGCTATCAAGAGAATATTCAATATCAAAAAAGTTACTTGTACCACCATGATTCCAGTTAATGGATGTTACCGTACAAGAACCCCAATCCTCTATACCATTGTCTCCATTGGGTGTTGTGATGGTAATTGATGGAGCAATAGTAAATATGGCATCACTGAAATCATTTATAAATGGATTTCCAAATTCACTTACTCTTACTAAACAATTAGAAGACGGTGTATTTGGGATCGTCCAGGAATGACTGCCATCATTGTTGGTAGAGGTTGTAATTGTAGTCCATAGGGCACCATTGTCAGTTGAATATTCTAACATAACAGTGGCTGTTGTAATCAAGGCTGTAACCCATGTTATATTGTAGTTAGTCCCTATGTATCGCGTTTCTCCTCCATTAGGACTGGTTAACATAGGAGTTGCTTTGTTAATGGTAAAGACCGCATTACTTTGATCCAGGATGGTACTGTTGTTGGCATCCATCACGCGCACCAGGCAATTGGAAGAAGGCGTGTTTGGTACAGACCATGTATAGGTT
>NVWW01000104.1 GCA_002746335.1 Flavobacteriales bacterium | reverse complement strand
GGAAGAATCGTAGAGTTGGGATTGCAAGAAAAAGTGTTTGCACGAATGCACACATTCGGTAAAGCAATGGGTTGCCACGGGTCAATCGTTTTGGGGAGTGAGATACTCAGGGAGTATCTGGTGAATTTTGCTCGAGCTTTTATTTACACTACCGCTTTGACTTTTCACAGTTTATTAATCGTAAAATATGCTTATGACTTGTTAAAAGAATCAAATTTTAAAAAACTAAAGTCCAGTATTTTAACTAATTTATTTAAAGAAAAAGTTAAATATGCTTTGCTTTCGAGTGAAAGCCCAATTCAATGCCTGGTAATCCCCGGAAATGAGAAGGTGAAATCAGTTGCTGAAAAAGTACAGAATGATGGCTTTGATGTGCGACCTATTTTAAGCCCGACAGTGCCCAAAAGTAAGGAAAGATTGCGTATATGTCTGCATGCATTCAATACGGAAAATGAAGTAATAGGACTTGCAGAATCCATCAACCGAAATCTATGAGAAATATCTTTGTTACAGGCATAGGAACGGATGTTGGAAAAACAGTGGTTTCTGCAATTTTGGTTGAGGCATTGCAAGCTGACTACTGGAAGCCGGTGCAGTGTGGCAGTTTGGATTATACCGATACGTTGGTTGTTCGTGATTTGGTGGGCAACAGTAAATCCGTATTTCATCCTGAAGCTTATCTTTTAACCGAGCCGATGTCTCCCCATGCAGCTGCAATAATTGATGGTGTTCAAATAAAGGTTTCGGCAATTCATCAACCAATAACGAATAACCAATATCTGATTATTGAACCTGCAGGTGGCCTGATGGTTCCTTTGAACGATACCGAATTGGTAATTGACTTGATTCAACATTTTGAAGCAGAAGTAGTGCTTGTTTCGCAGAATTATCTGGGTAGCATTAATCATACTATTTTATCTGTGGAAGCCCTGAAAGCAAGGGGTCTTTCTGTTTTGGGGATCATTTTTAACGGAGAACACAACGAAAGCTCGGAAAATTTTATCCTTCAATATTCTGGGTTTAGGTTTTTGGGCAGGGTGGATCAGGAGAAGGAAATAACCCCTTTAATGATACAAAAATATGTGCAACAATTTAGACATGAACTTGGCTGAGCGCGATATACAATCCATCTGGCACCCCTATACTCAGATGAAAACTGCTGCTCTGCCAATTCCTATCGTGCGAGGTGAAGGGGCATTGCTTTTCGATGAAAATGGCAATGAATACATTGACGCGATTTCCTCTTGGTGGGTGAATGTGCATGGGCATTCCCACCCTTATATTGCAGAAAAAGTTTATGAGCAATTTAAAACGCTTGAACACGTAATTTTTGCAGGGTTCACCCACCCCAAAGCAGTGGAATTGGCTGAGCGGTTGCTGAAAAAACTTCCCGAAAATCAGAACAGGGTTTTCTTTTCGGACAACGGATCAACAGCTGTAGAAGTTGCCCTGAAAATGGCGTTACAATACTGGCATAACAAGGGTGAAAAACGCATCAATATTCTTGCGATAGATGGCGCATATCACGGTGATACATTCGGTGCGATGGCAGTAAGTGGAAGAAGCGCATTCACCGCTGCCTTTGATGATTTATTGTTTGATGTGATTCATCTTCCTTTTCCGGAAAAAAATGGAGAAACGACAATTCAACATCTCAAATCTCAAATTTCATCCCGATTTAATCAGGACAAATCTCAAATTTCGTGTTTCATCTTTGAGCCGTTGGTGCAAGGTGCAGCCGGCATGAGGATGTATTCGCCTGAAGTTCTGCAAGAAATGATTTCTATTTGCAGGGAAAATAACATCATTACTATTGCCGATGAAGTGATGACTGGCTTTGGCCGTACCGGTAAGTTTTTCGCCACCGATTACATTTCTGAAAATCCTGATATTTTTTGCCTTTCTAAAGGACTGACCGGAGGAACGATGGCATTTGGCATAACTTCTTGCTCATCCAAAATTTACGATACTTTTTTTTCAGACGATAAAATGAAGACGTTTTTTCATGGGCATTCGTTCACTGCAAATCCAGTTGCTTGCGCTGCTTCGTGTGCTTCGCTTGATTTGTTTGAAGAACAGGAAACTTGGGAAAATATAAGCCGAATCGAACAAAGCCACTGTGAATTCGCTGAAAAAATCAGGCGAAATGACTTGGTCGAAGATATCTGCCAACAGGGTACAATTCTGGCAATTGAATTGAAAACAGGAGAGGAAACTTCTTACTTTAATTCAATTCGTGACAATGCGTATGATTTCTTTATTAAAAGGGGCGTGCTGTTACGACCTTTGGGAAATGTGATTTACGTGCTGCCTCCTTATTGCATTACGGAAGTACAGTTGGCGAAGGTCTATGAAGTAATTGAGGAGTTTTTGGGAAGTTAGATTATTTGGGGATGTTTCTCCTTACTCTTGCTTTTTGTATTTCTTCTGGACTTTTCTTAACTTGATCTTGTTGTTCTTCAGAGGTGTGTTTTTCATAAATCATCTGCATGCCATCTTTTGTTTTGGCTTTTTCTTCTTTCATTTCAATGCCGTAGATTTTATTGTACTGCTTTTCTATTTTCTTATTTTCGTTTAATATGTCCCTTGCGAAAGTAATGGTTGTTTTTGCGGAGTCAATTTGTTCATTTTTAGCCAAATGGTCGGTATAAATAATAAAGGCATCAATCAGCACAGGTTCTGAGACCTTGTCGGGTTTGTAATTGGAATTCTTGTATTTTTTATTCAAACCTTTCATTGCTGCATTGATGTCAAGTGCTCCTTGTGTGTTCATCGAAATAATATCACAGACTCCTTTCATAAAACGGATGTTGTCATCTTCTATATCAAATTTGATGATGTATTTATAAATGGAAGAAGATTTGCGTGGCTTGCCTTGTTCATACCAGTTATTTGCATAAGCAATCCCTGCCGATTTGAGTTTGTCAAAATAAGCTACATTTTGCTTGTATAGTTCACCTGTTTTATCTTTTTTTCTGAATTTATAGGCGTATTTCAGTGCTTCTTTCACTGGATCTTTGTATTCATTGTCGAGTTCTTCAGGGTCTATCTTGGAAATTTCAAGCATGCACATAGAGATGTAGAGATAAGGTTCAGAGTCTCTGCGTGTATTTTCATTTTCTGTCATCCCTTCAGCTTTGAAAGCACAATCTTCGTATTTGCTCATCACAAAAAGGTCAAATAATTTTTGTTGTTGCCCACCGACTATTTGTCCAATAACATGATTTGTGCAAAATAATGCACTAATAAACAAAATGCGACTAGCTAATGACATAACTTGATATAAACAGGATAAGATGCAAATTTAATTTTTTATAATACAATCTTCAATGAAAGGTTGCATCTAAGAAAGTAATAATAAATTAGAATGAAGGAACAGACCTGCGGCTTTTAATCCTGCGGAAGCCCCTGCGTTTGTATAGTTTGTAATTGGCACAAAGTGTCAAAAACATGTAGGCGTCATTGTCTGTGATATCGCCTCKCTGTTGYCCTGTTGAGKTGGGGCAAAACGGATCACCTATGCACGGTATTTCTYCTTTRCTYGGATCAGCGAACCAAGCGGCTTKTTCACCGTAATTTCGGTTTATTTCGTTATTGTCGTAATAATTGYTGCTGACATCATCAATATAGTCAGTGAATGTTTTCCTCAGTCCGGCTTCGAGGCCGAGTCGCCATCGTTGAGTGAAGGAATARCGTAATCCTATGCCCATGGGTATGGCGATACTAAATCCTGAGTAATCTTTAGGGCCTCCGGGCAAGCCTTGTCCCTCTGTATTCAGACCTTTTAGTGACAGCCATTTGCCTTGCCGTTGATATTTTGCCCKTGGGTCAAAATAAATGGCCCCAATACCTGCAAAGCCATATACCCCAAAAATAAATGTTCGTTGGTATTTTTTTGCACCTCTCAATTTATACCTCCTTCCGGATCGCTCTTGTACTACGTGGTATTCTGCAATGATAGAGGCCTCAGCAAGTGGCGATTGAAAGTGGATGTTTCGGTTGTTTCTGTATATTTCTTCGGTTGTCTCATCATCTCCGCTCACCACGCCATAATACAGGGATGCTTTTGCGGCAAGGTCTTTTGTAATGAAATAACGGAAACCTGCATTCAATACATACTTGGTTTCACTAATTTCCAAGTCCTGTACAAAGTCAGTACCTACTTGGTCCTTGCCGCCCAGCTCACCAAGGAAATTACTGGCACCACCGCATGCACAGACTTCTTTACGGTATTGTTTCCAAAAGCTGCTCCTGAAAAAACCTTGAGCAGATGAAATTGCAGGCAGAAGGAGTATCAACAGGATAAGGATGGCTTTCTTTGGGGTCTCTAACATCTTTGCAATTCGTGAAAATAAAAACCAATGCTACAAAATTAAGCAAATTGTTCCAATAATATTTTATTAAGCAAGCAGTTTAATTAACAGCTGATGCTTAATTCAGTAATTGTTCTACATTCATTTTCTGTTTTTTCTTACATCGTAAAACAAAAAGCCACAGCGCAGTGCTGAATTATATTAATTTGTGCCATGACCAGAACCTCTGCTTGCTGACTGATTATGAGGCAGTAACATCTCAGTATCATTCGTGCCAAAGGCGAGAGTCGAACTCATACGCCTTAACAGACATCACGACAAATGGTTCATTTTGGCACAACTAATCTCTAAAATGTGCCCAGGACTGGAATCGAACCAGCACGCCTTAAAACAGGCACTAGGCCCTCAACCTAGCGCGTCTACCAATTCCGCCACCTGGGCATTTCTTCTCATTTGCCGGAACCTTTCTGCAGGTTCCAGTACTCGGATGGGTTGTGACTCGACTGGGATTCGAACCCAGGGCCCACGGCTTAAAAGGCCGTTGCTCTACCAGCTGAGCTATCGAGTCAACTAAAAAATAAGGGTGCAAATATAGCAGCATTATTTTTTTGTGCAAAAGTCCTTTTTCTTAATATTGCCATAAACGGGATTAATGAGAATTTTTTTGCTCGGATATATGGGTTGCGGGAAAACCACGGTTGCCAAAAAAATGGCATACAAATTAGGGCTTGAATTTATTGACCTTGATAAACAAATTGAACATAAATGTGGCAAATCCATTTCAGCAATTTTTGAAGAAGATGGTGAAGATGTTTTTAGAACTTTGGAACGTGAATCATTAAATCAATTCATAGCAAAAAATAATTTCGTAATGGCCGTTGGAGGTGGAACACCTTGTTTTTTCGATAACATGAAAGTAATAAATGAAAGCGGAGTAAGTGTCTATTTGCAGATGAGTGCCAAATCATTAACAATGCGGCTGGAAAGTGCAAAAAGCGAGCGCCCGCTTATCGCAGAAAAATCACAAAAAGAATTATTGTCTTTCATCCGGCAGCACCTTTCAGAAAGAGAGCCGTTTTACCTTCTGGCAAAGTATGTAACAAAAGGGGAGAACCTCARTGTAAACCGATTGACTGAGCTGCTACGTTAAGTAAACTGCATCGGTTCCATTTCCCAGTTCTACTGAAATGTGTTCTTGTATGGTGGTGGAAAGTGTTATACCGACAAAATCAGCGCGGATGGGGAATTGACGGTGTCTGCGGTTAACCAGCACTACGGTTTTTAGGGCTTTTATGGGCAAATTCAGCAGCGGTTTTGCTCCGTAAATCAAAGTTCTTCCGGAGTTCATCACATCGTCCACCAAAATAACAGTTTTTCCTTTGGAATCTTTTTCGGTGAGTGCYAGTTCGGGTAAATTGTTTAGCGGGTTCCCTTTATTTATTTTGATTTCAAGTAGTTTTACTTTTATGGGTGAAATTCTTTGCAACACTTTTTTAATCCGTTTTGCAAGTAAAAGTCCCCTGCTGGCAATGCCAACCATAATAATATCCTTTTCCTCAAAATGATTTTCGTACAACTCATGGGCAATGCGATTGACTTTCTGCTCCACTTGTTTGTGACTGAGGATTTGGGTTTTTGTATCYGTCATAGGAAATTTTTTTTCAAAATTAGCTAAAAAACTGACTGCCCACCGTTGTTGCCCAATGCAACCTTTCGCTTAATGTGCCTTGAATTCTACCCTGCGGTTCAGTCGCCTGCCTTCCGGGTTATCGCTGCCATCGGGATTAGCATTGGGAGCAATGGGCATGAACTCTCCTTTGCCAATGGCAATAAGCCGGTACTCGTCAATGCCTTGGCTCGCAAGGTAATCGACCACTATTTGTGCCCTTTTCACTGAAAGATGGGAGTTGTATAAATCGGTGCCTTTGCTGTCGGTATGTCCAATTACTTCGAAACGCAGGTTAGGCTTTTGTTTCATGAAGTCAACGATGGGCTGCAACTTATTCTTTTCATCTGACCCAAACACTGCCCGGTCGTAATTAAATAAAACTATGATATCAGGAATTTTCATTGTGACTTCGTTTTTGGGAAGCATTATTTCTTCAAGTGATTCCTGAACCGTTTCTTCATCAATAATCACGTAGTCTTTTTGCTCGTCTTGCTCAATTTCTTCTACCTGAGGTTCTTCATCCACAAATGAGAAATACTCCGATAGATTGATGCTTTCGGTTTGAGCTGTATCAGTAAAAATGGTATCCATGCTGAAATGCGCAGTAGTGTCTTGTGGTTTGTAAACAATAGAGTGCCTGTAGTTGGGATTTAATATTAGTTCCTCTTTACTGCTTTCGCTTACTTTCAGGGCCTGTTTTGCTTTTATTTTTTCAAGGTTGATTTTCGGCTCCACATAAGCATCCATATCAGTGATTTTGACTGTAGAGTCTTTCGGCTCAAAAAACTGCACCATCGCCTCTGGTGGAAAGCTGATGTTCAATGTAGTGTCTTCACTCAATATTGCCCTTACTTTATCCTCCGGTATGTAAAACTTCACATCAACCAAATCATCTACCTGCATTTCTTCTTTTTTCTCCTCCAGTTCCTCAAAGTTGTATGCAGGGGGGAGGTCTGAGAAATTTAGCGCAACAGCCGTGTCTTTTCGTTCAAGCAATAGGGCCGATTCATAGCTTTCTTCAATGGCAGCTATTTTTTTGGAAAGAATGGCTTCAATCGAATCGGTTTTTTGCGCTAAAACAGCCTCGATAGAATCAGCTCGTTTGGCTAGCACAGCTTCGATGGAATCAGCTTGTTTGGCTAGCACAGCTTCGATAGAATCAGCTCGTTTGGCAAGAACAGCTTGGACAGAATCGGCTTGTCTGGTGAGAACAGCTTCGATAGAATCGGCTTGTCTGGTGAGAACAGCTTCGATAGAATCAGCTTGTTTGGCCAGAACAGCTTCGATGGAATCAGCTTGTTTGGCGAGAACAGCTTCGATAGAATCAGCTTGTTTGGCGAGAACAGCTTCGATAGAATCAGCTTGTTTGGCGAGAATAGCTTCGATAGAATCGGATGAAAGGGCTAACGCGTATAGAGAATCACGTGTTGCTGCAAGGGCCTTATCTTTTGCTGCTGCCATGGCGGAATCCTTTTTGGCCTGCATTAATGCGCGTGTTACTGCTATAGCGGAATCCTTTTTGGCCTGCATTAATGCGCGTGTAGCCATAGCGGAATCCTTTTTGGCTTGCATTAATGCGCGCGTTACAGCCATGGTGGAATCCTTTTTGGCCTGTATTAACGCGCGCGTTACAGCCATGGCAGAATCCCTTTTGGCCTGTATTAATGCTTGCTTTACAGCCATGGCAGAATCCCTTTTGGCCTGCATTAATGCGCGTGTTACAGCCATGGCAGAATCTTTTTTGGCCTGTACAGCCATGGCGGAATCCTTTTTGGCCTGCATTAATGCGCGCGCTGCTGCAATGGCCAAATCCTTTTCGGCTGCAACTGCCGAATCCTTTTTTGCCTGCATCAGTGAATCGCGCAGCGCCATAATTTTTTTCTGCTCTTCAGAAATTTGCGGCTTCACCACCGCGCTGTGTAGTGTTACCTTTTGGCCAATTACTCGCCCCTTGCTGTCTTTGATGTGTACGTGGTGAATTTCCTGATAATAATGATAATAATACACTTGGCTGGGAATGTCAAAACGCTTGGAATAGGGAACAAACCCTTCGGTTTTTACCTTTACATTATATGATTTTCCATGAGCAAAAAGCAAGTGATACATGCCAGTTACCGAGTCAGAGTAATGCTTTGAAAGTTCCTCACCATGCTTAATGTCATAAACAGTGATTTCCGATTGCACAGGCATCAGCGAATCACCGGAAAGCACTTTGCCTTTTACCTCGGCAAGCGGAGTTCGCTCCGCAGCAAAAGTGAGGCGGTAAAGGTCCATGAGCCCATAGCCGCCCTGCTTATTAGAAGAATAATATGCGCGGTTGTATTTGGGCGTCATCATAAAGAAAATATCATCGCCTGCCGAATTGATTGGGTAGCCCATGTTTTGGGGGGGAGTCCACCATTGTTGTCCATCCCAGTTGGATTTGAACACATCATAGCCGCCCATACTCGAATGGCCTTTGGACGAAAAATAAAGTGTTCGCCCGTTGGGGTCAATGTAGGGAGCATCTTCGTCATAAGGGGTGTTGACAGCAGGGCCAAGGTTTTCGGCTTCGCTCCATGTGCCGTCCCGTTGCTTGCGTGAAAGATAGATATCAAGTCCTCCATAGCCGCCTTTGCGGTCGCTGGCAATGAACAACATATCTCCTTCGGTAGAAACTGATACGCTTGGCTCGTAAGCATTTTTGTCTGCTGCACCACTTATTTCTTCGAGCAAACGGGTCTTTGACCACTTACTGTTTTGTTTTTCAGATACCCACAGCTTGGAGTTGTGGTATATGTACAGTTGGTTTCCGTTGTAAGAAAATTGGATAGCGCCTTCATGGCCTACGGTGTTGATGTTGTGCCCCATATTTTCAGGCTCTGTAAACTTAAAAGCACTGATCGTAGAGATGTATCCTGACTTGCCTGAGGTTTCATCTGCACCGAGCTCAAACAAACTGCCTTCTTGCTGTTTGCAACTGTAAACATCTTCGAAATAATCGCCATCAAAGGATATTTTGCCACCGGTGGTTTTAGGGTCTCTGCGAGTAAATACCAGTTGGGTTTCATCGGATGAAATCACTGGCGCATATTCTTTGTATTGTGTATTGATGGTTTCGCCTAAGTTTTCAATGATGACATCAGTTGGGTTTTTGATAAGTATTTTGCCGAAGTTACAGCGCTCAATTTCCTTATTTACCATCGCAACAATCGTTTGATTGAGTTCAATGTCGGTAGTATCTTCGAGTATGAGCTCCTTAAAAATTTCGTACCGTTCGATGGCTTCGTCAAAGCGGTTGTTGTAGTGATATAGTTGTCCAAGGAAGAAATACGCTTCAAAAAACTCGTTTGCATTTTCCACATATTCTTCAAAAAAAGAAATTGCTTCTTCTTTATTCCACCTCGATTTGAAAAAACTAAAACCGATGTTGTAGATAATTTTGTCTTCATCACCTACTACGATGTCGGGGTTCTCCTTAATCTCAAGGTACTGTTCCAAAGCTTTTTCGTAATTGCCTTTTTTGAAATTTTTGTTGGCTTCATTCAATAACTTTCGCAAGTGTTTGCCTTGGGAAAAAGCAGTAAATGATAGGCAAATGAAAAGGGTTGAAAGTAAAAAAGATCTCACGGTGGGAATTATTTTCTGCTAAATCGCTGAAAATTAAACGGTCAAATGTATGAAATAATGAATATACCTGTCTTATGCTTGAATAATTCCCACATTGTATTGTTTGGTAATGGGCGCATGGTTAGCCGCTTCAATACCCATCGAAATGGCTTTTCGCGTTTCTGCTGGGTCAATGATGGCATCCACCCATAGGTGGGCAGCAGCATAGTAAGGCAACATTTGGCGTTTGTATCGCTGAGTGATAGTATCGAGCAGTTCCTTTTCTTTTTCGGCAGAAATTTCTTCGTCTTTGGCTTTCATGGCGCTCACTTGGATTTGCAACAGCGTTTTAGCGGCCTGCTCACCGCCCATCACGGCCATTTCAGCCGTAGGCCAGGCGAAAATTAGGCGCGGGTCGTAGGCCTTGCCACACATGGCATAATTTCCAGCCCCGTAAGAATTTCCAATAATGATGGTGAATTTTGGTACAACTGAGTTCGACATGGCATTTACCATCTTCGCTCCATCTTTAATAATCCCTCCTTGCTCAGAACGCGAACCTACCATAAAGCCCGTCACATCCTGCAAAAACAGCAATGGTATTTTCTTTTGGTTGCAGTTCATGATGAAGCGTGCGGCTTTGTCGGCAGAGTCGGAATATATTACTCCGCCAAACTGCATTTCGCCTTTTTTAGACTTGACTACTTTTCGCTGATTGGCAACAATGCCCACTGCCCAGCCATCAATCCGCGCATAGCAGCAAATAATTGACTTGCCATAAAGCGCTTTGTATTCTTCGAATTTTGATTCGTCCACTAACCGTTTGATGACTTCCTTCATGTCATAGGGCTTTTCGCGCTTATCGGGAATCAGGCCGTAGATTTCATTTTCGGGAAATTGTGGCGGTGCAGGTTCTTTGCGGTTATAACCCGCCTTTTCAAAATGCCCCATTTTATCCATGATGTTTTTGATGCGGTCAAGGCAATCTTTATCATCCTTGCATTTGTAGTCGGTAACGCCCGAAATTTCGCAATGGGTGGTGGCGCCACCAAGCGTTTCGTTGTCAATATCTTCTCCAATGGCAGCGCGGACAAGGTACGAACCCGCCAAAAAAATTGACCCCGTTTTTTCCACAATCATCGCTTCGTCACTCATGATGGGCAGGTAAGCCCCGCCCGCCACGCAACTGCCCATAATGGCTGAAATCTGGGTAATACCCATCGAAGACATCACCGCGTTGTTTCTGAAAATTCTTCCGAAGTGCTCCTTATCGGGAAAAATCTCATCTTGCATGGGAAGGAACACGCCTGCGCTGTCCACGAGGTAAATGATGGGCAGACGGTTTTCCATGGCAATTTCCTGTGCGCGCAGGTTTTTCTTTGCTGCGATGGGAAACCAAGCGCCCGCCTTCACCGTAGCATCATTCGCAACGATAATGCACTGCCTGCTGCTCACATAGCCAATCACCACTACCACGCCACCTGAGGGGCAGCCCCCGTATTCTTCGTACATGCCTTCACCTGCAAAGGCGCCAATTTCAACTGACTCGCTTGCCTCATCAATCAGGTAAGAAATGCGTTCGCGGGCAGTCATCTTTCCTTTTCGGTGCAGTTTTTCGATTTTTTCCTGCCCACCTCCGAGATGAATTTTTTCCAATTTCTGGTTCATGCGCGCGATGCGCAACTTCATCTTGTCTTCGTTCTTGTTGAACTCGATGGTGGTTTTATTTTCAACTTCAGTTGTCATATTCAGAAACGCATTTTGAGGAGGGCAAAGATAGAAATATAAGAGAATTACGTGCTTGCGGGAATAACAAGCTGTTTTGTATAAAGCACAGCGCACCTCATCTGATAACTTTCGTATCTTGCAACAAATTTAAATATGTAACATGAAAAGGGGTTATGTTCTGATTTTGGTTTTTTCCCTTACCATATCCGCTTTTTCCCAATTAAAAAAAGCAAAAATGGATAACGAATGGATGGGTGAAATCCTAAATGAGATTTGCCGAGAAGTAAAAGGGCAAAGCGGATATTGGGAGGCCGATTATTTAGGACGCAAAATGATGATTATCACTGATGAACAGAATAACCGTATGCGGATAATCGCTCCGATTTCCGAGCAGAAAAAGGTGAAAAGCAAAATGCTGCTTGAAGCTATGGAAGCCAATTTTGACCAAGTACTAGATGCCAAGTATGCTTTGTACAATGATGTTGTCTGGGCTGTGTTTGTACATCCCTTGGGAGAACTTGCAGAAGAGCAATTTAAAGATGCTATGAGCCAGGTTTTTGTGGCGGCCAACACATTTGGGACTTCTTATCGCAGTACCAATCTTGTGTTTGGTGGTGGAGATAAATAACTCTTGAATTTGAGTAAACTCGATTAGCTTAATAACTCCTTCAAACCCCTCACTAATCGGTCTAATTCACTCGTTGCTGTGTAAACGTGCGGGGTAATACGTACTCCATTCACGCCTTCCCACTTAATCGAAACAGTGTGGATTTGATGTTTGTTGAAAAGGTGTCTTTCAATTTCGTTTGCTACTTTCCCTTCAATACCGATGTTTGCCAGGGCACAGGCAAACTCGGGTTTTTGAGAAGTGTAAACTTTCACATTTGGCAAGTCCTTCACTTTGTCGAGCCAGTAATCTTTCAAATAACGAAGGCGTTCTTCTTTTCGTTTGCTACCGATTAAATTGTGGAAATTTATAGCATGGCCGATGGCCTGTTCGGTGGGGAAAGAGCGCGTGCCTAAATGCTCAAACTTGCGGATGTCATCACTTGTGGGGTCGTCATTGGGGCAGGTTGGCCAAAGGTTGGAGATTTTTTCTTTTTTCACGTACAGCATGCCCGTGCCAAAAGGCGCGCAGAGCCATTTGTGCAATGAAGTGCCAAAGTAATCCGCACCTAAATCTGAAATATTGTAATGGAGATGTGCAAAGCTATGAGCACCATCTACGATCACTTCAATTCCTTGTTTGTGCGCTTCTGCTGCAATTTCTTTTGAAGGCAAAATCTGCCCTGTCCAGTTGATTATGTGGGTTATATGTACAATTTTGGTTTTGGGAGTGAATAGCGCTTTGTATTTTTTCACGATTGCTGCAGTGTCTTCTTCAGGCAATGCGAAATCAACGAATTTCAGCACTATGCCATCCCTTTTTACTCGCTGTTTCCAAGCGTTCATCATGTTGGGGTAATCGTATTTTGAGAGTACGATTTCATCACCTTTATTCAGGTTTAAACCGAAAATAATGGTGTCGAGGGATTCGGTAGTATTGCGATTGATGGCGATTTCCTCAGGCGAGCAGCCTGCCAAATCTGCCAGCTTTTGCCGCAGCGACTCGCGGCCTTTATCTAAAATGCGCCACATGTAGTAAGAGGGCGCTTCGTTGCATAGGCGGTTATACATCTCAAACGCTTCCTGCACCACTTTTGGCTGTGGGCTTACTCCGCCATTGTTGAGGTTGATGATGTTGGGCGATTCGGTATAAGCATTTTTTACCCACTGCCAGAAATCTTCGTCAGAGGCGACTTCGAGCGGATGTAGGTTTTCTACGCGGTTGAGCATTTTTTCTGCTTCGCGGGCAAAGGCTGCATTGACCACCGCCAGCGTACCGATAGTGCCACCGAGGTTTTTGAAGAAGTTTCTGCGGGAACCCATATTTGTTGCTGATTGCTTATTTATTAAGTAATCTGTACTTTATTGAACTATGTTACTTTTCGTTATTTCCAATCCTCTTCAGGGCTATTTGTTTTTTCACGTTTAATCAATCCAACATTTTTAGCGAAATAATAAATCATAAGATCCTGACCAACCGAAGAGTTATAGATAAAACTAATCTTAGGTTCAAGCCAAAGAACATCAGTGTATATTGTTGAATCAATTTGCATTGATTTAAGATAGGTATGAGCATAGGTATTTAATGAGTTTTGGTCAAACAAAAAATCATATGCATCTGAAGTGCCAGAATTTCTTGTAATAGCTAAATAGTTTGAACTACCCTGAGTATAAATAATATCCGAAAAGCTATATGGATAAACAGAAGATGCGTAAGATGTCGTGCACCTTTCCATTGGAATAGTTTTCGATTCTTCTTTTCCAGTATCAAAATTACAACCTGTATATGTACTGTCATTAATTATACAGTTTCCGACAGATACATATACACAATCTTTTGCATTGTCATAAGTGTTTTCATAGACCCAGTAAGAACCCAACTGAAATACAAGGTAATCTTTGATGGTATCGGGCACCAACATTTGGTCATCATCAGGCAATTTTATCATAAGATTTTCACAACGATCAGAATTCTTTTTACATCCACCAGAGACAAATATCAAAATAGAAACAGACAGGGCAACTATAATGTCATGTGCCGTTGAGTGTTTCATGGATGGCATTTTCAATTTATAAAGCGTAAAAATACCAAAAATTTAAACTCTTTCAGCTATAAACTTCAGATAATCAATGCTTTTAGGCCCTTTGTTGAACAGTAAATCAACGATGCACAGATTGGGGAGA
>NVWW01000103.1 GCA_002746335.1 Flavobacteriales bacterium | reverse complement strand
AATTTGTAAATTCGTACAAATTCGCATTACGAAGATTAAATGAAACAAGAAATAAAAGATTATTTCACTTTTAACAGGCGTGAACGCAATGGTATTTTGGTATTGCTTTCAATTATTGTCTTGTTGCTTTTTGCGATTAATTTCATGCATTGGTTTTATTCGAAAACAACTACTGATTTCTCAGAATTTGAAGAAGAGATTGATATTTTTCTGACTGCGCAAAATCAAGAAGATTCTCAAAAGAAATTTTATTCAAAAAATACAGAAAAGAAGAGCGAAGCGCACATCGAATATTTTAAATTCAACCCTAATAATCTTGCTGTTGAACAATGGGAAAAACTGGGATTGAGTGAAAAGCAAGTACAGGTTATTTACAACTATGAAGCTAAGGGGGGTAAATTTCGTAGTAAAGAAGATGTGAAAAAGATGTACATCATCAGTGATGAATTATACGAAAAGCTCCAACCCTACATTGATATACCTGAGGAAAAAAGAGAAACTAAAAAAGAAAATTACGCTGTTTTTAAAGTTCAGTTGCTATCATCTTCAACTCAAATTGATGTAAAACCTGAAAATTTCAAAGGGCTAACAGGAGTGAAAGAGAACAAAGTGAACGGGCTTTACAAATACACTATCGGTTGGGGAAAGTCAATTCAAGCAGTGGAAAAATTCAAGTATGTAGCGAAACAAAAAGAATTTGAATCAGCTTTTGTAGTCGCTTTTTTCAAAGGTGATCAAGTTTCTATAGCAGAAGCAAATAAAATCAATTTGAGTTTGCCAAAGCAAGAAATTTCACATCCTTCCGGTAATTTGGCTGAAAAGCCTAAATACGAAAAGAAATCTTGGAAAAAAGAATACGAAAACCTGATGATTGAACTCAATGCTGCCGATACTGCCGAACTGAAAAAACTGCGGGGTATAGGCACATCCTTTTCGAAACGCATTGTCAAATACCGCGATTTGCTTGGTGGTTACCAAAGCGTAAAGCAGTTGAAAGAAGTTTACGGGATGGACGAAGAACGTTACCAAGGCATCAAAAACCACATTTCAGTTGATGCCTCTAAAATCCGGAAAATTAACATCAACACAGCAACAACAGAAGAACTGAAAAGTCATATTTACATTAAGTGGAATTTGGCTAATGCGGTAGTCGCTTACCGTGAAAAACACGGCAATTATCCATTAATCGAAGACATCAAAAAAACCGATTTGGTGAATGACGTGCTTTTTGCTAAACTTGCACCCTATTTGACCACAGAGTAATGCTCGCAGAACGTTTAATACACACTATCCGTGAAGTGCCTGATTTCCCTAAAAAAGGCATCAATTTCAAAGACATTACGCCCATATTGCAAGACCCCAAACTTTGCCTTGACATTGTTGATGCGTTTTCCTCCCGTTTTTCTGGTGAAAAAATTGATGCCATTTTAGGTGTTGAAAGCAGGGGCTTTTTGTTTGGGATGATGTTGGCGCAAAAACTTGATGTTCCTTTCATTACTGTTCGTAAAAAGGGTAAATTACCCTATAAAACCATTACTTACAGTTACGATTTAGAATATGGCTTTGCCGAAGTAGAGATGCACGTAGATACGATACAGAAAGATTGGAATGTCCTTATTCACGATGATTTGCTCGCAACAGGGGGAACTGCTGTAGCTGCCTCAGAGTTGGTCAAAATGCAAAAAGGCAACATCGCAGGATTTGCTTTTGTGATTGAATTGTCATTTTTGAATGGCGCTGAAAAATTGAAATCATATTCAGATAACATTGTCAATCTTATATCCTACTAAACATTAACTTTTAAAGATTAACGAATGAATTTTGAGTTGACCGAAAACCAGCAGATGATAGCCAAAATGATTCAGGATTTTGGCGAAAAGGAGATCAAACCCGACATGATGAAATGGGACGAAACACAGGAATTTCCCGTAGAGGTGTTTCGCAAATTGGGTGAATTAGGTTTAATGGGCGTGCTCGTACCTGAAGAATATGGAGGTTCAGGATTGGGCTACATGGAATACGTAACAACTATCTCAGAAGTGTCAAAAATCTGCGGCTCTATCGGGCTTTCGTTGGCAGCTCACAATTCGTTGTGTACAGGGCATATTCAGCAATTTGGCAATGAAGAACAAAAGAAAAATTGGCTGCCTAAACTCGCATCAGGCGAATGGATCGGTGCTTGGGGCCTCACTGAACCAGGCACGGGTTCAGATGCCATGCGCATGAAATGCACTGCTGTGGAAGATGGTGATGATTGGGTGATTAACGGAACGAAATGTTGGATTACCAACGGCAAAAGCGGAAACATTGTCGTGGTGCTGGTGCGCACAGGAGAGTTGCTTGATTCACATGGAATAACAACATTTGTTATTGAGCACGGTACGCCTGGTTTCAGCTCGGGCAAAAAAGAAGACAAACTCGGTATGCGCGCGTCAGAAACTGTGGAATTAATTTTCGACAATTGCCGTGTGCCGAAAGAAAATGTGCTTGGTAAAACAGGTGAAGGGTTTGTCCAAGCTATGAAAGTGCTTGATGGCGGGCGCATTTCCATTGCAGCGTTGGCATTGGGCATTGCAAAAGGCGCTTACGAAGCATCGGTGAAATACTCAAAAGAGCGGGAGCAGTTTGGTCGGCCTATTTCTGATTTTCAGGGTATTGCCTTCAAACTGGCAGATATGGCAACACAAATCGAAGCTGCCGAGTTGCTCACCTTTCAGGCGGCTGATATGAAAAACAGGGGAGAAAAGGTTTCAAAACATTCCGCTTTTGCGAAATATTATGCTTCAGAGGTTTCTGTGAGAGTGGCTACTGATGCAGTTCAGATTTATGGAGGTTATGGATATACCAAGGAGTTTCCCGTTGAAAAATACTACCGTGATTCTAAACTTTGTACCATTGGAGAGGGTACTTCCGAAATTCAGAAACTGGTAATCGCAAGGGAAATTTTGAATTGATTTTGGGATAATCAAAATCTTCTTATTAAATTTGCATCCCATTTAAAAAAAGGAGAACGAAATGTTAATCATTCCAGTAAAAGAAGGCGACAACATTGACCGTGCGCTTAAAAGGTTCAAAAAAAAGTATGAAAGAACCGGTGTCCTGAAGGAATTGCGTGAACGCAAGCAATATATCAAGCCATCAGTAAGAAAAAGGGTTACCAAGCAGAAGGCTATTTACCGCAGAATCAGGTCAGAAGAGTTGATCGGATAAAACATTTTCTCAAAATTTTCGTTAAATAAGCACCCGTCAATTGGGTGCTTTTTTATGCATAGGAAAAAATTCTTCCAATACCTGCAAACTGAAAAGCGGTATTCACAGCACACGCTCAACTCGTACCAAACTGATTTGGAGCAATTCCATCAATTTCTCGAGCAACATTTTGAGACTGAAAAAATAAGCGAAGTCAATCACCAAATGATTCGTTCGTGGATTGTTGTGCTAATGGAGCAAAACATTTCGAATCGAAGTATCAACCGAAAACTTGCAGCGCTAAAAACGTATTATAAATTTTTGTTGCGTGAAGGAATTGTGCAAAACAATCCCATGCAAAAGGTTATGCCGCCTAAAACATCAAAACGCTTGCCCGAATTTATTGAGCAAAACAGCATGGACATTTTGCTTGATCAATTTGATTTTCCCGAAGGGTTTGCTGGTGAGAGAGACCGGTTGGTATTGGAGCTGCTTTATGCAACAGGTATGCGCCTCAGCGAACTTATCAACATCAGAAATAACGATATTGACCTGCACATTTGCCAGGTTAAAGTGCTCGGCAAGCGAAATAAAGAGCGCATCATCCCTTTTTCAAATCAATTGAAATCAGTTATTGAGCAATACAATAAAGAAAAGAACAATAAAGATTTCAGTAGCGAATTCCTGCTTTTGACTGACAGGGGTGAAAAAATGTATGAAAAATTTGTTTATCGAGTAGTAAACCGGTACCTTAGTGCGGTCACAACGATTGACAAAAAAAGTCCGCATATTTTGCGGCACACATTCGCTACGCACATGCTCAATAACGGAGCCGATTTGAATGCGATAAAGGAACTGCTGGGGCACGCCAATCTTGCAGCAACGCAAGTTTACACGCATAATTCATTCGAGAAATTGAAAACGATTTATAAACAAGCCCACCCTAGGGCATAAAACGAAGGAGGCCATCATGAAAGTTAATGTTCATTCCATCCACTTCGATGCGGATAAAAAATTAGTAGATTATGTCAATAAAAAAGTCAACAAATTAGACAATTATTTTGACGGGATTGTGGGAGGTGATGTTTATTTGAAGCTCGATAATTCTGGTGATAAGGCCAACAAAATCACTGAAATTAAGATCAATATGCCGGGCAAAGAATTGTTTGCCAAGCGTCAAAACAAGACTTTCGAAGAGGCAGTTAATAGTGCGGTAGAAGCCATCCGTAGGCAAGTGAGTCGCTACAAGGGAAAGCTAAAGACGGTTTAGCTTTTTTCTAAATTTAAAACAGAGTAAAAAAATAGGAAATTATTTTTTGATTATCAAGATATGTTTTCTAAATTTGCAGCCCCTTTTTACAGGGCTGTTTTTTTATGTTCATTTTTTAGTGGAGTTTTACGCAGCTCGGTTGGCCGAAAAATCGGGTATGCCGATGTAGCTCAGCTGGCCAGAGCAACTGATTTGTAATCAGTCGGTCGGGGGTTCGAATCCCTCCATCGGCTCAAGGCCAATAGCTGCACCGGGGAGATACTCAAGCGGTCAACGAGGTCAGACTGTAAATCTGATGGCTAAGCCTTCGTAGGTTCGAATCCTGCTCTCCCCACTTGCGATTGCAGGTTGAAGATTTATCTAAAATCGCAAATTATAAGCGGGAGTAGCTCAGTTGGCTAGAGCATCAGCCTTCCAAGCTGAGGGTCGCGGGTTCGAATCCCGTTTCCCGCTCAAGTGGGTAATTATCGGTTATGTTTAATGGTTGTTAGAATATAGTTTACAAATACTAATTAACTACTAATATAACAAAAGCCGATGTAGCTCAGAGGTAGAGCGCTTCCTTGGTAAGGAAGAGGTCATGGGTTCAATTCCCGTCATCGGCTCTGCATAATAATAAAAAGGAAATAATTAAATCTGAATATTAATCTGATAAATCAATAAAAATGGCTAAAGAACAATTCGACCGTTCCAAACCGCATGTAAATATTGGGACCATTGGTCACGTTGACCACGGAAAAACCACGTTAACCGCTGCCATCACCAAGGTATTGAGTGCCAAAGGGCTGGCAGAAGTGACTGAATTTGACGCAATTGATAATGCTCCAGAAGAAAAAGAAAGAGGCATTACCATCAATACTGCACATGTTGAATATTCAACGGAAAAACGGCATTATGCACATGTTGACTGCCCCGGCCATGCCGATTATGTGAAAAACATGGTTACAGGTGCTGCACAAATGGATGGAGGCATTTTGGTAGTTGCCGCTACTGATGGCCCCATGCCGCAAACTCGTGAGCACATCTTGCTTGCACGTCAGGTTGGCGTGCCCAATCTTGTAGTATTCATGAATAAAGTGGACATGGTAGATGATGATGAGCTGATCGAACTGGTGGAAATGGAAATTCGTGAACTGCTTTCTTTCTATGAATTTGATGGCGACAACATTCCGATTATTCAAGGTTCTGCACTACAAGGCCTTAATGGAGAAGAGGCCGGCATAAAAGCCATTGAAGAACTGATGACGGCTGTTGATGAGTATATACCCATACCACCAAGAGAAATTGATAAGGACTTCCTCATGCCTGTTGAAGACGTGTTTTCTATCACCGGTCGCGGAACTGTTGCTACCGGTAGGATTGAATCAGGCGTTATCAACACTGGAGATGAAGTTGATATACTCGGATTTGGTGCAGAAAAAATGAAATCTGTAGTTACAGGTGTGGAAATGTTCCGAAAAATCCTTGACAGGGGAGAGGCAGGAGACAATGTTGGATTGTTACTCAGAGGCGTTGAAAAAACAGACATTCATAGAGGGATGGTTATTGCTAAACCAGGCTCCGTTACTACGCACAGAGAATTCAAGGCAGAAGTTTATATTTTGAAAAAAGAAGAAGGAGGGAGGCACACACCGTTTCATAATAAGTATCGCCCCCAGTTTTATTTGAGAACAACTGATGTTACCGGTGAAATTTTCTTGGAAGAAGGCCGTGAAATGGTAATGCCAGGCGACAACCTGACAATAACAGTTAATTTGATTGCCCCAATTGCACTTAATAAAGGTTTGAAGTTCGCTATTCGTGAGGGTGGTCGTACGGTTGGCGCAGGCCAGGTAACTGAGATCATCAAGTAACTGAACAAATACAGTAGGCAGTGGGCGGAAAATGCCTCTGCCTTTGCTGCTTACTGCCGGTTGTACACGGGTGTAGCTCAATTGGCAGAGCAGCGGTCTCCAAAACCGCAGGTTGGGTGTTCGAGTCGCCCCACCCGTGCAAAAAGTAAAACGGTTTGATAAATCGTAAAAACAAACTCAAAATTGAAAATCAAAGCATACATAGATGGCGCGGTCGAAGAGCTTCTGCACAAAGTATCATGGCCAACTTGGGGCGAACTACAAAGCAGTTCTATAATAGTGCTGGTGGCCACATTCATCATTGCGCTCATTATTTATATAATGGATTTTTTTGCAAGTAATGTATTGCGTTGGGTTTACGAATTTTTTGGTTAAAAAATGGCTGAAGAAACAAAAAACATCACAAGAAAATGGTACGTAGTTCGTGCTATTAGTGGTAAAGAGAAAAAAGTAAAGGAACAGATTGAGGCTGAGATCAATCAACTCGGGTTGAATGATTTTGTGTCACAAGTGCTTATTCCAACAGAAAAAGTTTACCAAATAAGAAGTGGGAAGAAGGTGAGCAAAGAACGAAATTACTTCCCTGGATATGTATTGGTTGAGGCTGCCCTAGAAGGTGAAATTCCCCACATTATTAAAAACCTTACCAATGTGATTGGTTTTCTTGGGGGTGAAAAGGGAGGGCCCCCATTGCCGATGCGGCCTGCGGAAGTTAATCGCATTCTTGGAAAAGTTGACGAGTTGGCCGAAAGCGAAGAAGAAATCAACATCCCGTTCATTGTAGGGGAGAACGTGAAGATAATTGATGGGCCATTCAACAGTTTCAGTGGTGTCATTGAGGAAATTAATGAAGAAAAGAAAAAACTCAAAGTAAGTGTGAAAATTTTCGGAAGGAAAACTCCAGTTGAATTGAGTTACATGCAAGTTGATAAAGAATAAAAGCAGATGGATGCGAGAGAGGAAAATATTAATATTAGAAAATCTCAAGTCTCAAGTCTCAAATCTCATATATAATGGCTAAAGAAGTTTCAGGATTAATTAAACTGCAAATTAGAGGAGGCGCTGCCAATCCAGCACCTCCGGTTGGCCCTGCTTTGGGGGCTAAAGGGGTGAACATCATGGACTTTTGCAAGCAGTTCAACGGTAGAACGCAAGACAAGCCTGGCAGAATATTGCCTGTTGTCATCACCGTTTACATAGACAAATCCTTTGATTTCATTATCAAAACACCTCCGGCAGCAGCGCAGTTGCTTGAGGCAGCCAAAAAGAAAAAAGGTGCTGGCGAACCCAACAGAGAAAAAGCAGGTGTGGTTTCATGGGATCAGGTGCGAACTATTGCCGAAGGCAAGATGCAGGATTTGAATTGTTTTAAAGTAGAATCGGCCATGAAAATGGTGGCTGGAACAGCACGCAGCATGGGTATTCACATTCGTGGTGGGCAAGCTCCTGCTTAAAAAATAGAAATTGATAATGGTAAGATTGACAAAAAATAGAAAGGAAGCGCTCGGAAAATACGAGACAGAAAAATTGTACGAATTAGAAGAAGCGTCAAAGCTAATTAAGGAAATTTCCCTTGCCAAGTTTGATGCTTCAGTGGATGTTGCAGTTCGCTTGGGCGTTGACCCAAAAAAGGCCGATCAGATGGTGCGTGGCTCTGTAACGCTGCCTCACGGAACAGGAAAAGAGAAAAAAGTGCTCGTGCTTTGCACACCAGATAAAGAAGACGAAGCAAAACAAGCGGGTGCAGATTATGTTGGGCTGGACGAATACATCGAAAAAATAAAAAAGGGCTGGACAGATATTGATTCCATTATCGCTATGCCTTCAGTGATGGCCAAAGTTGGTGCCTTGGGTAAAGTATTAGGCCCGAGGGGGCTGATGCCCAATCCCAAAACAGGCACCGTAACAATGGAGGTGGGTAAAGCAGTAGGCGATGTGAAAAAGGGTAAAATTGATTTTAGAGTGGATAAGTTCGGCATTATCCATGCAGCAGTTGGCAGAGTATCTTTTGATAAAGGAAAACTATTCGAAAACGCAAATGAGTTGTTACAAACTATCATAAAATTAAAACCCGCTTCCGCGAAAGGAGTTTATGTGAAAAGCATTGCTATTTCAAGTACTATGAGTCCTGGCGTTAAAGTGGAGCCCAAATCGGTTGGTGCCTAATTTTTTTGAAAATGACAAGAGAAGAGAAAAATCAGTCTATTGTCGGCTTGACCGAAAAACTCAATGAAAACAGGGTTTTCTACCTAGCGGATGTTTCTGCAATGACTGTGGAGCAGAGCAACAAATTGAGACGGCTTGCTTTCAATAGGGAAGTTTCGCTCAACGTGGTGAAAAACACCTTGTTGAAAAAAGCCATGGAGCAAAGCGAAAAAGAACTGGGCGGCTTGTATGATGTACTGAAAGGTAACACGTCTATCATGTTTGCTGAAGTGGGTAATGCTCCCGCAAAACTCATTAAAGAATTCAGAAAAAAAAGTGAAAAACCCATTCTCAAAGCGGCTTTCATTGACGAAGATATCTATATTGGTGATGAGCAATTGGCGCCTTTGGCCAGTCTCAAGTCCAAAAATGAATTGATTGCAGATGTCATTATGCTACTGCAATCGCCAGCTAAGAATGTGATTTCAGCACTGCAGTCTGGTGGAGCAAAACTCACAGGTATTTTGAAAACATTAGCTGAAGGAGGAAGTGAAGCTGTAGGTTCATCTACCGAAGTTGAAAAGCAGCAGAATGCAACGCCTGAGGCAGAAGTTGAGCAAAGTGCAGAAACTTCAGAAGCAAAAGAAGAACCCAAACCCGATGCAGAGGCGTCACAAGAACAAATAGAAGAAAAAACAATCGAATCTCCCGAAGCGTCAGCAGAAGGAGAAGCTGAATCAAAAGATGAGGCAGAAGAAAATAAAGACAATTAATCAATTCGTAAACAATTAAAAACAGATAAAAATGGCAGATTTAAAAGCGTTCGCAGACCAGTTAGTAAACTTGTCTGTGAAAGATGTAAATGAACTGGCCGATATTCTGAAAGACGAATACGGCATTGAGCCAGCAGCTGCAGCAGTAGCAGTAGCAGGCCCTGCAGCTGCTGGCGGTGAAGCCGCTGAAGGTAGCGCTGAAAAAACCGACTTCGATGTGGTGCTCACAGCTCCGGGTGGGTCAAAACTCGCAGTGGTGAAACTGGTTAAAGAACTTACCGGTTTAGGTCTTAAAGAAGCCAAGGAACTTGTTGATGCGGCTCCAAAATCCGTCAAAGAAGCTGTTCCGAAGGACGAAGCAGAGGCCATGAAAAAACAACTCGAAGAAGCCGGTGCAGAAGTTGAGCTTAAGTAGTTCATCATCAGATAATTAATCGCGGAGGTTTAGTCCGATACGGACTAAACCTTGTCGCGTTTGTAGCAAGTTCATTTTAGTTTTAACTTTATATATCTATCTATGATAGTTGCCAGAAAGAAAGCCGAAAGGGTTAGTTTCGCTTCCACTAAAAACTTATTGCAATACCCAGATTTTCTCGACATCCAATTAAAATCATTTCAGGATTTTTTCCAGTTGGAGACATCGCCTGAAAATCGAAAAAATGAAGGCCTTTTCAGGGTTTTCAGCGAAAATTTCCCCATTACTGATGCGCGAAACAATTTTGTGCTCGAGTTTCTTGATTACTTTATTGACCCGCCAAGGTACTCCATCACAGAATGTCTTGAAAGAGGTTTGACTTACTGCGTTCCACTCAAAGCCAAACTCAAACTCTACTGTACGGATCCTGAGCACGAGGATTTTGAAACTATCGTACAAGATGTTTACCTCGGTACCATACCGTACATGACGCCAGGTGGCTCGTTTGTCATTAATGGCGCTGAGCGAGTTGTTGTTTCGCAATTGCACCGCTCGCCTGGGGTATTCTTCGGGCAAAGTTTTCATGCCAACGGCACCAAATTGTACTCTGCAAGGGTCATCCCGTTCAGAGGTTCGTGGATTGAATTTGCTACTGACATTAATAGTGTGATGTACGCTTATATTGACCGAAAAAAGAAATTGCCTGTTACTACCTTGCTACGTGCTATCGGCTATGAAAGCGACAAGGAAATCCTCGAAATTTTCAATTTGGCTGATGAAATCAAAGTTAGCAAAGCAGCTCTTAAGCGCATGAAAGGTCGCAAGCTTGCTGCGCGCGTATTAAAAACCTGGTTTGAAGATTTTGTGGATGAAGATACAGGTGAGGTGGTTTCTATCGAGCGAAACGAAGTCATCGTTGATCGGGAAACCGTCATTGAAACTGAGCATATCGAGATGATTATAGAATCGGGCTCTGAAACTATTTTGCTGCACAAAGAAGACATCAATACAGCAGATTACGCCATTATTTACAACACGCTTCAAAAAGATCCGTCCAACTCTGAAATTGAGGCGGTTGAGCACATCTATCGCGTGCTTCGAAATGCCGAACCACCCGATGAAGAAACAGCAAGAGGCATCATTGACAAGCTCTTCTTTTCTGACAAAAGATATGATTTGGGCGAGGTAGGACGCTACCGCATTAACAAAAAGTTGAACCTTGAAATTAGTGATGACACAAGAGTTTTGACGAAAGAAGATATCATCTCCATCATTAAATACCTTATCAAACTCATCAACGCCAAAACAGATGTGGATGATATTGATCACCTCAGCAACAGGCGTGTGAGAACAGTAGGCGAGCAGCTCTACAACCAGTTCGGTATTGGCTTATCGCGCATGTCCCGAACTATACGTGAAAGAATGAATGTGCGTGATAACGAAGTATTTACCCCGATTGACCTGATTAATGCCAAAACGCTTTCTTCAGTCATCAATTCGTTTTTTGGAACGAACCAACTCTCGCAATTCATGGATCAAACTAATCCGTTGAGTGAACTCACTCACAAGCGGAGGATGTCTGCACTCGGACCGGGCGGTTTGTCACGTGAGAGAGCCGGTTTTGAAGTGCGTGATGTACATTATACACACTATGGTCGTCTCTGCACCATCGAAACTCCTGAGGGACCAAACATCGGACTGATTTCCTCGCTTTGCGTTTATGCTAAAGTGAATAAACTCGGGTTTATTGAAACGCCTTACCGTACAGTGGAAAACGGGCAGGTGCAGTTTGATGAAAAAGTAATTTACCTCAGTGCTGAAGAAGAAAATGAGCAAACCATTGCCCAGGCTAACGCTCCTATTAATGATAATGGAAAATTTGTTAACGACAAGATTAAGGCAAGATTCGAAGGAGATTTTCCGGTAGTAGAACCAAAGGAAGTGAGCCTGATGGATGTAGCTCCCAACCAAATCGCATCCATTGCGGCATCGCTCATACCGTTTCTCGAGCACGATGATGCCAACCGTGCTTTGATGGGTTCAAACATGCAACGGCAGGCCGTTCCGTTAATGAATCCTGAATCGCCCGTGGTAGGCACTGGCCTCGAACGTTCTGTTGCAGAAGATTCGAGAATATTGATAAATGCTGAAGGTAGTGGCATTGTTCAATATGTTGACGGCAATGAAATTACTATCAAATACGACCAAAACGATGAAGAAGAACTGGTAAGCTTTGATGGTGATACCAAAACTTATCGTCTTATCAAGTTTATGAAGACCAACCAAAGCACTTGCGTCAATCTAAAGCCAATTGTGAAAAAAGGGGAAAAAGTGAAAAAAGGGCAGGTGTTGTGCGAGGGTTATGCTACTCAAAACGGTGAACTCGCTCTTGGTCGTAACCTCATGGTGGCGTTTATGCCATGGAAGGGCTATAATTTTGAAGATGCAATCGTGATTTCCGAGCGCGTAGTCCGCGAAGACATTTTTACTTCCATTCATATGGAGGGTCATGTTCTCGAAGTACGTGATACAAAAAGGGGGCTGGAAGAGCTCACTGCCGATATTCCCAATGTGAGTGAAGAAGCTACCAAAAACCTTGATGAAAACGGCATCATAAGAATAGGGTGTGAGGTGAAAGAAGGCGATATCCTAATCGGGAAAATCACGCCAAAAGGTGAATCAGATCCAACCCCAGAAGAGAAACTCCTTAGGGCAATTTTTGGTGACAAGGCAGGTGACGTGAAAGACGCATCACTCAAAGTGCCACCTTCTGTTCGGGGCGTGGTTACTGACAAAAAACTTTTTACACGCTACATTAAAGACAGAAAGGCAAAGGCACAGGAAAAGCAATTGGTAGATGAAATGGATAAGGTCTTTCAGAAAAAAGCTGCTGAGTTGAAAATACAACTCGTGGATAAACTCTTTTCAATGGTGAGCGGAAAAACATCGCAGGGAGTTCAAACGTATTTTAAGGAAGATGTGGTGCAAAAAGGAATAAAATTTACCCAAAAAATTCTGCAAAACATTGATTACGAAAGCATAAGCCCCAATAAATGGACGACTGATAAAGCCAAAAATGAGGTGATTAAAAAACTCCTACACAGCTATCATATTAAACTCAACGACATTGAAGGTGCTAACAAGAGGGAGAAATTTGCAGCTACCGTTGGTGATGATCTTCCCACAGGCATTGTGCAATTGGCCAAAGTTTACATAGCCCAGAAACGCAAACTCAAAGTAGGAGACAAAATGGCAGGAAGGCATGGAAACAAGGGCATAGTAGCTAGAATTGTGCGAGCAGAAGACATGCCTTTCCTCGAAGATGGAACGCCTGTTGACATCGTTCTGAATCCGCTTGGGGTACCATCGCGTATGAACCTTGGCCAAATTTATGAAACTGTGCTCGGATGGGCAGGCAAAAAATTAGGCATTAATTTTTCAACCCCTATTTTTGATGGAGCATCGCTCGAAGAAATTGACGAATTGGCTACCAAAGCAGAAATTCCTAAATTCGGAAGGACTTATCTCTATGATGGTGGCACTGGCGAGCAATTCGACCAGCCGGCAACCGTTGGCATCATTTACATGCTGAAATTACACCACATGGTGGATGACAAGATGCATGCGCGCTCCATCGGACCTTATTCGCTCATCACGCAGCAGCCTCTTGGCGGGAAGGCGCAATTTGGTGGACAACGTTTTGGGGAGATGGAAGTATGGGCGCTCGAGGCATTTGGCGCAGCCAACGTTTTACAAGAAATGCTCACAGTCAAATCTGATGACGTCATTGGAAGAGCAAAGGCCTACGAAACCATTGTAAAAGGAGAAAACATGCCAGCGCCTGGAATTCCCGAGTCGTTCAATGTGTTGCTCCACGAACTAAGAGGGCTTGGGCTAAGCATTTCTTTGGATTAATTATTAATTAATATAAATAAACATGGCATTAAGAACAGATAACAAAGCAAAAAGCAACTTTTCTACAGTTACTATCAGTTTGTCCTCTCCCGAAGAAGTTTTGGAGCGCTCAAGTGGTGAGGTACTGAAGCCTGAAACCATCAATTACAGAACCTATAAGCCCGAGCGTGATGGCTTGTTTTGTGAACGGATTTTCGGGCCGGTGAAGGACTGGGAATGCCATTGCGGAAAATACAAAAGAATACGGTACAAAGGCATCGTGTGTGACCGTTGTGGGGTGGAAGTCACTGAAAAAAAGGTGAGACGTGAAAGAATGGGGCATATTGATTTAGCAGCACCTGTAGCTCACATATGGTTTTTAAAGTCTCTTCCATCAAGAATTAGTACGCTTTTAGATATTCCTCTTAAGGAACTAGAGCGCATTTTATACTTTGAGTCTCATATTATCACTGATCCAGGTATGTCTCCTTTTGCTAAGCATGAGTCTTTAACAGAAGATCAATATTATAAAGCTCTTGATGAATATGGTGAAGATAGCTTTACTGCAATGATTGGTGCTGAAGCTGTAAAAGATTTATTAGCGGGCTTAGATTTAGAAGAAATAAAAAATACTTTAAGAAGTGAAATAGCAGAAGTTGCTTCTGAAACTAGAAGAAAGAAATTAGTAAAAAGACTAAAATTAGTAGAAGATTTCCTTG
>NVWW01000102.1 GCA_002746335.1 Flavobacteriales bacterium | reverse complement strand
AATACTAAGTCATTGTATTAAAACACTTGAAAGATATAAAATTCCACAGAACTTTATTTTTACAGATAGCATACCTAAAAATGAATCTGGAAAAATTAAAAGAAGTGTATTAAAAGAAATATATTCTAAAATCCAACGCTTCTCCCTCCGCAACCGTAAAAGCACAATCCATGAGCAAATTAAAAAAGAACAAGAAGTATTAGGAGGTAAATTCAAAAAAGAAAATTACATATCAGAACGTATTTGGGCAACAGCACATGATGGTACAAAAATTCCAATGATTATTTCTTACAAAAAAGGAACAGTACTTAATGGTCAAAATCCAACTATTTTATAAGTGGTTATGTTGAGCGAAGTCGAAACATTGAAAGTACTAGGAACATATATTCTTCGACTACGCAACCATTGACGTATTTCCCTAACTGTCTAAGCACTAACTAATTGCATATTTAATTGGTTTGCCTTTTTTATTAAGAACTTGAGTTGTTGTCTCTCTAGTCTTTCTTGATATATCTTTACGCCCTGTTCTACATATTGCATTCCTTCAGAAAACATTTTATAGTATAATTCAGCTAATTTCCTTGCAGTTGCCTTAATAGCTATTCCAGCCCCTCTTCGCGCTTTTATTCGTCTGGCAAAAGCCCCCAATCCGGGTTGTTTACTTATTAAAATGCTTTGTGCTGCTTGTTTAAATATTCGCCCGGCTCTTGTAACTGATTTTTTCTTACTGCGCTTATTCATTTTACCTGATTGGTTTTTACCTGGGGCTAAGCCTAACCATGATACAAAACATTTTACATTGGGCCATTGCTTAATATCATTGCCAAGTTCTGCTGTTAATCGCATCATACTATAATCGGTAAGTCCAGGTAATATGGTAGGATTAGCTCCCTGTATGCCCAATAGTAATTCATGAAGATTCTTTATGTTTGGTTTGTTATGGCGTATAGGCTTTATTGGATTATTGTCTTGATAATCCTTATTGGTATTTCTATTATACTCTTGCAATATCTTTTCAGCCTCCGAATCACATTTCTGTACTTGCTCTATATAAAACATATATCCATCATAAGCCTGCTGCAATTCAAAAAGATACTCTTGTTTATAATTTCCTTCCAAGGCTAATAAAATATCAGCACCCTTTCGTTTTCTTAAATCTGAAGTGCAATAACTTAATAACACATTAGCATCTCGTTCTCCGGAAAGTATGGCTTTTATCATCGCCATACCACTTGCTCCATGGGTTTGGGATAGCACTTCAGGTATGCGGATATTCATTTGGATAAGTGCTTTCTGCATGTGTTGAATGTGAGACGAGGACATTTGCAATTTATCTTCACGCATACGAGTATATACTCTTAGCTTTCTAACTATTTCTTGAGGAACAAAACTTTTTCTGAGTAACCCATAACTAAATAGTTGCTGTATCCACTGACTATCTTGTACATCAGTCTTTCTTCCTGGTAGGTTTTTACTGTCTGATGGGTTTACCAAGGTTACATCAAATCCCATCTCCTCTAAAATATCATAGAGAGTTACCCAGTATATGCCAGTTGCTTCCATGGCTACATGGGTGATTTTATGCTCCTTTAGATAAGCTCCAAGCTCCCGGTAAGAAGCCGTGAAAGTTCTAAAGTTTTTTACGGGTTGATCTTCTATGCCAACGTATACTTTATTGCTGCCAATATCAATTCCCGCACTGTTTGGAAAAATTTTACTTAAATTGCTCATATTGGTTTTATTATGCAATTCAATAAGCCTAGAGTATTTTAATTGTGGATATTACTACCATTCGGGATATCATTAGATTCACCATTATTGCTTACTATCATACCCTAAAACAAAGCTCAGAGACAGGTTTTAACACTATTTTTTTGTGACTGTTATGCTGCTTATTGTTTTGCTGTTTACATATAAATTTAATTGCAAAGATAAGCGTCATTCTTTATTGCTTTTTATGTAATAAATTACCCCTCAGGGTGACTAATGAAACATAGACCGTATAGACTTCGACTCCCCTCAGCCTGACTTCCATATAATTTTGTTAATAATCTGTTGGTAACTACTCCCCTTATTGTTTTTATATTTAACCCAAAATTTTCGCGATGCAACCTAAGGGTAAGTTAGTTATTATTGGAGGTAATGTAGATAAAGGTACTCTGAGTGACCCAACCTATTCTCAGATAACCAACCTTAACTTTTTTGAATTAGGGATCCTTAAAAGAATTCTTTCGGAATCCCCTAAGAAAGAAAAATCAACTATTGAAATTGTTACAACTGCTTCCGTTATTCCGGAGCAAGTTGGCGAAGAGTATATATTAGCATTTAGTCAACTTAATGCTGCTGATGTTCATATCATGAATATTCAGGCGCGAGAAACTGCCAACAGCCAAAGAATTGTGGATAGAACAGAAAAAGCTGACATTATTTGGTTTACCGGTGGAAATCAATTGAGACTCACTTCAATTCTTGGTGGTACTGCATTTATTGAAACCATTCAAAGAAGGTATATTGAAGATAAGAGCCTCTTAATTGCAGGAACTTCTGCAGGTGCGGCTGCATCTTCGGATAATATGATATATCAAGGGAGCAGCAAAGAGTCACTTCTAAAAGGTAGTGTTCAAATAACCGGAGGATTTGGATTCATCAAAAATGTAATTGTTGATACTCATTTTGTAAAAAGAGGAAGAATTGGAAGACTGATCCAGGCATGCGCCAGTAATCCAAGTATGCTTGGCATTGGACTTGGAGAAGATACAGGACTGTTAATTACCAAAGGCACTAAAATGGAAGCAATAGGTTCCGGACTTGTTATTTTGGTAGATGGCAAACAAATAAAAAACACCAACATTACTGAAATACCTATTGGCTCTCCTATTTCCATAGAAAATGTATTGGTTCATGTTATGTCTTTATACGACACTTATGATTTGGATACAGATGAAATGTTGATCAATGTGGAGTGAGGCTTGAGTTTTTACTCAAGAAGTTTTTCTAAATCCCGAATTAATAGGGGATCGCTTGGCCGTTTGGCATTAGCATTCACAATGTTACCTTCTTTATCAACCATGATAAAATGGGGGATTCCCTTAATATCAAAGTGTTTAATTATCTCACTTTCAAAGCCTTTGAAAGTAATGAGATTTACTCCTCCAAATTTCTTTTTTGCAATAGCATGCCGCCATCCAGGTTCCTTTTCATCAATGGCAATGTTTAGAAAAACAATACCCCTTTCCTTTTTGAAAAGCCGGTGCAGTCTTTTTGCAGCAGGCATTTCCTTTTTGCAAAAATGGCACCAGCTGGCCCATATTTCAACATAAACAACTTTACCTTTAAAGTCGGTTATGTTAGTTTCTCCACCAAGAAAATTTAAATATTGTAAATCAGGAAGTGTATTTTGACTGAGAACCGAATTAAATGAGAATAGTATAAAAATTAAATACGGCAGGAACTTAAGCATCCTGTTTTAGCTTTCAGGTTGCTCTTCCGCTTTCTCCTCAGTTACTTCTTTTTTTGGTTCTTCCTTTGAATTTTCTTCACTCTTTTCTACCACTGCTTCAGCTTTTTCCTCAACCTTTGCCACTTTCTTTACTTCTTCTTTTACAGCCTTAGGTGCTTCTGTTGCTTGTTTTTCAACAGGTTGCCCTTGAACGATTTTCTTGAAAGAAGTCATTCTTCCAACCTTGATCTTTTGATGACGCACTTTGGCTCTTACTTTTAATCTCCTAGCCTTTCTGTCTATTTTAGTAGATGCCATAACTCTTAATTTTAATCAATTATTAATTATAAGGCTGCAAAGATACAAAAAATAGCCTTTATCAGCTTGAAAATTTCTAATATAAACAGAACCTTCTGTTTTTGACCAAATTTCCTACTTCATTGATTGATAAATGTTTCTCTCATAAAATTGCGGTAAAAATACTAACTTAGCGCTCCCAATTACAAAAAATAATCCTGGCACCTAGATGAGAAAAATAAAGAGCATTGAAGTACGAGCGGAGTTTGGTGCTGGAACCAAGGGGGCAAGCTTAGGAATTGATGCGATCAAGACAGCTGCGGCCGAAAGGAAAAGTGATTTTTTTATACGGCATGAATCAGAAAATGTGGAAGTTAACTCTTTAAATAACTCCCAAAACCATTTACTTGAACACGCAAAACGCATTGAATCAGTATATGGCGTTTGTAGTAAATTAGCTGCTCATGTTGAAAAGACCTTAAAACAAGACTTATTTCCCCTAGTACTTTCTGGAGATCATAGCATAGCAGGAGGAACTATTTTAGGATTGAAACTGGCTTATCCTGACAAAAAAATTGGAGTTATTTGGATAGATGCACATGCAGATATCCACTCTCCATATACAACTCCTTCTGGAAATATGCATGGAATGCCTCTGGCTTTTTTATTAAATGAAGACAATTTAGAATCAAAGAAGAATGATATTGATGCAGCCACAATAGAGCAATGGGATCTACTTAAGAATATTGGAAGTATTGTCCCCAAAATTACCTATGAAAATATAGTGTTTATTGGCTTGCGTGAATATGAAGATGAGGAAAGAAGCCTAATAGAAAAGAATAATATCAAAGTGTTAACTGTTGAACAGATCAATGAAATTGGTACCGAACAGACTGCTAAAGAGACCTTAAATTACTTATCTGGATGCGATATGATCTACATCTCCTTTGACGTGGATAGTATGGATCCTTCTGTATCAGTCGGTACAGGAACTCCTGTTCCCAACGGCCTTTCCGATGAAGCAACATCAAGTCTTCTTAAATTTTTAGTTCAAGACGAAAAGGTTTGTGCTCTCGAAGTGGTTGAAGTGAACCCATTGCTTGATGATGATAATAAGATGGCTAAAACTACATTTAAGATCATCGAGGAAGCTGCAGCAGTTATTGAAGGTTAGCATGGATCTGCACGAAACCATCCAGAAAGAAGTCTTAATGGCGATTAAGGCATTATATGGCCACGACATAAAGAAAGATCAGGTTTTAATACAAGACACAAGAAAAGAATTTACCGGAACCCATACGGTAGTTGTCTTTCCTTTAACAAAAATTTCTAAAACAATTCCCGAAGAAACAGGTAAAGCAATTGGGGGAGACTTAAAAGAAAATGCCAAGGTCATTAAAGATTTCAATGTTGTTAAGGGATTTCTGAATTTAGAAATTGAGGATAATTATTGGTGTCAATTTCTAGCCGAGGCATCTACTAACGATCGTTTTGGGAAATTTGAAACTAATGGGAAGTCCATAATGGTAGAATACTCCTCTCCCAATACTAACAAGCCATTACATTTGGGTCACTTAAGAACTAATTTTTTGGGATACTCAGTCGCAAAAATACTAGAAGCCAATGGGTATGAAGTAATGAAAGCCAATTTAGTAAATGATCGGGGTATTCATATCTGTAAAACCATGATAGCCTGGGATAAATGGTCAAATGGCGCTACTCCAGAGTCTACCAATACAAAAGGGGATCATTTTGTTGGAGAATACTACGTAAAGTTTGATCAAGAATATAAAAAGGAAATTGCAGAATTAGTTGCATCAGGAAAATCAGAAGAAGAAGCTGTTAAGGAAGCACCGCTGATGAAAGAATGTCAACAGTTGCTTCAAAAGTGGGAAGATAATGACTTGGAATCTAGGAAACTATGGGAAAAAATGAATTCCTGGGTTTATGATGGATTTGATACTACTTATACGGCCATAGGGGTTAGCTTCGATAGAATTTACTATGAATCAGAAACTTATTTACTGGGAAAGAGCATAGTTGATGAAGGACTGGAAAAATCATTGTTTTTCAAAAAGGATGATGGCTCTGTGTGGATCGATCTTACCAATGATGGGCTTGATGAAAAACTATTACTTCGTTCTGATGGTACTTCAGTATACATGACGCAGGACATTGGAACCGCACAACAGAGGCTTTCAGAATATGATTGCGAGAAGATTGTATATGTAGTTGGTAATGAACAGGACTATCATTTCAAGGTATTGAACCTTATCGTCAATAAAATGTATCCGGATTGGCAAGATAAAATTTACCATCTCTCCTATGGAATGGTTGATCTGCCATCAGGCAAAATGAAATCCAGAGAAGGAACTGTGGTTGATGCTGATGACTTGATCAAGGAAATGCTCAATACTTCCAAACATCATACCAAGGAGCTAGGTAAAATTGATGACTTTACTACAGAAGAAGCAACTGAGCTATACCAAACAATTGGTCTCGGTGCACTCAAGTATCACCTCTTAAAAGTTGACCCAAAAAAACGAATATTGTTCAACCCTGAAGAATCAATTGATTTTCAAGGAAATACAGGACCATTTATACAATACACCTATGCAAGAATACAGTCTGTTCTTAATAAATCCGACAACTCCACCTCATGGACTGCAGACAATAAAACTGAATTAGAACCAATCGAAATTGAATTAATCTCTCAAATTCATAAGTACCCTCAAGTTGTTTCAGACGCAGGAACTGAGTTAAGCCCTGCATTAATAGCCAATTATATTTTTGATCTGGCTAAACTATACAATAAATTCTATGCTGAGCTATCAATTTTAGGAGCTAAAGAAGAGAATACAAAATTACTCAGACTATGTATTTCCAAATTGGCAGGAAAAACTTTAAAATTAGGAATGGAACTTTTGGGAATTGACGTTCCGGACAAGATGTAATTCACTATCGGCTAATTCTCAAACTGAACATTCTCTATAGCTTCCTTGATCATATAGAGATAATTATCTTCTAATAATATTCCCATAGATTTGGCTTTAAGGGCATCATTTGAAGCCAGCTCGTATTGCAATAATTCAAAGTAAGCCATTGAACGATAATAATATGCCAAGCCAAAATTGGGATCTATTTGTATACTCGTATTCAAATCGGTAATAGCTTCTTGAGGTTTATTATTCAATAAATACATATATGCCCTATTGTAGTAGGCCTTTGAATAATCTCTCTTAATAAAAATTGCTCGGTTATAATCCCTAAGTGCTTTCTCAAATTGCCTCTGATCTGTATAAATATTAGCCCTATTCAAGAAATTCTGAGGATCTGAAGGATTTAATTCTATCGCTTTATTGTAGTCAACCTCAGCTTTGTCAAAATTATTTAAAATACTATAAACAATGGCCCGATTGCAATATGCATCTGCATAGGAATTATTAACTGAAATGGCCCTACTGTAAAAATTTATTGCCTCTTTATAGTTTTTACTTGAGTAATAAATCAACCCTATGCTGGTCAATGCTTTATAATTACTTGGGTCTAATTCAACACATTTTTGAAAATCTACGAATGCTCTGTTAAAATCATTTTTCTCATTGAAGAAATACTGCGCTCGATTATTATATGCCCCAGATGCTTCTGGATATTTTTCAATCACATCAGACCAAAGCACCTCACTGTTATTCCATATTTTACAACGCTGAAAAGTGATAAACGAAAAGCCCAATAATATCAGTGAAAATAATATCAAGCCAAGTGTTTTATAATTTTCATTATTGAATAACTGATCTCCAAAATGGCCAACTATAAAAAACAGTCCAATAAAAGACAAATAGCTGTACCTGTCAGCCATCACAGCCCCTCCAATTGGAAAAAACTGTAATAGTAGAAAGATATTTACTAAAAAAAAGCCAACCCCAAAAAGTACAGCTTTATACCTTTTAGCTAAGTATAACGCCAACCCTAATATTCCTAAACTTATTAGTGCAGACAGGTAAAATATGGTTGGTAAACTACCATCAACTTTGATAGGGTAAGGGTAAAAACAGGCCAACTTATAGGGAACAATCAACTTCACGAAATACATCATGAATCCATAACAACCAATAAAAAAGCTATCTAAACCTGTTAAAGTAGCATTGACTTCAACTGCTTTTCCTAGAGATTCCTGAGAATTGATTGCTATCAAACCAAACAATATTGACAACGCAAAAAATGGAATCTTATCCGTTAATAGTTTCTTTTCAAATTTTTTCCCCTTAAAGAGATCAACTAAAATTAAGATTACCGGAAGAGTTACTGCCGTTCCCTTTGCAAGAAGCGAAAACAAAAAGAGCACTAATGAAAGAAAATAAGGCTTTTTACTGTTCCCCTCATCCAAGTATTTCAAATAGAATATCAATGACCCTATATAGAATCCTGTAAAAAGGAGGTCTTTTCTTCCTGAGATCCATGCAACGGACTCTACGTGTAAAGGGTGTATTCCAAATAAAATTGAAGTTAAAAACGCAGCAATTACACTTTTGGATATCAATCTTATTAAGATAAATACCAAAACTGTATTTAGAAGGTGGTAGATCAAATTACTCCAGTGATAAACTTTAGAGTTTAATTCTCCTATAGCGAAATCAATAACATAAGAAAATATAGTAACCGGTTGATAGTTACCTACATAGAATTTTGAACAAATCTTCTTTAAACTTGTGACGGACATATCACGGATATCCAGGTTCTCCGTAACATATAGGTTATCATCCCAATTGGTAAAGGAATTATTTAAGGATGGAAGAAATACAACAAATGTTACTAATAGGATTAATGCTATTAATAAGTTGTCTTTCTTCTTTACAAGCAAAATGGAGAGATTAAAGCTAAGCTAGTTCTTTCGTCTTGGATTCTTTTTGAAATCTATCAGCAACAACCAGGTCTTTAGTGCCGTGTCCGTATGTATAAAAGCCATTCCCAGTTTTAATTCCTAAGTGCTTGGCTTCTACCATATTCACCAATAATGGACATGCAGCATACTTAGAATTTCCGAATCCATCATAAAGAACATTCATTATCGCTAAACATACATCCAGTCCGATAAAATCAGCCAATTGAAGAGGCCCCATTGGATGAGCCATTCCCAATTTCATAACTGTGTCAATTTCTTCAACCCCGGCAACACCTTCATGCAATGAATAAATTGCTTCATTGATCATGGGTAATAAAATTCGATTGGCTATAAATCCGGGATAATCATTAACCTCAACGGGAACTTTACCTAGCTTCTTTGTAGTTTCCATTGTAATCTCCATTACTTCAGAAGATGTAGAATATCCTTTAATCACCTCTACCAATTTCATTACCGGTACAGGATTCATGAAATGCATACCAATAACTTTATCTGGTCTACTCGTTACTGATGCTATTTTTGTGATTGAAATAGAAGAAGTATTTGAAGCCAAAATACATTCAGGCTTACAATTCTCATCTAGTTTTCTGAATAAGTCAAGTTTTATATCTAAATTTTCTGTAGCAGCTTCTACTACGAGATCTGCATCTTTAGAACCGCTTACCACATCAGTTGAGGTTGTGATATTAGCCAAAGTATTCTCCTTATCTGATTCCGATATTTTCTCTTTTGCTACCATCCTATCCAGGTTCTTTCCTATTGTTGCCATAGCCTTATCCAATGCATCTTGCGAAATATCTACCAATGACACTTTATGTCCATTTTGAGCAAAAACATGAGCAATTCCGTTACCCATAGTTCCGGATCCGATTACTGTTATATTTTCCATTATTCCTTCTATTTAGTTATTACGGATTGCAAATATATTAAGTAAAGAGATAATTTCTATTATTTCTAATTATAAACCTTAATTTATACTTTTATACTCTATAATAATACTTTATTAATGAATAACGATCAAAAAAAAGAGGTAATAACAAAGGTTTTTGAGGAGATAAAAAAAACTGAAAAGACCATTGAAGAATATAAAGAACAAACTAAACCTATAGCATTTGATAAAGCCGTTGGAAGATTGTCCAGAATGGATGCTATTAATAACAAAAGTATAACAGAAGCTGCATTGAGACAAGCAGAGAGTAAATTGAACAATCTCAAACATGTACTGACTCAGGTAGATAAAGAAGGGTTTGGGTTGTGTGCTAGATGCAAAAATCCAATTCCCATAGGCCGAATGTTTTTAATGCCTCAAACCAGTCACTGCGTAAATTGCGCTGTTTAAATAATCAATCCTAGAATTTTGAAAGACTTCGATGTTGTATTACTAACTGAGTCAAGATATCACCAGCCAACGGAAGTAGATTGGTATATTGAAAATATCCTTACGGAGGATAGCATGGTTAAAGATGCGTTAGAAAAAAAGGGTTTAAAAGTTACACGAGTAGATTGGGCAAATCCGAATTTTGATTGGAGCTCCACGGAAATTGCGCTTTTCCGAACTACATGGGATTATTTTCATCGGTTTGATGAATTTTCAAACTGGTTAAATGAAGTTTCAATGAAAACAAGGCTTATCAATCCTGCAGAGCAAATACGCTGGAATATTGATAAACATTACTTAAAAGACCTTTCAAATAATGGAATAAATACTACACCTACTGTTTATATAGAACCAGGGGAAACAATCAACTTGCAGGAACTTCATGAAAAAAATAATTGGGAAGAAACTGTACTAAAACCAGCAATAGCTGGGGCAGCAAGACATACTTATAGGTTAAATCAAGATAGCTTATCAGAACATGAAATTGTTTTTCAAGAGTTAATTAACAAAGAAACTATGATGCTCCAACCTTTTCAGTTTAATGTAGTTGAGCAAGGTGAAGTAGCGTATATGTTATTTGGAGGTAAATTTACTCATGCTGTTCTAAAAGTTGCCAAGCCAGGAGATTTTAGAGTTCAGGATGATTTTGGAGGCACGGTGCATCGGTACAATCCTACACAAGGAGAAATTGAATTTGCAGAAAAAGCTGTCTTAGTTTGTGATCCATTGCCAACTTATGCAAGAGTTGATGTGATTACCGACAATGATGATCAATTAGCTGTAACGGAATTGGAATTAATTGAGCCTGAACTTTGGTTTAGGTTTCATCCACCCGCTGCGGATAAATTAGCTGAAACTATAATAGATATATTGAATTAGTACTAATGATTAGCATCCAACAAGTTAAAACTGAGCACCAACTATCTGATACTCGATCTCTTTTAATGGAATATGGCTCAATCCGGAATCATGATGAGGCACTAGGAGATTACGAAATTGAGATTGATTCTCTACCTGGGAAATATGAACCTCCAGACGGGTGTTTGCTTATTGCCTACTATGAAGATGACCCAGCTGGGTGTATCGCCTATCGAAAAACAGAAGAGAGTATTTGTGAAATGAAAAGACTTTATGTTAAAAAGCAATACCTGGGAAAAAAGATCGGCAAGCAATTAGTTGACGAATTGATAGCCATTGCTAAACAAAACGATTATTCATTAATGCGATTAGATACACATCCCTGGATGAAAACCGCTAAAGAGCTTTACCAGAAATTCGGGTTCACAGAAATTGGTGCATATCGTTTTAATCCTACCGAAGGGATCAAGTACTATGAATTGGAACTTAAATAGATCAAAGGGCTTCCAAAATTTTGTGACAAGCATCCTTTATCTCCTCTTCATTAATGATCAATGGTGGAGACAATCTTATACAATGATCAGCAAACAGAAACCAATCTAGGAACAGGCCACTTGAAATACATTTTCTGATCACTTCCTGGCAATAATCTGTTTCTCCAAGATCAACAGCTATCATAAGTCCTTCTCCCCTTACCTCTTTAATTTTTTCGTGAATCAACAATTGTTTAAATAACTCACCTTTGCTTTTTACAGCCTCTAAAATATTTTCATTTTGAATTGCTTCTAAAGTAGCAACGGCTGCAGCACAGCAAACCGGATGTCCACCAAAAGTGGTAATATGTCCAAGAACGGGGTTTGTCTTTAACTTATCCATTATTTCTTTTGATGAAATAAAAGCTCCAAGTGGCATTCCTCCTCCTAATGCTTTTGCCAACAATAGTATATCTGGTACAAAATCATACTGCTCAAATGCGAACATGGTTCCAGTTCGTCCAACTCCCGTTTGAATCTCATCTAAAATCATCAATGCGCCAACTTCAGTGCATTTATCTTTAACAGCTTTCAAGTAACCATTCTCCGGAGTAATAACCCCTGTTCCACCTTGAATTGCTTCAATAACGACACAAGCTGTTTTTTCATCAATCAATTCAATGTCCTTTTGGTTATTGAACTCTATAAAGTGTACATCAGGTAACAAAGGACGAAACGCTTGTTTGAAATACTCCCTTCCCATTATACTCAAAGCACCTTGCGTACTTCCATGATAAGCTTTATTGCAAGCAATTATTTTAGACCTTCTTGTATATCTTTTGGCCAGTTTCAGTGATCCTTCAACCGCTTCACTTCCCGAGCTGACAAAATAACTACAACTCAAACTATCAGGAAGTAAATCTGTCAAGGTCTTTGTCAATTGCAACTGGGGATCCAATAACATCTGACCATACACCATGACATGGGAAAATTTATCCAGTTGATCTTTAATCGCTTTCTGAACTTTAGGATGTTGATGCCCTAAATTATTTACACAAATTCCTGAGTTGAGATCAATGTATTTTTTGCCATCCTGATCATAAAGGTACATTCCTTCGGCCCGGATAATCTCCAATGATGGAGGATCATCTGCAGGAAGTGCTAAGTTGGAGTGGAATATTTCCAAGTTGGTAGGCATAGAGCAAAAATAAGAAAAGCCTACTGAAAATCAGTAGGCTTTATATTTCTTATCCCTTTTGTTTATGGCCTTTTAAGCCCTCCTCTATGCGGAGCTCCCTGGCCACGCTTTTCGCGCATCCGCTGTAATAGTTTCCGTTTAAAATTCTGTTCCGCCATGTAAAGCTTTGCTACTTTTTTTACATGCAACACCTTTTTAAATTCATCGTGATACTTTTTTTGGATGTTTAACTCGCGTTGCCTAAAGATGATCTCTCCATCAACAACCTTCTCCATATCTTTATCAGAAAGATTATCAAAATCTCTTTTAGCATCATCTCTTTCTTTCATCCGCTCATTGCGCAGTTTGTCCAGCTCCTTTGAGTATTGATCATAAACTGGCCAAAATATCTTGGCATCATCCGGAGTTAGTGATAACTCCCGCGTTAAATAAGCAATCTTAAAGGACTCCATTTTGTCCTTTTCCTCAGATGTTAACATTCCGCGCTCTTGTTGAGCCTGAGATGTTAAATTAAGTGACAGCAAGCAAACTAACATAAATGCGCTCAAGGTTAACATTCTTGTTTTCATAATAATAATTCCTCCATAATTAAGTTTTCATCTATGTTATTTAAAATATATTCCTCTAATTCTTTATCAAATTCACTTTCTTCAGTATAGTCATTTCCGTTCATCAACGACACGTATTCACCCAACATTTGATCATCAAAAGTATCCAAGTTAAGTGCTATGTATTTCTCAATATCTTCGTCAGAAATATTACCAGCTATAGCCGTGTAATCAGGGGTAATATCATCAGAATAATTTGTATTGTAAAACCAATATCCAAATGCACCAATAACTATAATTATTGTTACAGCTAATTGAGGTCTTAAGCGATATTGTAACAGAACATCCCAAAGACTCGTTTTGCCATTTTCAAGGTCAACAGTTTTCGACCTTACTTTTTCAGGCAATGTAGAAAAATAATTATCAGGAACTTTGAATGGACTTTCCTCTTTATTGATAGAGGCCAGTTTTGGCGCGGTCTCCTTTAAATTATCTGATATGTTTTCCTTGTTTGTCATCTATTAATAAGACATTCAAAATTATAAAAGGTTTAATTTTCTGTTAGATAGTTTTCAATTTTCTTCACTGCATGATGGTAAGATGCTTTGAGCGCTCCAACTGAAGTTTTCAATATTTCAGACATATCGTCATATTTCATTTCTTCAAAGTATTTCATGTTAAATACCAATCTTTGTTTTTCAGGCAATTTTAAAAGTGCTTTTTGTAGTTTTTCCTGAATCTCATCACCACTATAATAATCACTATTTGATATGGATTGTTCTAGCTCCGCCTCGACATCATTAATTGGTAAAAAATACCGTGTTTTTTTCTTTTTTAAAAAAGTGAGGCACTCATTAGTGGCAATCTGGTAGAGCCAGGTATATAATTTTGCCTCTTCCCTAAACCGATCCAAGCTTTTCCAAACTTTAATAAACACATTTTGAAGCACGTCATCTGCGTCATCATGATCGATCACCATTCTTCGAATATGCCAATACAGCCTTTCCTGATATTTTAATACCAGTTGATTAAATGCTTCATTACTTGTATCCTTCGCTCTAAATTTATTCAGGATATCTGAATCAGATATAGACATGCTAATGCTTAAAGCTGTTTCACTCCTATTCATATAAGGAATAACTAAAAGTAATTAAAAACTATGAGTTAGAAAATATCAGGCAAGAGTGACTTAAGCACTAACGAGTTCGTGGTTCTTTTTTCTATCTACCACTTTGATAACAGCATCCACAATGTTAGAAGTATCGAGTCCATATTTAGTCATGAGTTGATCAGGAGTACCACTTTCACCAAACGAATCCTGAACAGCAACCATTTCCATAGGAGTAGGTAATTTCCTAGCTAACAAACCAGAAATACTTTCACCAAGACCTCCATAAACATTGTGTTCTTCTGCTGTTACCACGCATTTAGTCTTGCTTGCTGATTGTATGACCATTTCT